>JAKSLR010000022.1 GCA_024401095.1 Bacteroidaceae bacterium
TTCCTGGAAAGACCATTGTGTGTGCAGTGGGTCAGCGTGCCAACCGTAAGGATGCTGAGTTACTTCATCGCAGTGCTCCAATGGTACGTGAAATTGGCGATTGCATTCGTCCTGCCAATATCACCAAGGCTGTCTATGAAGGTTTCCATGCAGCCCTTGATATCTAAAAAAGTTAAACGAATAAAAAGATAATAGCAATATGAGTCTGGAAAAGAAACGTTGGGTGGTTCTAATTGCCAGTTGCCTAATCAACCTTTGTATAGGTTCCATGTATGCTTGGAGTGTATTTGCTGCTCCTTTGGCTGCTAAACTTACAACAATTACCGGAACAGAATATACGGCTGCACAATTGGCTATAGCATTCACCATTTGCAACTCTGTAGGGCCTATCACCATGATTTCTGGTGGTTTTATCAATGACAAACTTGGTCCAAAGTGGGTTATACTTACAGGAGGTGTCATGTTTGGCATCGGCATGATTCTGACAGGTATGGTAGAAAGCCTCATGGGCATTATCATCACCTATGGATTGTTAGTAGGTTTAGGCCTAGGAATGGCATATGGATGTACCATTAACAATACGGTGAAGTTCTTCCCTGATAAGCGAGGATTCGTGGGAGGAATTGCGACTGCTACTTACGGCTTGAGTTCCGTTATTATTCCACCTATCGCTAATGTCTTGAATAATAGCGTAGGTGTTAGTCAGAGCTTCATTATTCTGGGTGCCGTATTCACAACAGTCATCGTCGTTTGCACCTTCTTCATCATCAAGTGTCCTGCAGGATTTGTCCCTGAAGGTTTTGTCGCTCCAGTACAACAAGCCAAGAAGGTTGGAGCCGTGAACAAAAACTGGAAGGAAATGCTCTCTGATCCTATCTTCTATATCATGATTATCATGATGACCTGTGGTGCGTTCAGTGGCATGATGATTATTTCACAGGCTTCGCCTATGGCACAGGGTATGGCTGGTATGACCGTGACTATGGCTGCTACAGCAGTTTCCATTCTGGCTATGTTCAATGTGGGTGGAAGAATTCTGGCAGGTACATTATCCGACAAATTCGGTCGTGTAACGGTCTTGGCAGGTGCTTTCGTGCTGGAATTAATCGGTCTAGGACTTTTGCTGAACATTGACCAGGGCGATACCATTTTATTCTTAGCAGGAACATCAGTAGTTGGAATCTGTTTCGGCGCACTCATGGGTGTATATCCCGGATTTACAGCCGATCAGTTTGGCACCAAGCACAACAGTGTAAATTATGGTATCATGTTCATTGGTTTTGCCGTGGCTGGCTATTGTGGCCCAACTACTGCAGGTAAGATTTTAGCTGTGACCGGAAGCTATTCAACAGCCTTCATGGTTGCCATTGGATTAGCAATTGCCGGAATTCTTCTTACATTCGTTTACCGTTATATTGCCAAGAAATGAAGTGCAAGCTGACTCTATTATTTGCGTTTGTTTGCAGCACCCTGTTTGCCAAAAACATCGATTTTAATAAAGGTTGGGAATTCTCAACCGATTCTCTGATTCATCATAAGATTATTGACTTGCCACATGATTTCAGCATGGAGATTGTCTCAGCAACCAATGATGAAACACATATCGGTCCTTTCTCTACTACCAGTCCTAATGGTCGTTCATTGGGCTATTTCATGGATGGAACAGGTTGGTATAGGAAAGTGTTCACGGTCTCAAGAGAAGACAGAGGCAAGCAGTTTTCCCTTCTCTTTGATGGTGCCTATATGGAAACCGATGTTATGGTCAATGGCAAGACATTGATTCAGCACAAGAACGGATATACCCCGTTTTATGTTGATATTACATCTGCTCTTAAGGCTGAAGGACAAGCGAATGAAATCATCGTAAAGGTCAGGAATTTCGGCAAGAATAGCCGTTGGTTTTCGGGTTCAGGCATCTATCGTGATGTAACGCTTGTCGTGACAGAGCCTATACATGTAGCGCAATGGGGTACGTATATCACTACCCCAAATATCAGTACTTCAAGTGCGGAGGTGGATTTGAAGGTAAAGGTTGTTAATGACAGAAAACAGCAGATTTCTTCCTCTGTGAAGGTTATTATTAAAGATCAGAAAGGTGCCTTGGTTACCACACTCCATAAAGTCCTTTCTCTTGCCGCAAGTTCACAGCAGGAGGTTGACTTTCAAACTCTAATAGCACATCCACAGCTTTGGTCAGTGGATAATCCTTCACTGTACAATGCAGAAATCCAAGTCCTGTCTTCGACAGGGAAGGTTCTTGATTTCACAGTTCAAGAGTTTGGAATCCGTTCCATTTCCTGTAGTGCCAAAACCGGACTTTTGCTGAACGGTGAGCCAATCCTTCTGAAAGGTGGATGCGTGCACCATGACAATGGTCTCTTGGGTGCAGTGGCGTATAAAACGGCAGAGTATCGCAGGGTTCGCCAGCTTAAAGAGAATGGCTACAATGCAGTGCGCTGCGCCCATAATCCACCAAGCAAACATTTCCTGGAAGCTTGTGATAAACTGGGTCTTTTGGTAATAGATGAGTTTTCGGACATGTGGGAGCAGCCAAAGAATATCGATGACTATGCCCAGTTCTTCAAGGAGTGTTGGGAAAGTGATTTGGAATCCATGCTATTACGTGACAGGAACCATCCTAGTATCATCATGTGGAGTATAGGAAATGAGATTCCTAACTGGAGCATTGCCGATGCATCTCGTCTTGGAAAGCAACTTAGTGATAAGGTCCGTTCCATGGATGCTACTCGTTTGGTTACACAAGGCATCACTGGAGCTTACATTCATATGGAGTGGGACAATTCCCAATATACCTTCCAGCACTTGGATGTGGCAGGGTACAACTATCTTCGTGATAAATACGATAGTGATCATGAGAAATTCCCAGAGCGTGTGATAGTCTGCACAGAGTCCTATCCAAACCAGTCGTATAAATACTGGAAAGATGCCATGGAAAAACCATACGTCATCGGAGATTTCGTTTGGACCGCTCTGGAACATTTGGGAGAATCTGGATGTGGTAGTTCACGTTATATAGATCAGAATCAGGCAGAACAGCAGGGTGTAGCATTCCAAACCTCCATGGGACCTAAGGAAGGTATGAACCCGGCCATGATGTGGATGGGTGGTGGCGGAAATGCCACCTTAACTGCTGACAACCAGAAAAAAACTGCAGATAAAAAGGAAGAAAAGCCTGCAGAGATTCCATTTTGGATGCGCCCTGCAAAACTTCCTACTACATACATCAACTGGTGCGGCGATTTAGACCTCATTGGAGACATCAAGTCTCAGGGGCGTTATCGCAATGTCATGTGGGACATCTCCCCTGTCGAAATCTTAGTGCATGAATCTATACCAGAAGGCAAGAAAGAGACCATGAACCTATGGGGATGGCCAAATGAACAAGCCATATGGCATTGGCCAGGTCACGAAGGTAAAACACTTCAAGTTAAAGTGGTCACAAAAGCAGCTAAGGTTCGTTTGGAAGTGAACAGTAAAATCGTCGCAACCCAAGACGTAGGCGATGAACTGACTGCGCTTTTTGAAGATGTGGAGTATCAACCTGGTAATATTGTTGCTATCGCTTTGGATAAAAATGGCAAAGAATTAGAAAGCAAGATGCTAAAAACTCCAGGTGAACCTCATGCAGTTCGCATTACCCGTGAGCAAAATAACATCGATAACAAAATCGTTTATTTGCACCTAGAAATTGTGGATAAAGAAGGTAATACAGTCCCTGAAAAATATCCACTTTCTTTCCAGATAAAGGGAGCAGAATTCGTATCTGCTGGTAATGGAGCTAAGGATGATATGTATTCATTCCGTTCAGAAACTCCTTCCACCTATCTAGGTAATGCCATGCTCATCGTTCGCCCTACGTCCGAAAAGATTGAAGTAACAGCTAGCTCCCCAAACCTGGTTTCAGGGTCAGTATCTTTTAATTTGGATGGAAAATATTACTAATATACTCATTGTATTATTCACATGTATTTGCAATACTTTAGAATAATACATCCTAATCCCCACCCTTTCCCTACCCTCGTCCTTGTACAATGTGCTAGAACGAGGGATTTTTTTTGAAAAAGTAGTCTTATTTGTTTCGTTTTTTTTATATTTGACACAGAAAATTGTATTCTAAAGATGATTACAAATACAAACAATGAATTCTAATGATTTTAACAAAGCTATAATTAAATGAAAAACAAACTTTTAACAGTTTCAAATACCATAGCTACTCTAGGAATATGTGTACTTACAGCCTGTAGCCCTAAAGACTATGAATTAAAAGAATGGGTACAGTCAGAGCGTGACAATTACTGGCAACTTCAGGATGTGAACACTGCTACCGAATCAGTAGAGGGTGTAGTGACCATAACCATAGATACAAACCAAACAGCGCAGACCATAGAAGGTTTCGGAACCTGTTTCAATGAACTTGGATGGGCTTCATTGCAACTACTTCCCGAAACAGAGTTAGAGAAAATCTTTGCCGAGCTTTTTACACCTGGCCTAGGTGCCAATTTTGTAATGGGACGTATGGGTATAGGTGCTAATGACTTTGCATTGGATTATTACTCATTTGATGATACTGATGGCGACTTTGACTTGAAAGATTTCTCTATTGAACGCGACAAGAAAAATCTTATACCGATGATAAAATGGGCCATGAAGTACAATTCGAACTTGAAAATCTGGGGTTCTCCATGGTGTCCTCCACGCTGGATGAAAAAGAGCAAGCATTATGCAGAACGAGCTGTAACCCCAGAGATGGTTCAACAATGGGAAGAAATGATTGCAAAACGAAAAGAAGAAGCTTCCAAAAGTGTGAAACCAGGTGAAGAAGGAGGCGTATCAGCTACAAGCGGATTTTTCAATGATGGGCCACTTGCATTCCGAATGGAAAGACGCATAAATGATGCACTCCCTGGCGAAGAAGGACATGAAAATATTACTTCATTCAACATGGAAGCCAAATATCTGGATGCTTACGCACGTTATTTTGGAAAATACGTTGATGCTTACAAGGCAGAAGGTGTGCCAGTATTCATGGTAATGCCTCAGAATGAACCAAACTCTGCCCAACCTTATCCATCGTGCTCTTGGACATCTGAAGACCTGAATATCTTTGTAGGTAAATATTTAGGTCCAGAAATGGAAAAGCATGGAGTAGAGGTGTACTTTGGAACTGTAGAACGTGCAGACCCTTTAAAAGTGGACACCTTGCTGACCGACCCGGACTCCAAGAAGTACGTGAAGGGTGTAGGATTCCAATGGGCGGGTAAGGATGCATTACCATCCATCTACAAAAATCACCCAGAGATTAAACTTTATCAAACAGAACAGGAATGTGGCAACGGAAAGAACAACTGGGAAGGTGCGCTGCACGCTTGGGATTTAATGCATCACTACTTGAGTAATGGTGTGAATGCATACTTCTATTGGAACACCTCATTGTTCTATGAGAAAGCTAGTACCTGGGGCTGGTACCAGAATTCACTTGTAACTGTGAATGAAACCGATTGCAGCTGGACCTATACCCCTGATTACTATGCTCTGAAGCACGCCAGCCACTATGTGCTGCCGGGTGCCAAGCGCATCCTGCTGAACAGTGACTTTGAGGACATCATGGCCTTTGTGAATCCAGATGGTAACATAGTCGTTATGGTGGGCAATCAGAAAAATACAGCTATAACTCTAAATCTGGTCATTGAAGAAAAACATCTCTCTTTGACCCTAAAACCAGAGAGTATTCACACTCTATTATTAGTAAAATAACATATGAATATTTACATACACCTATGAAGAAAAATCTTATTCTAACTTTAGGGCTCACTGCATGTCTGAGTCTAAGTTCCTGCTTTATTTTTGAAACCAAAGAGGACCAAGTTATTGAACACATGAAAGAACTGTGTGAGAAGATGGAACAGAAAGGTGCCAATGCAGAAGAATGGGAAGCCATTGCCAAAGAATACCAGGAACTGGCAAAGGAATCAGAAGGATGCGAATTTACTCCTGAGCAGAAAGAACAATTCAATAAATTGAACGGCCAGTTTACCGCACAAGCTGTCAAACAAGCTACAGGAAAGGCTTCAAAAACCATCGGTAAGTTTCTAAAGAACAGCAAGAACTTCATCAAGGGTGTAAACGAGGCCTTAAAGAAAAAGAAGACAGAAGAGAATTCTGAAAAGGAATAATCATTTCAGGAAAGAAGGGCAACCAAACCACAGATTCCCATATAAATATAGATTACTTTGCGAAGGGTTTCAGCGCTAATGCGATCAAAAACCTTTGCACCGATAGTTGTGCCTATAAATACTGCTGCCAATCCATAGCACCAAGCTATACCCACAGCAGGTGTCAGATAGCCATTGCCCGCACGGTAAAAGGTCATGAAAGTATTACCAATTAGAAAATAACACTGGGTAATGGCAACATAATCCTCCTTTGTCTTTTCTGATGCCAAGAAATATAGCACGGCTGGAGGTCCCTGCATGGCAAAGAATCCACCCATAAGACCAGAAATGGTTCCCATGGTTCCCTGAATGGCCAACGTAGGCTTAACCGTAATGCGCTTACTGAGAAAAAAGAAATAAAGACTTACCAAAATAAGCACAGCACCCAATATACGTTTCAAGGTTCCATCGCCTGCCAACGCAATACATTGTACAGAAAAGAAAGAAACAATCAGGAACGTGATAAGGATGGGCCACAGGTTTTTCCAGTGAATATGTTTCCACAACTTTATGACAATAAGGAGTGAAGTAACACTGGCAAGCAGGCCCGACAAGGTAGTACTTTCACCATAAGATGGCATGAGATACGGCAAAACTGTCATGATAAAAATACCAAAACCGAAGCCACTGACACGCTGTACAAAGCTGGCACCAACAGCAAACAGAAACAGAAGTATAATACTAGCCGTAGTCATTCTCTCTTCTTTCGGTTTGCAAAGATACCTCTTTTTTTAATACCCCTATCAATAATAAAAGAAGAAATCCCCACCAAAGCAAAGGTGAGGACTTCTTGATCGTTTAGTTTCCTTTTTTATTTAGAGAGCTTCTTACATAATTATTCGGGCAATTGGAAGATGATAGGGAATTCGCTTGAGTCAAAGATCTGCATAGTCTGATGATTTGAGAACTGATGCGTATCTTTATTCCATGCTGCAAATACAACCTTAGTCTTTCCATCTTCGAACAGAACGGAATAGCGCGTCATAGGGTCCCAGGTCTTGAACAACTCATTCCAATAATAGGAAGTCTTGCAGACAACACGTCCTTGGTCATCGGTCTGATAAACCACTTTTCGCTGGTTCTGGCCTTTCTTGAAAACAACTTCTTTCTGGTGAGCATCACTTGTATTATTTTTCATAGCTGCTGCATTAGCAGTAAAAGGTGCAACGAACATTGCCATCATTACAGCCATCATATTCATCTTTTTCATAATCTTCTCTTTTTAAAGTTTGGAATTATATTGTTTTTATTTTTGATATTGCAAAGGTAGGTACGTTTTTCTCCATTTCATAAATACCGCAACACCTTCGTGCTTTTCTACTACTTAGACGCAAGAAAACCCCAAAATATTGCAGTTAAACTACATTTTGTTACATTTTTCCTGGCTTTTTCTGCTTCAAAACGTCAAATTTACCTCATTTCATAGGTTTGAACGAGCGCAGAAAATCAATTTGATGACTTGATAGGCTTAGCACACACTTTTGCAGATACTTTTGCAACTGTAAAACAAAAGCTATTTAATCACATTTTAAATTTATTAGGACTTATGAAAACTTTTATCCAATTCTTCGCAATTCTTTCTACAGTATTATTCTGCTGCAGTTGCTCAGACCAAATGTACGTTGAAGCACCATGTAACCTCGACGAACTTAATATTAATGGTTCTATTGCACAAGAATTAAATCTACTGAATGACAAGGATGCTGTTGCAGATCAAGATACAGGAGCATTGGATTTTACCCTTAACTACGGAACTGGCGACAGCTATAGAGTACAGATCTTTAGCTCAGACCCAACCCAAAACGGAGAAAACTGCTATATTTTAGCATACTATATCCTTAACGACGACAGTACTACTGAATTACTTTGTAATTTACCAGAAAATATCAATAACCTATATGTAGGTGTCACAGACAAAGAAGGTAACAGAGTGGTTAAATCTGTGGCCATGCTGAACGGAAAAGCTAATGTGGTATTTGGAACTCTGATGGCTTCTTCTAAGTAATACCTTTAATATATAAAGAAAATGAGAAGACTGATTCAAATCCTACCATTACTGCTACTTTATTTCAAAGTACCTTTTGAGCTACCAGAAATCATAACATTCTTTTAGCTCTCCAGATAGAAAAAAGTCCTAATTTGTTTTACAGAAGAGACCCTCCATACTCAACATAAAGAGTTAGGAGGGTCTCAGTTTTTTCCTTGAAATTAGGGGATGTGAGCATTTCTTCCTATTTTTGCATGTTGAAACAATAATATTATCCATGTATATCTTAGCAGTACCTATACTTTTAGCTGTATTACTTGTCATTATCCTCTTACTCCTACTCTGGAATAGATGGAAGATTGCCCTGGTACTGCTTATCCTAGGTATTGCGCTCAACAAGAACACCCAGACATTTCCCGTACATTTGTCATATCTACAAGAATGGAACACAGAAACTGATTCTGCAACCCTCAATGTCATGACTTACAACATTGCTCTGACAAAGAACAATGCAATTCTTGAATATCTGGATACCTTAAACATTGATATTCTGGCACTTCAGGAAAGTGGAGGGCTACCTAAGAAGAATAATCTCCAGAAACAATTCCCCTATCATGAAGGAAATGCAGTCTTCAGCCGATATCCCATCAAGAACTACCATCGGATTCATTTAGAAGAAGGGACAAGTGACTGGAAAGAGTTAGAAGATTCTGTCTTGAATCCTAAAAATGATTTACAGAAGAATCCTATGATTTTCTCTATGCAAATAGAGCATCCACAAGGAACCATCAATTTAATAACCTGTCATTTAAGATCAAATGGATATTCTACAGCCCGCCGCCAGATGGGAACAGAATCCAAATGGTCCGATGGTTTAGAAGATTATGTCAGAAGACTGGATTATGGCTATAAAGCACGTGCCGTTCAAGCACAGAGCATTTGTAAAGCCCTTAGCGAACAAGAAAAACGACCTACACTGATTCTGGGTGATTTCAATGACCTAAGCGGATCCTATTCATTGAAAACCATACAAGGAGAAGAACTTTCGGATGCCTGGTGGGAAGGTGGCTTAGGTCCAGGATTTACCTTCAATGCCTATCATTTATTGCTTCGCTTGGACCACATTCTCTATTCTTCTGATTTTCAACTAGAGCAAGTTCAGCTAGAAAGTAACATTCCATTCTCTGACCACTATCCGTTAAAAGCTCGTTTAAAAATTCATTTTTAGCCTTCTTTTTGCATTCAAAACGACAATTTCTAGCTATTTCGTCGGTTTATTCGCCTTTAAAAGCGCAAATTGACGAAATGGTAGCGACTTTTTATCCATTATCTGTTTAATTTGCAAATGTAAAACAAAACTACTATTCATATAATTTTAGGACTTACAGAGAATTTACAAACTAAAGACTTGGCTATACTTTTAAGCTAGAAAATGCTTCTTTTCTTCATGATTATATTAAATGTAAATTAGGGTTATAGATTAATTGTTGATAATTATTAGGAAAGTCCTAAGAAAAGAATAAGAGCCTCCTTCCCGTTGAGAAACGAGAAGGAGGTTTTCTTTTATACGCCACTACCTATCAGAACCATTTTTTTCTTATCTTTGCAATATGATTGAAGAGTTATCCCACAAAGTAAACCAAGCGCTTGCCCTGCACAATACCCTTGTAGTGACCGCACCTCCTGGTGCAGGAAAATCAACACGGCTTCCTTTGTCACTCTTAAATACCATAAAGGATGGAAAAATCCTGATTCTGGAACCCCGACGTCTGGCTGCACGGCAAATCGCAGAACGCATGGCTTTCCTGCTTCACGAAACTGTAGGACAGACCGTAGGATATCGTATACGATTTGAGCACAAGGTATCCAACAATACACGAATTGAAGTTCTGACAGAGGGCATTCTTACCCGCATGCTTGTAGCAGACCCGACACTGGAAGGAGTGTCAATGGTCATCTTTGACGAGTTTCACGAACGAAGCCTCATCACTGATCTTGCTCTGGCACTGACCCGAGAAACTCAACAGCTTTTAAGGCCAGAACTGAAAATCTTACTGATGTCAGCCACCATTGACACTACAGCCATCTGTCAAGCCCTACAATCACCCCATATAGAAGGACACGGGCAAATGTTTCCCGTAAAAGTAATACACACGGCCGAAGAAGCCGATCCTTTCAATGCTGCAGAACTTACGGCACACACCATCCGAAAAGCACATCAAGAGGAAGAAGGTGACATTCTGGCCTTTCTTCCCGGAGAAGCTGAAATACGGAAATGTCAAGAGCTTTTAGGGACATCGCTAGGAGAAACAAAGATCTGCCTACTTTACGGACTTCTCTCCTCTCAAGAACAGAAGATGGCCATTGCGCCTAGCCCTGTAGGTCAACGAAAAGTGGTACTAGCTACCAATATTGCCGAAACTTCTATCACCATAGAAGGGGTAAAAGTTGTCGTTGATGCCGGACTCTGTCGAAAAATGACCTTCAATGCACAAAACAGCCTCTCACGTCTTCAAACCGTACGCATCAGTATGGACATGGCTACCCAGCGCAGTGGACGTGCCGGACGTGTTGCATCGGGTACCTGCTACAGGCTCTGGAGCTTGGCAACGGAACATCGCATGGATCCTTCCAGAACTCCAGAGATACTGGAAGCCGACTTGACACCCATGATGTTGGATCTGGCAGCCTGGGGAGAAACCCAAGTAAAGAATCTCTCATGGATTACCCTTCCACCGCCTGCTCATGTAGCAAAAGCCATACAGCTATTACAACTGCTGAATGCCCTGGACGAACAAGAAAAGATTACCCCACATGGACGAAAACTGGCAGCCCTACCTTGCCATCCACGCATTGCTCAGATGCTGGTCTGTGCACAGACAACAGCACTCAAAGCACTGGCTGCAGACATTGCTGCCCTACTGGAAGAACGAGATCCACTGGAAGGAACAGAAAACAGTGCAGACCTGAGCCTGAGAATTGCAACACTGCGAAAGCACAGAAGGGAAAACAAAGGCGGATGGGAACGCATCATACAATCGGCAGAACAATACCGGAAACTGGCTAAGGTGGAGGAAGACAACAGTACGGTGAACCCTTTTGATATAGGAAAACTAATAGCACAGGCCTACCCTGAACGAATAGCCAGACAAGAAACAAACGGCAAATTTGCTATGGCTTGTGGAGATGCCGCTATGGTTGAAAATCAAGACATCCTTGCTGCACACGATTGGATTTCCATTGCCTCACTGAATGCACAGAGTGGTAGAGTATTTCTGGCAGCACCAGTCAGGATAGAAGACCTTTCCTCTCTACAGAAGGAACGCAATAACATTTCCTGGGACAGCAAACAAGGTAATATCATAGCCCGAAAAGAATGGCGCCTGGGCAAGTTGGTGGTAAGCACCAAACCCATTTCCGAGGACATACAGGAACAGGTCTTGCAGGTCATCTGCCAAGCCTTACAGAAAGAAGGGCTCAGCATGTTGGATTTCAATGAGAAAGTACAGCATCTGCAACGAAGAATCGCATTAGTCGGTACGTGGAATCCAGAACTGGATTTACCTGAACTTGATACAGAATCGCTGCTGAAAAGAGCCGAAGAATGGTTGCCTCTCTATCTGGGGAAGTCCACCACGACAACCGAAATGAAGAAGATCAATCTGGAAGAAGTCATCTGGGGATTGTTGAGCTATGAGCAGCAACTGGCAGTGGACAGACTTGCTCCTACACACATCACTGTGCCTACCGGGAGTAAGATTCATGTAGAATATCGTCAAGGGGCAGAGCTTCCAGTCCTTCGAGTAAGGCTTCAGGAGTGTTTTGGATTAGTTGATACACCAAGGGTTAACGAAGGGAAACTACCAGTACTTCTGGAATTACTATCTCCAGGATTTAAACCAGTTCAGCTCACCCAAGACTTGAAAAGTTTCTGGACAAACACCTATTTTGAAGTCCGAAAGGAACTGAGAAGAAGATACCCGAAGCACTTCTGGCCTGATAACCCACTGGAGGCAGAAGCCGTACGTGGGGTAAAACGATCCTCCAAATAACAGAAGCCCTACATGTATTTGTCTGTAAATTCCTTGACCTTCTGCGTATATTCCTTTGGGAACATCTGATAAGAAAGAGCATGGGGAACACCCGGAGTGAGCCAAATTTCCTTTGGTTCAGGCTTTGCTGCATGCACCTTATAAATCATATCCGTAGGTACAAAGGTATCTACATCACCGTGAATGAAGAACATAGGAAGAGAACTAAGTGAAACCATGTTCTGTGGAGATGCTTCGGTGAAATTCCAACCGTAACGGAAATCGCATACCCATGAAGCGATGTTCAGCAAAGGGAAAGACGGAAGGCCGTAACGCTTCTTCAATTCACTGGAGAACTCATCCCAAACAGAAGTATAACCACAATCTTCCACAAAGCACTTCACATAAGGCATTGGAAGAATCTCTCTGGCCCAATCCAACTGAGCTGCAGGGCCCTTTCCTTCAACCTCCCCACTCACACACATGGTTGTGGCAGCACCCATGGATACTCCATGAACAACGAGCTCTGCCTCTGCTTCTGGAGTGGAAAAAATATCATGAGCAACCTTCATCCAGTTCAAGACATCCAAACGATCCAACCAGCCCATCTGAATGGCTTCGCCTTCGCTAAGGCCATGGGCATGATGATCCATAGCTAAGATATTGTACCCCAAATCATTGCTATACATATAACCTATAGGCAGCATCATAATGGTGCAATCTGTATAACCATGTACCAAAACAACGGTCTTGTTTGTAGGTTTCTTCGCATAGGCATATACTGCATGAAGCTTGCTTCCATCAACCTTACTTACCACGAAGGTATCACGCAACAAATGGTTTTGTTGCATGCTGTCAAGCCAATTGACTGTCTGCGGATAATCCTTTCGCATATTATCATACAACTCTTTCTCCTGAAAAAACTGAGCACGATCTACTATCAAAGACATACTAACCATGTAATTGGCAGCAATGACAAGACAGACGATAAGCAATACTACCGCAACAAGAATGATTTTTATGACTCCTTTTTTCATATTCGATTCTTATATTTTCAGTTTAACGCCCCATTTCAAGAAGAAACCTACAATCCAAATGACAATATAGGAAAATAACAATGAAACAAGTATTCCTGTTATTCCATAATATACTCCATCGGGAAGAGTAAGCCCAAACAAACCTTTGAGAGCATACCATACATAGGGTACAATATAGCAAGTAAGTGTAGCAGTTCCAGCTGGCTTTAAGAAGTTGAACCACTGAGATTTGCCCTTAATATCTGTTAGCCAGAAAATGACAATAAGCAAACAGAAGAAGATTCCCAAACAGAAGAACAGCCAAGTAGGTGTGGCATATATCTTTGAGACAATCCAGAAACGATGGCAAATCACACCCAAAACCACAGAAAGATTGGCAAATGAGGCGAACAAACCTATTAGATTATAAGGTTTATCCTTTGCATACTTCAAGATAAGCTGTGTAGACACCACTCCACAGAAAGCCAACGCATGATGTGTCCATCCACCCGGAATAAACGGCAACAAAATACAGCGGCTAAAATACTCCTGAGGAATTATATTCGTATTATTAAGAACACATAACAAAATAGCAGCGAGAGCAACGGCCACGTTTACCTTCAAACTTTGTCGGGTAAAGAGATACACCACAGAGACCACCAGATAAGTCCAGCCTATGAGGCCTAAAATACCCCACCATCCCGTGTGGAATGGACTCCCAGAAACATCGGCATACACTAAAAGTGCGGCTAGTATCAGAGCACCTGCCCCACGGATAGCTGCATACATCGTCCGATGGGCTGAAAAGACGGGGCCTTCTATCCAAGTCATGATAAACCCTATGGACATGAGCAACATAAACATGGATGTAGAAAGTGCACCATGGCTCACACAATTCAGAGTGAACAAGCCCATTACCACCAGCGAAAACGTACGAACAAGAATGTGGGTAAGAATCTGCAACACTGTGTCCCCTTTCTTGAAACGGCTTTCCAAAGCCAAAGGAACGGACATTCCTACACAAAAAAGGAAACAGGGAAAGATAATGTCTGAAAAGCCCAGCATATCTTCATCACCCGCTGCATGAAAAAGCCACTGAGGTACGCCCTTTAAGCCTGGAATATCGTTCACGAAAAGCATAAAGAACATGGTGATAGACCTCAAAACATCTATGGTTGAAACTCTATTTTTCATAATATCGTGTCTGTCTGGCTACAAAAATAAACATTTTTAAGGATACGGCGGGCATACAATGCTACAAAATTATAAATTTTGTTGTACCTTTGCAGCCAAATTACAGAAACATGAAAAGAGAGGATTTTGAAATAATGGCTCCTGTGGGTTCCCGCGAATCATTTGCGGCAGCCATTAACTCGGGTGCCAACTCTATCTATTTTGGCATTGAGAACCTGAACATGCGTGCTCATTCTGCCAGCACTTTTACCATCAACGACCTGAAAGAGATGGCAGCTACCTGTGCTGAACACGGTGTAAAAAGCTACCTGACCGTAAACACCATCATTTACGGAGAAGACATCGAACTGATGCATACCATCATCAATGCGGCAAAGGAAGCCAACATCTCTGCAGTCATTGCCAGTGACGTGGCCGTAATGACCTACTGCAACAAAGTGGGTCAGGAAGTTCACCTTTCCACTCAGTTGAATATTTCCAATATCGAGGCACTAAAGTTCTATGCCCAGTTTGCCGATGTGGTAGTCTTAGCCCGTGAACTGAACCTGAAACAAGTAGCAGAAATCTACCGCGGCATTCAAGAAGAACAAATCAAAGGTCCTAAGGGTGAACTCATCCGCATCGAGATGTTCTGCCACGGAGCTCTGTGTATGGCTGTCAGCGGCAAGTGTTACCTGAGCCTGAACAACCTGGGCAGAAGCGCCAACCGTGGAGAATGTATGCAGCTCTGCCGCCGTTCCTACATCGTAAAGGACAAGGAGAGCGACATGGAGCTGGAAGTTGACAACAAATACATCATGTCTCCAAAAGACCTGAAGACCATCGGCTTCATGAATGAGATGATGGAAGCTGGTGTACGTGTCTTCAAGATTGAAGGACGTGCCCGTGGACCTGAGTACGTACATACCGTGGTACAATGCTACAGCGAGGCTATACAGGCAGTACTGGACGGACGCTGGAACGAGGAAGTGAGCAAATCCTGGGATGAACGACTGACCACCGTATTCAACCGCGGTTTCTGGGATGGCTATTATCTGGGACAGACACTTGGAGAATGGAGTGAACGTTATGGATCAGAGGCTACCGAGAAGAAAGTCTATGCCGGTAAAGGCATCAAGTATTTCTCTAAGCTTGGGGTGGCAGAATTCCTGATAGAAGCCGCCGAAATAAAACTGGGTGACAAACTACTTGTCACCGGTCCTACGACAGGCGCCATGTATCTTACCCCAGATGAGATGCGCGTAAATCTGAAACCCGTAGAAACTGCAGGAAAGGGAGTACATGTGTCTTTTAAGGTGCCAGACAAGATCCGTCCAAGCGACAAGCTCTACATCATGCGCAACTCTGAGGAATTACTTCAGGAACGAATCAAGCGTCAGCCCTTTGTGATTCTTTCCGAAAAAGCAAGACAATAAAAGAAGATAGCGAAACACTATATATGGAAGAATTTGAACTCATTGCTAAGACCTTCCAAGGATTGGAAGATGTTCTGGCACAAGAATTGACCCAGCTGGGTGCAAACAATATTGAGATTGGCCGCCGAATGGTATCCTTTACCGGTGATAAGGTCATGATGTACAAGGCAAACTTTGCCTTACGTACGGCAGTGCGTATCCTGAAACCTATCAAGCATTTTGATGCTCAAGATCCCGATGAGGTATATGAAGCTGTAAAAGCGATCAACTGGGAAGAAGTCATGGATGAAGATACCAGCTTTGCAGTAGACGCAGTGGTATTCAGCACAGAATTCCGTCACTCACAGTATGTGGCATACCGTGTGAAAGATGCTATTGTGGATTATTTCCGCGAAAAGACAGGAAAGCGTCCTAACGTAAAACTCACAAATCCTGATTTATACATCAGCATTCACATTGCAGAAAACGCATGTACACTCTCTTTGGATAGTTCCGGTGAGTCATTGCACCGCCGCGGCTATCGTCAGGAAGCCGTAGAAGCACCACTGAACGAGGTTCTGGCTGCCGGCATGATTCTGATGACCGGCTGGAAGGGCGAATGCGACCTGATAGATCCTATGTGTGGCTCCGGTACTATTCCTATCGAAGCTGCACTGATTGCAAGAAACATCGCGCCAGGTGTCTTTAGAAAGGAATTCGCTTTTGAAAAGTGGAAAGATTTTGATGCCGACCTTTTCGAAGAAATTTTCAACGATGATTCAGAAGAGCGAGAATTCAATCATCATATCTACGGCTATGACATCAAGCAACAGGCAAACATTATTGCGACACGCAATGTCAAGGCTGCAGGCTTAAGCAAGGATATCACGTTAGATGTACGTGATTTTGCTGAGTTTACCCAACCAGCAGAGAAAGCCATCATCATCACTAACCCTCCTTATGGAGAACGTATTTCCACAGATGACCTGCTGGGTCTTTATGAAATGATCGGATCCAAACTGAAACACGAGTTCAAGGGAAGCGAGGCCTGGATCCTGAGCTACCGTGAGGAGTGCTTTACCAAGATTGCCTTGAAGCCAAGTACCCGTATTCCTTTGTACAATGGTGCACTGGAATGTGAGTTCCGCAAGTACGAAATGTTTGACGGCAAGTACAGACAATTCCGTGCAGAAGGCGAGCATCTGGAAAAATCTGACCGACCTATGCATGCCAAGTTCCGTAAGCCACTCAAGGAAAATCGCAGAAATGCGGATGACAAGAATGTAGAAGAAACAGAAGTAACATTCTGGGATTCAAAGGACTTTGGTGATGATGACAAGAACGAGCGTTACAAAGAATTACTTGCAAAGAAGCGTTATTTACAGAAAGAACGTCGTGAATTTGAACATTCAAAGCGTGACGAGGAACGTGAAGAACGAGCAACACGTAAGGCTGAGCGTGAAGACAGGAAGCCTCGTGGAGAGAAGCCTTTCCACAAGGATAACAAGGACAGAAAACCTTTCCGCAAAGACGACAAGCCACGCAGAGAAGGCGGAAAACCTCGCAGAGAGGGCAAGCCAACTGACCGCAGAGAACGCCAGGAGGCACGCAAAAAAATCTTTGGGGCAAAGAAAGATTTCAAAAAGAACGATCAAGAATAAAAAGAATGGCATAATGAAAAAATTAGCTATTGTTTTAGGAGCATTTTTATTAGCTCTACCAATTATGGCACAGGAAAAGAAGAGTTTTACCCTGGAAGAAATCATGGGAGGCGGTGGCAGAAGTTTTATGCCACAAAGCGGTGTAACAGCCTGGTGGGGCGACAAGCTCGTAGAGATTGGCCAAAACAATGTTTTGGAAATCAATCTCAAGAACGGTTCAAAGAAAGAAATCCTTTCTCTGGAACCCATTAAGAATGAGCTGAAGGAAAAAGGTTTTGGCGAACTAAACGGCATGAGTGTCCAGTTCATGAAAGGACAGAACAAGATGCTGATTAGTACCCGCAGCCACAGAGTGATTTACAATCTGGACAAGAAGAATGTAGAAAATGCTGTTGCCAGAGTCAAAGGTGCACAGAATGAAACGGTGGAGCAGAATCACTTGACCAGTGCATATACCAAGGGCAACAATTTCTTTGTCATGTTCAACGGCAAAGAACAGCAGGTAACCAATGATCCAGAAGGATGGCTGAACGGACAGAGCGTACACCGCGATGAATTCGGAATTCGCAATGGTATCTTCTGGAGCCCTAAGGGCAATCTCGTAGCCTTCTATCGAATGGATCAATCTATGGTGACGGACTATCCTCAGGTAAACACCTCTACCCGTATTGCAACGTTGGAACCAGACAAATATCCAATGGCAGGAATGACCAGCCATAAAGTATATGTGGGCATCCATAATCCATCTACGCAGAAGACCATTTATGTAAAAACAGCAGATCCAACCGACCGCTATTTTACCAATATTAGCTGGAGCCCTGATGAAAAGAGTCTGTTTATCATTGAACTGAACCGCGACCAGAATCATGCAGAACTCATTCAGTATAATGCAGAAACAGGAGAAAAGGTTACCACTTTGTATGAAGAAACTCATCCTAAATATGTGGAGCCACAGAATCCTTTGACATTCTTGCCTTGGAATGACAATCAGTTCATTTACCAGACCCAACGTGACGGATTTAACCATTTGTATCTCATGGACTTGAGCCAGCCTCAGCAGGGAGAATGGAAAGAATGTGCAGCCGGTGGTAAATGCTTAGAGAACCTGAAAGTAACTCCTATCACCAAAGGTGACTGGCTGGTGAAGAGCATCGTTGGCTTCATCCCTGCAACTAAGGAAATTGTAGGCACAGGTACCCAGGAGTCTCCACTGAATACAAACCCATTTGTGGTAAGCGTAGTAAACGGCAAACAACAAACTATCGGAAATCTGGATGGAAACCATCGTGTTACCCTTTCTGGCAGTGGAAAGTATATCATTGATTCTTACTCATCTGCTAAGTTGTTGAGCACTGTTGACGTTCTTGCAACCAACGGAAAGGGCAAGACATTGAACTTGAGTACTGCTACCGAAGACCCTATGGCACAATACAATTTGCCAGAAATTGAATTAGGAACCATAAAAGCTGCAGATGGCGTAACAGATCTGTATTATCGTCTGATTAAGCCAGTTAACTTTGATCCAAGCAAGAAATATCCTGCTGTCATTTACGTTTACGGAGGTCCACACACCCAGTTGATTACAAACTCACGCAACTATGGTGCCAACGGATGGTTCCTGTATATGGCTCAATTGGGCTATGTGGTCTATACCGTTGACTGCCGTGGAAGTTCAAACCGTGGTCTGCTTTTTGAAAACTGCACTTTCCGTCATTTGGGTACCGAAGAGATGAAAGACCAGATAAAGGGTGTAGAATTCCTAAAAGCTACCGGATATGTTGACCCAACCCGTATCGGTGTACATGGATGGAGCTATGGTGGTTTCATGACCACCAACCTGATGCTAACCTACAATGACGTATTCAAGACAGGTGTAGCTGGTGGTCCTGTCATTAATTGGGCACTCTACGAAGTGATGTATGGTGAACGTTATATGGATACTCCTGAAACTAATCCAGAAGGTTTCAAGGGTAACAACCTGACCCTCCGTGCAAAAGACCTGAAGGGTAAGCTGCAAATCATTATTGGTGGAAATGATCCAACCTGTGTACCTCAACACACTTACTCTTTCCTGCGTGCTTGTATTGATGCAGGTACTCAGCCGGATCTGTTTGTCTATCCAGGAGACGGACATAACATGGGAGGACGCGACCGAATCCATCTCTATAAGCGTATTACACAATATTTTGAAGATTATCTGAAATAAAAAAAACAATATGAAACTTTTATTATTAGGATCTGGTGGTCGTGAACACGCCCTGGCCTGGAAAATCAGCCAAAGTCCAAAAATTGAGAAACTGTTCATTGCTCCAGGCAATGCAGGTACTGCAGGTGTAGGTGAGAATGTTTCCCTTAAAGCAGATGATTTTGAAGGGATTAAGACATTCGTGCTTGAGAATGGAATTGATATGGTTGTTGTAGGTCCTGAAGACCCTTTGGTTAAGGGTATCTATGACTACTTCAAGAATGATGCAAAGCTGAATGCCATTCCTGTCATTGGCCCTTCAAAACAGGGTGCTGTACTGGAAGGATCAAAGGACTTTGCAAAAGGATTCATGCAGCGCCACAATATTCCAACAGCAGCATACCGCACTTTCGACGGAACTAGCGTTGAAGAAGGTTTGAAGTTCCTGGAAACACTGGAAGCACCATACGTGCTGAAGGCTGATGGTCTCTGCGCCGGTAAGGGTGTTTTGATTCTCCCTACCCTAGAAGAAGCAAAGAAAGAACTGAAGGAAATGCTGAACGGTATGTTTGGTAACGCTTCTGCTCAGGTTGTCATTGAAGAATTCCTAAGCGGTATAGAGTGCTCAGTTTTCGTACTTACCGACGGTAAGCATTACACCATTCTTCCTGAAGCAAAAGATTACAAGCGAATTGGCGAAGGTGATAAAGGACTGAATACTGGTGGTATGGGTTCTGTAAGTCCTGTTCCATTTGCCGACAAGGAATGGATGCAAAAAGTTGAGGATCGTATCATCCGTCCAACCGTAGAAGGATTAGCAGAAGAAGGTATTGATTACAAAGGCTTCATTTTCTTTGGCTTGATCAACGTAAAGGGCAATCCAATGGTTATTGAGTATAACGTTCGTATGGGTGACCCTGAGACAGAAAGTGTCATGCTTCGTATCAAGAGTGACTTGGTAGAACTGTTTGAAGGTGTAGCTGCCGGAAATCTGGACGAAAAAACACTGGAGATTGACGAGCGTTCTGCAGTCTGTGTCATGTTGGTTTCTGGCGGTTATCCAGAAGCATACAAGAAAGGATACCCTATCAGTGGCATTGACCAAGTAGAGAACAGTATTGTTTTCCATGCTGGAACAGCGATGAAAGACGGTCAGGTAGTTACAAACGGTGGACGAGTGATTGCCGTTAGCTCTTATGGTAAAGATAAGGCAGAAGCATTGGCACAATCATTTGCACAAGCACAGAAGATTACCTATACAGACAAGTATTTCCGCTCTGATATTGGCGCTGATTTATAATACATGCAACAGAAAAGATTACAAAACATCGTAACAACGAGCAGCTTTTTGCTGCCCGTTGCTGCCGTGTTATGTGCTTTGATCTGGATTTATGCAAATCCAACTTATGAGCTCACACATTGGATAGGACTTGTTTTTTGCACTATATGCACAGCATTCATGGTGGAATTGAACAACACAAACATGCTTATCCGAGTAAGAACCCGAATGGTAGGAACAACACTTCTGGTTCTATGGACAAGCTGTGGATTCCTCCATCCCTTCCAAACAGCTCATTTTGCTATACTCTGCCTATTGATCTGCTACCATGCACTGATGTACATTTACCAGCAGAATCATAATACAGGAACAACCTTCTTCATTTATGCATGCATCGGAGGTATCAGCATGATTATCCAACCTCTCTGCATCTTAGCATTAGCGTTTTTCTTTGTCTTGGGTTATTTCAGAGCACTAAGTTTCAAATCTTTTCTCGCCGGACTAATCGGATTTTTCCTTCCGTTCTGGTTGGTATTCTCTAGCTGTTTTCTGATTGACAAAACAGACTTGATCATTCAATATGTTTCGGATTACAGCCAATGGATTCCGTTCCAATACCACACGGTCAATTCACACCATGTTGCAGCATTTACCTTGCTACTCCTGATTGTGATTCCAAGTGTGATGCATTTTATCCGAAACAATTTCCAGGATAAAATCAAAGTACGAATGTTCTTCTATTTTATCCTTTGGATGGAATTGGTTCTAACACTCGGAATCATTGTACTGCCACATCACTTTCAAGAGTTCTATCTGCTTTTAGTTATGAACAGCAGTCCTTTGATTGCCCATTTCCTGACTTTATCAAACAACAAGTTCAGTAATTACTTCTTTATTACGATTGTAATGCTGATTGCTGCATTAACTATTTACACATTATGGATGCCTTCATTCAATTTCTTCTAAGCTACGGTTATGCGGGAATGATGATTGCTGCATTCATGGCAGGAACAGTTTTTCCCTTCAACTCTGAGTTAGTCATGCTAGGACTGGCAACCACAGGGTTAGACCCATGGAAACTGATTCTATGGGGTACGATAGGAAATACTGCTGGCGGTATGTTCAATTATGCCTTAGGCCTATTAGGAAAAGCCCAATGGTTTGTTGACTACTGCAATATCAAACAAGAAAAACTAGACCGAGTACAAAGATGGATTCAGAAATTTGGCCCTTGGATAGCATCAATCTCTTTCCTTCCCGCTTTTGGAAGTGTAATCTGTGTATGTTTAGGGATGATGAGAGCCAATGCCTGGCTTACACTCTTTGCAATGACACTAGGAAAAGGACTTAGATATATTATCTTTGCATTTGCCCCGGAATGGTTTTAAAAAATAAAGTGAATGAAACATAAACTACTATTAATCTTCTGCTGTCTAGCAACCTTAGGAGGTATTGTGGTTACAGCCTGCAAGCCAAGACCTGTGTCTGACAAGCCAAGCGTATTCGTAACCATAGAACCTCTGCGGTTCTTTGCTGAGCAAATTGCCGGAAACCATTTTGACATCCAGACAATGGTGCCAACGGGTAGTAGTCCAGAAACCTATGACCCGACTCCGCAGCAGCTCATGGACTTAACTGAATGTAAAGCATTCCTTACGGTTGGACAATTGGGATTTGAAAAACAGTGGATTTCAAAACTGGCAGAAAACGCTCCCAATGTAACATTCAAAAACACATCCGAAGGTATTACTTACCTGGAAAGCAGCCATCACCATGAAGGAGAAGAGCATGGAAAGGATCCACACACGTGGACAAGTCCATCTTGCGCTCTGATTATTTGTAAGAATATCTGTAATCTGTTTTGTGAAATTGATCCAGAGCATCAGGATGAGTACACACAGAACTACACAAGGCTTGTCACACTCATTCAACAAACCGATGCAGAGGTTCGTAAGGTGGTCAATGATGAAATGCAGAAAACATTCGCAATCTATCATCCCACATTGACCTATTTTGCAAACGATTATCAGTTGAAGCAATTATGTATAGAAGATGAAGGGAAAGAGCCATCACCTGCCCAACTAAAATCACTGATCTTGCAGTGCAGACAGAATGACGTGAAGGTGATTTTCGTTCAAAAGGAATTTAACACCCATAATGCAGAAATCATAGCAAAGGAAATAGGCGCAAAAATAGTCACAATAAACCCTTTAAGCTATAATTGGCAAGAAGAAATCATTCATATTGCAAACAGCTTGAAAAAATGAAACCTATTATTAAACTGAATGACATATGGGCTAACTACGGAAAAAGAAACGTACTTCAAAATGTTTCATTGGAAATTGAAGAGCACGATTTTTTAGGTATTATAGGTCCAAATGGCGGAGGAAAGACAACATTGAT
Source organism: Bacteroidaceae bacterium (assembly GCA_024401095.1). Classification (GTDB taxonomy): domain Bacteria; phylum Bacteroidota; class Bacteroidia; order Bacteroidales; family Bacteroidaceae; genus Minthousia. Next base: position 23,384 of record JAKSLR010000022.1, read on the forward strand.
GAAAATCATATTAGGGCTTTTGACGCCAGAAAAAGGTTCTGTTCAGTTTTTTGAGGATGGGAAATCTGTAGAAAAGATTACTATAGGATATTTACCCCAATACAACCAGATAGACAAGAAATTCCCCATTGCTGCCCAAGAAGTGATTCTTTCCGGGTTGGCTCATCGGAAATCCATTTTTAACAAGTATAAGGATGAGGATTACCAACGAGTTAAAGAAGTCATTTCGCAACTGGGATTGGAAGGTCTGGAAGAACGTCAGATAGGTCAGCTCAGTGGAGGCCAGCTGCAACGTGTTTTTCTAGGCAGAGCCATCGTAGCACATCCAAAAGTCCTGATATTAGACGAGCCCAACACCTATCTAGACCGTGAGGGAGAAGAAAAGCTCTATCAATTGTTAATACAAATTAATCGGGAATCTGCAATAATCCTGGTTAGCCATGACCAAAGTGCCGTTAAACAACACGCAAAACGAACCGCATACGTTAGCGAAACTTTGGAAATGATAAATAATGCCAAAGAATAATACCCTTTTGAGGAGGGTAACACTATAATTGTTAATTTTGCAAGAGAATTATAACATTATAAAAACAGAATGAAAAAGTACAATTTCATCAACAATCTCCTTGGTTGGATTACTTTTGCCATTGCAGCATTTGTGTATTGCTCCACCATTGAGCCGACAGCCAGCTTTTGGGACTGTCCTGAATTTATTACCACAGCTTACAAGCTGGAGGTAGGCCACCCACCTGGCGCACCATTCTTCATGTTGACTGCTAACTTATTTTCACAGTTTGTCAGTGATCCTTCAAATGTTGCAAGAATGGTAAATACCATGTCTGCACTACTTAGTGCTGCCTGTATTCTTTTCCTGTTTTGGACCATTACCCATTTGGCCCGAAAACTTCTGTGCAAAGATGGAAAAGAACCAACGCAAGCACAACTGATTACCATTATGGGATCTGGACTGGTAGGAGCTTTAGCATATACATTTAGTGATACTTTCTGGTTCTCCGCTGTAGAAGGTGAGGTCTATGCATATTCATCTTTGTTTACAGCTGCAGTATTCTGGCTGATTCTGAAATGGGAAGACCAAGCCGATGAGCCGCATAGTGATCGCTGGCTTATCTTGATTGCTTACCTGACCGGATTGTCCATAGGTGTACACCTTTTGAACCTCCTTTGTATACCTGCCATTGTTCTTGTATTTTATTACAAGCGCAATCCACAAGCAGACTTAAAAGGCTCTATCATTGCACTTATCATTTCAGCGATCCTAGTTGCAGCGGTTCTTTATGGCATTGTTCCAGGTATCGTCAAGATGGGTGGATGGTTCGAATTACTATTCGTTAACCAATTGGGCTTCTCGTTCAATACCGGACTTTACATTTACATTGCGTTATTGGTTGGCATAGTGATCTGGGCAATCTACGAAAGCTATACAGAGAAGAACCGCATGCGCATGAACCTATCTTATTTATTAAGTATTGCTTTGCTGGGCATTCCTTTCTATGGTTATGGATTCAGCTGTGTAGTCATCGGTGCTGTCATTCTTGCTGCTATTGGTTTCCTGCTTTGGCAAAAGGCAGATAGCAAGTTACATATCACATCCCGTATGATGAACACCAGTCTTATCTGTCTGCTCATGATCATGATTGGTTATTCTTCTTATGCTGTCATTGTGATTCGTTCATCTGCCAATACACCAATGGACCAGAACTCTCCAGAAGATATCTTTACCTTAGGTGAATATCTGGGAAGAGAGCAATACGGTACACGTCCTTTGTTCTATGGTCCTGCCTATACTTCTAAGGTAGAATTCGTACCACAAGACGGATATTGTACCCCTAAGCAGAGTGAAGGTGCTCCTGTTTATCAGCGTAAGGAGAAAGCTTCGGAAAACGAAAAGGATACCTATGAACTGATTCGTCACAAGACCGATTATGTCTATGCTCAAAACATGCTCTTCCCACGAATGTGGTCGGCAGATCATGCAAGTTCATACGAAAGCATATTAGGAGGAATTGACGGAACTGAAGTCCCTTATGACCAGTGCGGTGACATGATATTTGTCAAAATGCCATCTCAGCTGGATAACATCAAGTTCTTCTTCCAATACCAGTTGAACTTCATGTACTGGCGCTATTTCATGTGGAATTTTGCCGGTCGTCAGAATGACATACAAGGTTATGGTGAAACAGAGCATGGCAACTGGATCTCTGGTTTCTCATGGTTGGATAATGCCATGCTGGGAGATCAAGACCTTTTACCAGATGTCCTGAAAGAGAATAAAGGTCATAACGTATTCTATTGTCTACCATTACTCTTAGGACTTATCGGTCTGTTCTGGCAGGCTTATAAGGGAGAGCGCGGTATCCAACAGTTCTGGGTAACCTTCTTCCTCTTCTTTATGACAGGTATTGCAATCGTGCTGTATCTTAACCAGACTCCTATGCAGCCTCGTGAGCGAGATTATGCGTATGCAGGTTCCTTCTATGCATTCACCATCTGGATTGGCTTAGGTGTAGCTGGAATTATCAGTTTCCTGGAGAAGAAGCTGAATCCTACCCTCAGTGCTGCCGTTGTCAGCGTCATCTGTCTGTTTGTTCCTATTCAAATGGCGAGCCAGACATGGGATGACCATGATAGAAGCGGACGTTATACCTGTCGTGATTTTGGTCAAAACTACCTGATGACCCTGCCAGAAGAAGGCAATCCTATCATCTTTACCAATGGTGACAATGATACCTTCCCACTGTGGTATAATCAAGATGTAGAAGGGTTCCGCACCGATTCACGCGTATGTAACTTGAGTTATCTGCAAACAGACTGGTACATTGACCAGATGCGTCGTCCATGCTATACCTCTCCTAGCTTGCCAATTCATTGGGACCGAATTGAATATGTCACAGGAACCAACGAATATGTCCAAGTTCGACCAGAGATGGAGCAAGAAATCAGAAAACTCTATGCAGAACATCCAAAGGAAGCAAAAGAACATTTTGGTGAAAATCCATTCGAAGTCAAGAATATTCTGAAACATTGGGTTCGCAATACAGACGAAGACTTGCACTGTATCCCAACAGATACACTTGAAATCACGTTGGACAAAGAAGCAATCAGACGCTCTGGAGTCATGATTCCTGGAGATTCTATCCCTGACAAAATGATTATCCCACTGCAGAAAAGAGGTCTGTACAAGAGTGAGCTCATGATGCTGGAAATGCTTGCAAATGCAAATTGGGAGCGTCCTATATTCATGGCTATTACCGTAGGTGGAGAGAATCACTTAGGTTTGGATAAGTACTTCCTGCAAGAAGGTCTGGCTTATCGTCTTACCCCATTTAACTTTGAGGAATACGGATTGATTTCCGATGCAACCCGTGAACATGCCGTAGATTCTGAGAAGATGTATACCAACCTCATGACCAAGTTCAAGTTTGGTGGTATCAAGGAGAAAGGCATCTACTTAGATGAAACTGTGCTGCGCATGTGCGGTAGTCACCGCAGAATGTTCTCAATCCTTGTAACTCAGCTTCTTAAGGAAGGTAAAAAGGATAAGGCACTTAAAGCATTGGAATACTGTGAGCAAGAAATTCCTGCATATAACATTCCACATGCTCATGCAGTAGGTTCCGTTGATTTGGCTAAGGCTTGGCTGATACTTGGAAAGAAGAAGGAAGGATGTGCTATTCTTGAAGAAGTGGCAAATAATGCCGCTCAATACTGCAGATATTTCCTCTCTTTGGATTCTGTTCATCTAGCCGGTTCTGATTTTCAATACTATCTTTCTGTATTGAACGAGTGTGCCAATAGTTTAAAATATGGAGATAACGAGTTGGCAGAGACTTATGCTAAACTGACCGATTCCCTTTATAATGCTTTTCAAGTAAGATTTGGGAAACAAATCGTTCCAGAAGAAGATTACATGGAAATCGAAGAAGTAGAAGAAAGCGATTCTGCAGAATAAGTATGATTATAGAACAACCAGCTATTTATCTTCGGTGGTTATTTCCGGGAGCTATCTGGAGAATGGACCAAAAGAAGAAGGATATTTATATTACCTTCGATGATGGTCCTATTCCAGAGGCAACTCCTTGGATTCTAGATGTTTTAGATAACTATGGCATTAAAGCTACTTTTTTCATGGTGGGAGAAAATGCTTTTAAACATCCCGATTTATTGGAAGAAGTTAAAAGGCGAGGACATAGAATTGGTAATCATACCTATAATCATATGGGAGCTTTCAAACATACGAATAAAACCTATTTCGATAATGTAGAGAAAGCAAATCTATTACTTCATACGAATCTGATGCGACCTCCTCACGGCATTATGCGGTGGCATAACTATATAAAACTCAGGAAAAATAACTACAAGATTATCATGTGGGATCTTGTCACACGTGACTACAGCCGAAATTTAACGGCAGAAGAAGTTTTATGGAACGTAAAACACTATGTACGAAATGGAAGCATTATTACTTTTCATGACTCTTTAAAGAGCATAGACAAACTCAAAAAAATGCTTCCTACCGCATTAGAATGGCTGATAGCCCAAGGCTATACCTTTAAAGTTTTTGACTGAGAAATGGATAACAAAAAACTCCTTACCCAATACATCAAAGCCGAAGCAACCCGCCTCGGCTTTGATGTTTGTGGAATTTCAAAGGCTGAGAAAGTGGATGAAAAAGTCTGTCAAGCTTTCAGAAACTGGATTACTGCAGGGAACCAAGCCACCATGGATTATATGGCTAACCATATAGAAAAGAGACTTGATCCTACACTTCTAGTAGAAGGGACAAAGAGTGTCATTTCTGTAGCAATGAACTATTTTCCTAAACAAGAAATGGAGGGTTATCAGTTAGCCTGGTATGCTTATGGGAAAGATTATCATGATGTCATGAAAGAACATCTGTTCCAACTCCTGCAATACATCAAGCAGATAATTCCTGAAGCAGAAGGACGCTGTTTCTGTGATACTGCTCCAATAATGGAGCGTTATTGGGCGGAAAAATCAGGAATAGGATGGAGAGGAAAAAACACGCAGCTTATCATACCTCATCATGGAACTGCATTCTTCCTTGGAGAAATACTGATAAACTTAGAACTGTGTTATGATGAACCTCAGAAGAACCATTGCGGGAATTGCAATGCCTGTCAAGAGAGCTGCCCGATGCAAGCCTTATATATAGATTCTGAAACAGGCTATCCCATGTTGAATGCTAACTTATGCCTATCTTTTCAGACTATTGAGAACAGAGGAGAGATTTCCCCCGAAGCCCAAGAAAAAATGGGTCATTGTATTTACGGATGTGATCTGTGTCAAAAAGTCTGCCCACACAATTCTTTTGCACAGCCAACTACACACAAAGAGTTTATTCCGACAAAAGAATTGATGGAAATGACACCAGAGAAGTGGCAAAAGCTCTCTGTGGAACAATATCAAGCCCTCTTTAAGGGATCAGCCGTGAAACGAGCCAAATACGGAGGATTAATACGAAATATTAAAGCCATCAGTTCTAAATCAAAAAAATAAAAAAGCAGCATACTACGTAGTATACTGCTTTTTATTGGGTTGGACTACCGGGATTCGAACCCAGTCAAACAGAACCAAAACCTGTTGTGCTACCATTACACCATAGTCCAATCCTAAAGCCTTTTTTCAAAGACGGTGCAAAGATAAATGGATTTTGGGAAACTCCCAAATTTTACCACTTATTTTGCTATAATTAAGAAGTAATTCTTCTTTCCTTTCTGTACCAACAAGTATTTATCATCTAGTAAATCTGCAGAGGTAATCTCCTGATCAAATGCAGAAAGCTTCTCTTTATTCAAAGAGACACCACCACCTTGTGCCAGTTTTCTCATTTCACCCTTGGATGGGAAAATAGCAGCCTTTTCTGTAAATAAATCTACAGCCTTGATTCCTGCCATGATTTCATCCTTTGATACCTCGAATTGAGGTACACCATTAAACACATCCAGCAAAGTAGCCTCATCTAATTTTAGCAAAGCATCCTTTGTAGCCTTTCCAAACAGAATACCAGAAGCCTCGACAGCAGCATTGTAATCCTCCTCAGAATGCACCATAATTGTAACTTCCTTTGCCAAACGCTTCTGCAGAATGCGCTGACCAGGATCTACCTGATGTTCTGCAATCAAGCCATCAATCTCCTCCTTTGGAAGGGATGTAAAGATCTTTATGTAACGCTCCGCATCTGCATCGCTGACATTCAGCCAGAACTGGTAGAACTTATAAGGAGAAGTATATTCACGACTCAACCATACATTTCCACTTTCTGTCTTACCAAATTTACCACCATCAGCCTTTGTTATCAAAGGACAAGTCAAAGCAAATGCTTCACCACCTGTAGTACGACGAATCAATTCTGTTCCTGTGGTAATATTTCCCCATTGATCAGAACCGCCCATTTGTAACTTACAGTTCTTGTTCTGATTTAAATAAAGGAAATCATATCCTTGAAGCAACTGGTAAGTAAACTCTGTAAATGACAAACCATCACGTGCCTCACCATTCAGGCGTTTCTGCACTGAGTCCTTTGCCATCATATAATTTACGGTAATGTGCTTACCAATCTCACGAGCAAAATCCAGGAAGGTAAAATCCTTCATCCAGTCATAATTATTAACCAATTCAGCCTTATTTTCTGCATCGCTTTCAAAATCCAAAAAGCGGCTCAACTGGGCTTTGATGCATGCCACGTTGTGACGTAGAGTTTCTTCATTCAAAAGGTTTCGTTCCTGGCTCTTTCCTGAAGGATCACCAATCATACCTGTAGCACCGCCTACTAATGCCAATGGCTTATGGCCACAACGCTGGAAGTGGCGCAACATCATAATACCACACAAGTGGCCAATATGCAATGAATCAGCAGTAGGGTCAATACCTACATATGCTGTTACCATTTCTTTCTCCAACAATTCTTCTGTACCTGGCATCATGGTATGAATCATACCACGCCATTTCAGTTCTTCTACAAAATTCATCGAATGATTATGTTTTTTAAAATTTGCGGCTACAAAGTTACTACTCTTTTACTTAAGAAACAAATCTTTAGCACAACTTTCTTGAGTAGATAAACGAATCATTTGTATTCTTTTTTCTATTTCTTCAATGCTCCATGCAGACGTATCTGTCTCAATACAGAGTCTCTCTATCGGGCATGTTTGGACGGATAGTGGATTAAAATGTTCCCCAAAACTTAAATAGAAACCTGCTTTAAGGAGCTGTTCTGCCTGCTGTGGTTTTCCCCTGAACCCATGAAAAATCCACGGTTGATTAGGTTGTAAGTTCTTTTTAATAGATAGAAGAGCGTCTACAGCCTTTACACAATGAATAATTAACGGCTTCTCCACTTCTTCGGCCAATAAAATATGAGCAACAAAGCATTTTTCCTGATAGACCGAAGGTACGACATTGTCCAATCCACACTCCCCTATAGCTTTTACCTGATGTAAGGAAGCCCATTCCTTTACATAAGAGAAATCCTTTTCCCACATTTCTGAGACATTCCATGGATGGATGCCTACACTCAATCGCTGTTTTTGATCTATATAGGGCGGAGACAATCTAAGTTCATCTATGGTCAGATTATAGATTGCATTGCTTCCAGGAGTATGAGAATGGATGTCAATCATGGTACAGGATCATAACCAGAGCCCCCCCAAGGGTGACATCGCAAAATGCGTTTAACAGCCAAATAAAAACCTTTGAAAGGACCATGCTTTTTTATGGCCTCGACGGCATATTGGGAACAGGTTGGAGTAAAACGACAAGATGGTGGAGTCAACGGCGAAATGCAGCGCTGATAAAAATAAATAGGATAAAGTAAGCACTGGGAAAGAAAGTGCAAGATGCTGTTAATTACATTTTTCATCTTTCACATTGTTTTCAGCAAGCAACATAGGTATCCTCTCAATTATTCTCTGAAGAAGATTCACCACTTTCTTCTCTACTTCAGAAGAGCTATGAAGATCATCAGCCAACCAGATAAATGCCAAAGACAATGCTTTGGAATGACCTTGAAGGGCATCCCAAAGCATTTGCTTATTTTTTCTGTAAGATTCGCGAATTTGACGTTTTACGCGGTTACGGCTCACTGCATGGTGAAACCGTTTCTTAGAAACCGAAACCAATACTGCTACATTCTGTTCCTCGGAATCATCAAGACGGAACACAACTCTCAAAGGAAAAGCAGACATTGACTTGCTTCCCCCATTAAAGAGTCGGTCTACCTCAATCTTACTGCATAATCTCTCCGACTTCTTGAATGTATAGTGTGGTACATTCGGCATTAATCCTTATTGTTCTTGATGAACTCTTCCAAAGCAGCTGTCATGGATGGTGCAGTTGCTGTTGGAGCTTGCAAGTCCAGACGTAAACCTGCATCCTTGATTGCTTTGGCTGTAGTAGGTCCAAAACATCCTAATGCAGTTTCTCCCTGCTGGAAATCCGGGAAATTCTTCAACAAAGCAGACACACCTGCAGGGCTGAAGAAAATCAACATGTTATAATCAAATGCTTCACCTTCAGTAAAATCATTGCTGACAGTACGATACATAACCACTTCTTTATGCTGAAGCTTATTATTCTCCATCATTTGAGAAATTTCGTCAGTATGAACGTCACTTTGAGGCACTAGATATTTTTCAGTCTTACGCTTCAACATGGCTGGTAACAATGCGTCAATCTTTCCTGTTGAGCCAAAGAACACCTTACGTTTACGATATTGCACATACTTCTGAATATAGAGCGCCACAGTCTCAGTAATACAGAAATACTTCATGTCTTCAGGAATGTTTACACGCAGTTCCTGAGCCAAATGGAAGAAGTGATCTACTGCATGTCTAGAAGTAAATACAACGGCCGTATAATCAAGAATGTTCGTCTTTTGAGCGCGGAACTCTTTTGCAGAAACTGCTTCAACCTTAATGAAAGGACGAAACACTAGGTCTACACCATATTTCTTCGCAATCTCAAAATAAGGTGATTTTTCTGATGCCGGTTTTGGCTGTGAGATAAGTATTCTATCGAGCTTCAATGTCCTAAAAATTTATTGTCCAACTTTGGTTTATGTTTTCTATGATTTTTAGTAATAAAAGCATAGGTATCATTTCGAGGGTGCAAAAGTACAAAATATTGCTCAAAAAACCTTGCAGATTCACAAAAAATATGCTCAAACTCTTGCAAAACAGTAACAATTTGGCAATAAAGAGTACCACTAACAATGCTATTAAGCTATCACTTGTATTCAAATTAAAATATACAACCACACAAGCCAATGGGAAGAATAAAATCCCTTGCAAAGAAACGACCAATGAGTATATTTCCATCCATCGTTCTCCTTTACTACCCTCAAAGAATATCCAGTTTACAAATGAATACACTATAAACTTCAGTAAATAGAGAACAATACTTGTCCCCATGCAGAAAAGTAATAATCTCCAGGAAGAGATAAGCTCGGTTGAACTATCTGGCTTAAAATAGATTGCATAGACAATAACACCGAATAACAAAGCAGTGTTAGTGACCAAGAAAAATTGATAACGGAATTCTGTGCCAGTCTCAACAAAAAGGTTACCACGAGTACGTTCAACAAAAAACTCTTTAATCTGGTGAGCAATCAGAAGATAACCTTTGTTGAGGACAAAACAGATGAGGAGAAAAGAAGCAACCAATACCCCCAACACGAAAACATCGTTTTTTAGAGCATAGGGAAGAAGCTCACCCTCTACACCAGGGGCTGGATGTCCCATGGTATGAAAGGCTGAGAAAGAATCAAAATAAGTGCCCTTCTCAAAAAGGGCACTTACTGAATCTATATTGATTGTTCCATGATGCGGCATTTAAAGACCAAAAGCCTGTTTGATTTTTTCCACATAGTCCAGCTTCTCCCAAGTGAACAGCTCTACTTCTACAACCTTCTTCTTATCGTTGTACATAGAGTCATACGTCTTGGTAACAATTTTTGGCTCTCGACCCATGTGACCATAAGCTGCTGTTTCTTTATAAATAGGATTACGCAATTTCAAGCGTTGCTCAATAGCATAAGGACGCAAATCGAAAAGAGCATCAATCTTCTGTGCAATCTCACCATCAGTCATGTTCACATGACCACGGCCATAAGTGTTCACATAAATATTAATAGGTTTTGCTACACCAATTGCATAACTAATCTGTACAAGCATTTCATCTGACACACCTGCAGCAACCATGTTCTTGGCAATATGACGTGCAGCATAAGCGGCACTTCTATCTACTTTTGAAGGATCCTTACCAGAAAAGGCACCTCCACCATGAGCACCCTTGCCACCATAAGTGTCAACAATAATCTTACGTCCTGTAAGACCAGTATCTCCATGAGGGCCACCAATTACGAACTTACCGGTAGGATTAACATGATAAATGATATTGTCATTGAACAAGGCCAAAACCTTTTCATTATGAATAGACTCCTTTACACGTGGAATCAGAATCTCAATGACATCCTTACGAATTTGCGCCAGCATCTCTGCATCTGCAGCAGCCTGTGCTTCCTTGGTATTTTCCTTTGGAAGAACGAATTCATCATGCTGGGTAGAAACCACAATAGTATCAATACGAACAGGATTGTTATTGTCATCATACTCGACTGTCACCTGGCTCTTGGCATCTGGACGAAGATAAGTCATCTGCTTACCTTCACGACGAATGTCCGCCAATACCATCAGTAATTTGTGTGACAAGTCCAATGAAAGCGGCATATAATTTTCTGTCTCATTTGTCGCATAGCCAAACATCATACCCTGGTCGCCAGCGCCCTGATCCTCGCTTTTCTCGCGAGAGACACCCATATTGATATCACCGCTTTGTTCGTGAATAGCGCTGAACACACCACAAGAGTTACCATCGAACATGTATTCGCTCTTGGTATAACCAATTTCATTAATCACCTCACGAGCAATTCGTTGGAGATCCACATAGGCATTTGTAGTAATCTCTCCTGCCAACACCACTTGACCAGTAGTTACCAATGTTTCACACGCCACATGGCTCTGTGGGTCAAAAGCAAGAATTTTGTCCAAAACAGCATCAGAAATCTGATCGGCCACCTTATCAGGATGTCCTTCAGAAACAGATTCAGAAGTAAATAAATATCCCATCTTCTTTAAATTTATTAATTAAACAATAAATATAAGAGGAAATGGCTTGGGAAGTAAACCCCACTTGAGGGATAGAAAAAGGATGTTTTTAGCATTTTTTTCTGTGGTTGCAAGCTGCCCAAATCTTTCCACATTTTTAAATCGGCTGCAAAGGTATGAAGATTTTTGCACATGCCGTAAATTTTTCGAAAAAAAAAATAATGGCCATATCCTTTTATAGGATACAGCCATTATCTTAATTATATAATCGTATTATTTTCCAAACTTGCTGAAATCAACAAGATGCATGTCACCCTGATGCAAGAATGTATCATGGAATGAGAGTGCTGCAGCCATGTTGTGGCAGGTATGACCCTTAGCAGAAATCTTCAGGTAATCCCACAACAAATTCTTATAGTCTGGATGTGCACAGTTTTCAATAATAGCCTTAGCACGCTCCATTGGAGATTTTCCACGCAAATCAGCAATACCTTGCTCTGTAATGACGATATTTACATCGTGCTCTGTATGGTCTGCATGAGAAACCATAGGAACGATAGAACTGATCATGCCGTCTTTAGCAACTGATGGACAAGTAAAGATACTGATATATGCATTACGGGTAAAGTCACCAGAACCACCAATACCATTCATCATCTTTGTACCGCAGATCTGGGTAGAGTTAACATGACCATACAAGTCGACCTCAATTGCAGTATTGATTGAAATAACGCCCAATCGACGAATAATTTCTGGGTTATTTGAGATTTCAGAAGGACGAAGAACCAACTTATCTTTGAAGAAGTCCATATCCTCGTAAATACCCTTCAAGCAATCGTTAGTTACTGTTAAAGAACAAGTTGATCCAAACTTTACGCGACCTTCACGGATCAATTTAACAACCGCATCCTGAAGAACCTCAGTATACATTTCAAAAGCAGGAATAGTTGTATCACGACCCAAAGCGCCCAACACAGCATTTGCAATATTTCCAACACCACTCTGCAAAGGCAAGAATGTTGAAGGAATAATTCCACGCTTCATATCTGCAGCAAGGAAATCTGCAACGTTTTGACCAATCTTGTCAGTAACAGGATCTGGAGCTGTAAAGCTACGTGCCTCATCTGGCAGATCAACCTCAACAATACCTACAACCTTATTAACATCGACTTGAACATATGGTAAACCACAGCGGTCGCTTGCATGTTCAATTGGAATAGCCTTGCGATAAGGAGGATCTAATGGTTCATAAACGTCATGAAGACCCATTGCTGCCTTGCTGTGGAAATGGTTCAGCTCAATAATAATCTTATCAGCTAATCGTGCAATTGTTGGAGCAATACCACCTGCAGCTGTTAAGTAAGCCTTACCATCTGGAGTGAACTCGCAACACTCAAGAATAGCGATGTCACATTTACCCATGAAACCATAACGAAGTTCCTGAGCCATTTGAGACAAGTGAAGGTCATTATATGCGATATCACCAGCATTTACATGCTTGCGGAACAAAGGGTTTGTAGTATACGGAGCACGATAACGGATAGCATTCTCCTCAGAAAGAAGACCATCAGTAGACATACCGGTTGATGCACCAGTAAAAATACCAATCTGGAAAGGACGACCTGCAGCATGTTCTGCAGCAGCAATCTTAGCAACCTCTGCGGTAACAGCCTTTGCTGTACCAGCAGGAGTAAAACCACTTAAGCCAATGTTCATTCCATGTTTAACCAAAGTTGCAGCCTCGGCTGCAGTCAAACGAGCAAATTCCATAATAATTACCTTAATTTGATTATACTATATTTCTTTTTTACTATTTTCTTCCAAAATCAGCAGGAACCTCTCCCCATTTCTCCGTCTCCCATTTTAATATAGGAGTTGTATAGGAATGTGTTCGCAACCAGTTCTCTGCACGCGCTATTAACTGAAATAATTGTTCTGTCTGAGGAGTTCGCTGCAGTGTAGTCTTCACTTTCTTTTGCCTGACCCAACACTGAGCAGTCTTACTATCAGAATAAATAGTCATAGACAGCCCCTTTTGCTGAATCAATGCCAAGGCATGGACAATAGCCAAGAACTCACCAATGTTGTTTGTCCCTTTCACAGGGCCAAAATGGAAAATCTCTTGTCCGGTCTTAAGGTAAACTCCACGATACTCCATTGGGCCTGGATTTCCACTGCATGCGGCATCAACCGCCAAAGCCTCTGCCGTCACTTCCATTGGAAGTGGAAGCACTGTATCATGCCTCCAGTCTGGCGGATTTTGCAGGTTATCCTTTGCCATGGATTACATTCTTTCAGGAACTTCTATACCAAGAAGTCCCATGCCCAAGCTCACAATCTTAGCCACATTGGCAGAAAGTGTCAGACGGAAAATCTTCTTGTTCTCATCCTCTTCACGCAAAATACTGAAGTCATGGTAGAACTGGTTATACTCCTTCACCAAGTCATAGCAGTAGTTGGCAATGGTACTTGGGCTATATTCCTTGCCGGCAGCCTTTACTGTTGTAGCAAACTCAGAAAGCAGTTGGATCAAGCCTTCCTCCTTTTCGCTTAATTCTACCTCTGTATGCAACGCTTCTGGTATAGAAAGACCAGCTTCTTGTGCCTTTCGGAGAACACTCTTAATGCGTGCGTAGGTATATTGGATAAATGGTCCTGTATTTCCGTTGAAATCAATACTTTCCTCTGGATTGAACAACATGTTCTTGCGAGGGTCAACCTTCAAGATGAAGTATTTCAAGGCACCGAGGCCAACAACACGGGCAATCTCGTTTGCCTCTGCTTCGGTTATACCTGTAAGCTTATTGATTTTGTCTGCACTCATTTGCTTTGCATCGTCAACCATCTTTTCGATCAGGTCATCAGCATCAACCACAGTTCCCTCACGACTCTTCATCTTTCCATTAGGAAGTTCAACCATTCCATAAGAGAAGTGAACCAAGTCCTTACCCCATTCAAAGCCAAGCTTATCAAGCAAGATAGAAAGCACCTGGAAATGATAATTCTGCTCATTACCAACAACGTAGATCATCTTATTAATAGGATAATCCTGGAAACGAAGCTTTGCAGTACCAATATCTTGAGTCATATATACAGAAGTTCCGTCGCCACGAAGCAATAATTTGTGGTCAAGTCCCTCTTCGGTCAAATCTGCCCATACAGAATTATCCTCTTTACGATAGAAGAATCCTTTATCCAGACCTTCTTGTACCTTGTCTTTACCTTCCAAATAGGTGTTTGACTCATAATAAATCTTGTCAAATGTAACACCCAGAGCCTTATAAGTTTCATCGAAGCCGGCATAAACCCATTCATTCATTCTTGCCCACAAACCGCGAACCTCAGGGTCATTCTGCTCCCACTTTACCAACATTTCATGTGCTTCCTTCATCAGTGGAGACTCCTTCTCTGCCTTTGCCTTTGCCTCTTCCTCATTCAAGCCTGCAGCCTGATACTGAGCCATTAGCTCTTTAACCTCTGCCCGATAGTGCTTGTCAAAGGCTACATAGTAGTCACCAATGAGGTGATCACCCTTCTTACCGGAGTTCTCTGGAGTCTCACCGTTTCCATACTTCAGCCAAGCTAACATGGACTTACAGATATGGATACCACGATCATTTACGATATTGGTCTTTACAACCTTATTACCGTTTGCTGCAATGATATTTGCGAGGGCAACACCTAACAAGTTGTTACGGACATGACCTAAATGAAGTGGTTTATTTGTATTTGGAGATGAATACTCAATCATTACCAATGGAGAGCTCTCTGTAGCAGGAGTCAAGCCAAATTTCTCTTGGCCATGAATGCTGTTCAGCAATTCTATCCATGCACCCGATGCAATGGTCAGATTAAGGAATCCCTTGATGACGTTAAATTTAGATACTGCAACTTCATTCTGTATCAGATATTCACCAATTTCCTGAGCTGTTACTTCAGGTTTTTTCTTAGATATACGCAAAAATGGGAATACCACCAATGTCAAGTGGCCCTCAAACTCTCTTTTAGTTTTCTGCAACTGCACCTGTTCTGCAGTAACATCCTGCTCATACAAGGCATGAATAGCCTTAATGACAGCTTGAATCAATTTTTCTTCTATGTTCATTACGAAATTTAGCTAAATTCGGATGCAAAGATAACTCAACTGAGGCGAACAAAAAAATTAATAACAAAAAAAGAGATGCTAATAGCACCTCCTTTTTTTCGTTGCCAACTAAAAAATTAATCAGCGATAGCGTCTGTAAGCTCTGCTCCTGCCTTGAACTTAGCAACCTTCTTTGCAGGAATCTGGATTGTCTCCTTAGTTGCTGGGTTAATACCTGTTCTTGCCTCTTTCTGAGCTACACAGAAAGTGCCGAAACCTACCAATGCAACCTTATCACCAGCCTTCAGAGCATCGGTAATAGCTGCAATAACACCGTCAAGTGCCTTCTTAGAATCAGCCTTAGTCAAACCTGATTTTTCAGCAATAGCTGCTACTAATTCACTTTTGTTCATAATGAAACGTGCTAATAGTTTAGATATTATAATGTTACAATTTCACTTTCAAAGCACAAATATAACAATTCTTCTTTAAAAGTCAAGCAATATTTGTGAAAAAAAAGGGCAATTTCATAAAAAAACTAACAGAATAGATAAAATCTCCTCAAATACCAGAATAAATTCGTATTTTTGCACTGTGAAATGATAAAAAAAAGAAAAATATAGTCATGTATAATATGCCGCCAATCACGAAAAACATCATCATTATCAATGTTTTGTTTTTCATTGCCATGTATGTTACTCCACGCTATGGAATAGACCTGACAGAATTGTTTGGCCTACATTTTTTCATGGCATCAAATTTCAAGATTTATCAGTTGGTGACTTACATGTTCATGCATGGAAATTTCACACACATCCTATTCAACATGTTTGCTGTATGGATGTTTGGTCGTATAGTTGAAAATGCATGGGGATCACGACGATTTCTGATTTATTATTTGGTCTGTGGATTAGGAGCAGGCTTGTTTCAGGAGCTAGCCCAACTGATTAATTTCTATACAAGCGGACTTGCCAATTATGATAGCGTAAACATCGGGACATCTATCATTTCCATGGACAGCTACCTGAACCTTATGACAACAGTTGGTGCATCGGGAGCCGTTTACGGAATTCTGCTTGCATTCGGCCTTTCGTATCCAGATGAAAGAATGTTCGTATTTCCAATCCCTATTCCTATAAAAGCGAAATACTTTGTCATCGGATATGCAGTCATTGAACTCATATCTGGGCTATCAAGCAGCAATGATGGAATTGCCCATTTCGCACATTTAGGCGGCATGCTCATTGGCTTCCTTCTAATTCTTTTTTGGACTAGAGGAAACAACTTCATCACTGGAGGCTACATAGACAAATTACGAAAGTTTTTTCACGAACGGAAAAAGCCTAAAATGAAAGTTCACTATGGTGAAAAGAATGCAGATTACCAATACAACGCACGCCACAATGAAAATCAGGAAGAGATTGACCGAATCTTGGACAAAGTACGTAAATCCGGTTACCAAAGCCTGAGTGTAGAAGAGAAGAAAAAGCTCTTTGAAGCAAGCAACAAATAGACTTTTCACTCATAAAAGCATAAAAAAGGTCCCATTTTAAAAAAATCGGGGCCTTTTTCGTTAAATATTTGGGGTTTTACATTTAAAGATGTGAAAATTTGCTTAACTTTGCGCCCCTGTAACGACATGAAATTTAATAAATAATAATATAAAAAACAAAAGTAAAATGCAAAACAAAGGATTTGTAAAGATTTTAGCTGTATTGCTGACCCTTGTTTGTGTGTTCTATCTCTCATTCTCTTTTGTAACACGCTCTTATGAAAATAAGGCTGCTGCAATGGGTGAAGAAAAAGGACAGGCTTACTTGGATTCACTCCGCAATGAGCGTGTTTACATGGGTGTATACACCTTGAAGGAGTGTCAGGAAATGCAGATTGGTTTGGGTCTGGACTTAAAGGGCGGTATGAACGTCATTCTGGAAGTTTCAGTTCCTGATGTTATCAAGTCTTTGGCTGATAACAAAACAGACGAACCATTCGTAAAGGCTGTTGAGATTGCTTCTAAGGAAGCTGCAGAAAGTCAGGACGACTTTATCACCCTGTTCGTTAACGAGTATCACAAGCAGGCTCCTGGAGCTAAGCTTGCAGAAATCTTCGCTACACAGCAGTTGAAGGACAAGGTCAACACTCGTAGTTCAGATTCTGACGTTGAAAAGGTTCTTCGCGAGGAAGTTGAAGCTGCCATCGACAATTCATTCAACGTACTTCGTACCCGTATCGACCGTTTCGGTGTCGTTCAGCCAAACATCCAGAAACTGGAAAGTTCTATGGGCCGTATCATGGTTGAAATGCCAGGTATCAAAGAGCCTGCTCGTGTACGCAAATTGCTGCAGGGTTCTGCAAATTTGGAGTTCTGGGAGACTTACAACACTGCAGAAGCAACTCCATACTTACAGTCATTGGATGCACAGTTGGCAAGTGCTGCCAGCGGTGTTAAACCTGAAGTTGCTGATTCTACTGTTACAGAGACCACAGAAGTTGCAGACTCTACCAAGAATGCATTAGCAGATTTGAAGGCTGCTGCATCAGAAAGTACAACAGAAGCTTCTGCAACAGTAACTGATGAAATGAAGGCTGCTCATCCATTGTTGTCAGCTCTTCAGCTTGGCGGTAACGGTTGCGTTGTAGGTATCGCTCACTACCGTGACACAGCTCAGGTAAACCGCGCTATTGAAAGTGCTGTAGCAAAGACTGTTCTTCCTAAGGAAATGAGCTTAAAGTGGGGCGTTACTGCATTCGATGCAAAGAACGAATACTACGAGCTTTATGCCATCAAGGTAACAGAGCGTAACGGCAAGGCTCCTTTGGAAGGTGATGTCGTAACAGATGCAAAGGATGACTTTGATCAGTATGGAAAGCCTATCGTAAGCATGACCATGAATCAGGAAGGTGCTCGTATTTGGGCTAACCTGACAAAGAATAATATCAACCGCGCCATTGCTATTGTATTGGATAACTATGTTTATAGTGCTCCAAATGTAAACGGCGAAATTACTGGTGGTAATTCTCAGATTTCTGGTAACTTTACTATTGAGACAACCAAGGACTTGGCTAACGTATTGAAGTCTGGTAAGATGCCAGCTCCTGCAAAAATTGTTCAGGAAGACATCGTAGGTCCATCTTTAGGTCAGGAATCAATTAATCAGGGTATCATGTCATTCATTGTAGCATTTATCCTTTTGATGATTTATATGTGCGCGATGTATGGTATGATTCCAGGTATGATTGCCAACTGTGCCTTGATCGTAAACTTCTTCTTCACATTGGGTATCCTTACTTCATTCCAGGCAGCATTGACCATGAGTGGTATTGCCGGTATGGTATTGTCTTTGGGTATGGCAGTGGATGCAAACGTGTTGATTTACGAGCGCACCAAAGAAGAGCTTGCATCTGGAAAGGGAACTAAGCAGGCTGTAGCTGCAGGTTACAGCAACGCATTCTCTGCAATCTTCGACTCTAACTTGACTTCTATCATCACAGGTATAATCCTTTACATGTTCGGTACTGGTCCAATCCGTGGTTTTGCAACTACCCTGATTATCGGTATCATCTGCTCATTCTTCACCGCAGTCTTCTTGACTCGTATCGTTTACGAGCATTTCTTGAACAAGGATAAGTGGCAGAACTTGACTTTCACTACCAACATTAGCAAGAACTTGATGAAGGGTACCCACTTCAATTTCATGGGTAACTTCAAGAAATCATTCTCTATCTTCGGTGGCTTGATTGTTATCTTCTTGATTTCTTTCGCAGTACGTGGATTGAGCAAGTCTATCGACTTCACTGGTGGTCGTAACTTTACCGTTCAGTTTGAAAACGCAGTTTCTCCTGAGGATGTACGTTCTGCATTGAACGCTCCTATGGCAGAGGCAGAGGCTAACTGCCAGTGCATCGCATTAGGTAACGATGGTAAAACCGTACGTATCTCAACCAACTACCGCATCAAAGAAGAAGGTGTAGAAATTGACGGTGAAATCGAGCAGTTGCTGTACAAGAGTCTGAAGGATGCTAACCTGTTAGCAGAAAACGTAACTCTTGATAAGTTTATCGACCGTGATAACCGCGAAGGTGGTTCTATCATTTCTTCTCAGAAAGTAGGTCCATCTATTGCTGAAGACATCACAAGAGGTGCTATCTACTCAGTGCTTATTGCATTGGTAGCTATCTTCCTCTATATTTTGATCCGTTTCCGCAATGTGGCATATTCAGTTGGTTCTACTGTTGCTCTTGCGTGCGATACCTTAATTATTATAGGTATGTACTCACTTTGCTATGGTATCCTTCCATTCTCTCTGGATATTGATCAGACATTCATCGGTGCAGTCTTGACCGCTATCGGTTACTCAATCAACGATAAGGTGGTTATCTTCGACCGTATCCGTGAATTCTTCCACTTATATCCTAAACGTGATCACCAGCAGATTTTCAACGAATCTCTGAATACCACTTTGGCTCGTACCATCAATACTTCTGTATCTACTCTGATTGTATTGTTGTGTATCTTCATCTTAGGTGGTGAAAGCATTCGTAGCTTTGCATTTGCAATGATACTTGGTGTAGTTGTTGGTACTAGCTCATCATTGTTCATTGCTGCTCCTATTGCTTACATTACTATGGGTCGCCGTATTAAGGCAGCAGAGGAAAAGGCTGCTATTGAGGCTGCTAAGTAAATTAACAGAATTTATTATACAAAATCCCATCTTTCTGGCCAGAAAGATGGGATTTTTCTTTGTGCTCGTTTTCAAAGCCAAGTTTTCTATTTTGTAAAGTGGAAATTACAAATTAACCAAAAAAACTTTCGTAATGTCACTTTTTATCGTTAGATTTGCAAACTAAAACAAAAGAGGATAATTTTATAAATCTTTACTTTTATAAATATGGACAAGAAAAGAGTTTACACCTTCGGTAATGGACAGGCTGAAGGAAATGCTCAGATGCGTGAAGCACTGGGTGGTAAAGGAGCAAACTTGGCAGAAATGAACCTCATCGGTGTGCCAGTTCCTCCAGGTTTTACAATCACAACCGACACTTGTAATGAATATTATGAATTGGGTCAGGAGAAGATTGTTGAAATTCTCAAGGACGATGTAAATAAGGCAGTAGCTCACACCGAGGCCCTTATGAACTGTAAGTTCGGTGATGTAGAGAACCCATTGTTGGTTTCTGTACGTTCAGGTGCTCGTGCTTCTATGCCAGGTATGATGGATACCATTCTAAACTTAGGTCTGAACGACGAAGTAGCAGAAGGTATGGTAAAGAAGACCAATAACCCACACTTCGTTTATGACTCATACCGCCGTTTCGTACAGATGTACGGTGACGTTGTATTAGGAATGAAGCCAGTTAACAAAGAAGATATTGACCCATTCGAGGCTATCATCGAGAAGGTTAAGGAAGAACAGGGTGTAACTCTGGACAAGGATCTCTCTGTAGAGTCTCTGAAGAAGTTGGTTGCTCTCTTCAAGGCAGCTATCAAGGAGCAGACCGGTAGCGACTTCCCTACTGACCCAATGGAGCAGCTGTGGGGTGCTATCTGCGCTGTATTCCGCAGCTGGATGAACGAGCGTGCTATCCTGTACAGAAAGATGGAGGGTATTCCTGACGAATGGGGTACAGCCGTTTCTGTAATGGCCATGGTATTCGGTAATATGGGTGACACTTCTGCAACTGGCGTATGCTTCTCTCGCGATGCTGGTAACGGTGAAAACCTGTTCAACGGTGAGTACCTGATCAACGCTCAGGGTGAGGACGTAGTAGCAGGTATCCGTACTCCACAGCAGATTACCAAGATTGGTTCTCAGCGTTGGGCTGAGCGTGCTGGTATCTCTGAAGAGGAGCGCGCAGCTAAGTACCCTTCTATGGAAGAGGCTATGCCAGAGTTGTATGCAGAGCTCGATGCACTGCAGGACAAGCTGGAGCACCACTATCACGATATGCAGGATATGGAGTTCACCGTACAGGAAGGCAAGCTGTGGTTCTTGCAGACTCGTAACGGTAAACGTACCGGTACTGCTATGGTAAAGATTGCCATGGACTTGGTTAAGGAAGGTTTGATTGACGAGAAGACCGCAATTTTGCGTTGTGAGCCTCAGAAGCTTGATGAGCTGTTGCACCCTGTATTTGACAAGGATGCTTTGAAGAAGGCTAAGGTTATCACTCAGGGTCTTCCAGCATCTCCAGGTGCTGCTTGCGGTCAGATTGTATTCCACGCTGACGATGCAAAGGCATGGCACGAGGATGGCAAGAAGGTTGTTATGGTTCGTATTGAGACTTCTCCAGAAGACTTGGCTGGTATGGCTGCTGCAGAGGGTATCCTTACCGCTCGTGGTGGTATGACTTCTCATGCTGCTGTTGTAGCTCGTGGTATGGGTAAGTGCTGTGTTTCTGGTGCAGGTGCTATCAACGTAAACTACAAGACCAAGACTGTAGAGATTGAGGGTGTTGTATACAAGGAAGGCGACTTCATTTCATTGAACGGTACTACCGGTCAGGTATATGCTGGTAAGATTCCTACTAAGGCAGCAGAATTATCTGGTGACTTCAAGGAACTGATGGATCTCTGCGACAAGTACACCAAGATGGAAATCCGTACTAACGCAGATACTCCACACGATGCAGAGGTAGCTCGCGCATTCGGTGCTAAGGGTATCGGCTTGACACGTACAGAGCACATGTTCTTCGATGACCAGAAGATTGTTGCAATGCGTGAAATGATCTTGGCAGACTCTGCAGAAGGTCGTGAGAAGGCATTGGCTAAATTGTTACCATACCAGAAGGCTGACTTCTATGGCATTTTGAAGGCTATGGACGGCTTGCACGTAAATATCCGCTTGCTTGACCCACCATTGCACGAGTTCGTACCACATGATTTAGCAGGTCAGCAGACCATGGCTGAAGAAATGGGCGTAACTGTAGAGGAAATCCAGAAGCGCGTAAACAGCTTGGCAGAGAACAACCCAATGTTGGGTCACCGTGGTTGCCGTCTGGGTATTACCTTCCCTGAAATCACTGCTATGCAGACTCGCGCTATCTTGGGCGCAGCTTGCCAGTTGAAGAAGGAAGGCCTTGATCCTCACCCAGAAATCATGGTTCCGCTGATTGGTATCCTATATGAGTTGAAGCAGCAGAAGGATATCATCAAGAAGGTAGCTGCAGAGGTATTTGCAGAAGAAGGTGTAGAGGTAGCATTCGAGATTGGTACTATGATTGAGATTCCTCGTGCAGCTCTGACCGCAGACCGTATCGCTACTGAAGCTGAGTACTTCTCATTCGGTACTAACGACTTGACTCAGATGACCTTCGGTTACTCTCGTGACGATATCGCAAGCTTCTTACCAGCATACCTAGAAAAGAAGATCTTGAAGGTAGACCCATTCCAGGTACTTGACCAGCACGGTGTTGGCCAGCTCATCGAGATGGCTGTACAGAAGGGTCGTACCGTACGTCCAGGCATGCGTACCGGTATCTGTGGTGAGCACGGAGGTGAGCCTTCATCAGTTAAGTTCTGTGCAAAGGTTGGCATGAACTATGCTTCTTGCTCTCCATTCCGTGTGCCTATCGCACGTTTGGCTGCCGCGCAGGCTGCTGTAGAAGAATAAACGAAAAGTAAAATAACTAATGATAATAAAGGCACTCCCATTACTGAGAGTGCCTTTATTATTTATTTACAAGCAAAATTAATAACGCTGCTTACCATTCTCGTCCACACGCTTATTAGCATTTACAATGTTTGCAAATGGATTTGGGAAGTCTACCACAGGATCCTTCAGCACCTGTGCATTCATCCACTCGTAAATGTTGTTGTAACCCTGAGGAGCCACAGATCCACCACCGTTATTGCTTGGCTTAAGCTCACCACCTTGCTCCTGAGATGCAGTAACAGCATCGTTGAACAGGTAGCACCATGAGAAGTGACCGTAGAGCTTAGTGCCAGGGTTATCAATACCCTCTACACTCTCAAACATAGACATCCAAACGTTCTTCGCTCCAGCTTTTACCAGACGGTTGAAAGTAGGAATACAGTTTGCCTTAGGATCTACAGTTGTATCATCGTATGACTGAACAATCCAGATGTTCTCCTCTGTCAGAGCCTTAATCTCATTGTCAGAGATGTTGGCATCCAGATAAGCCTCGCAGGTAGGATAAGCAGCTGCAAAGAACTTAGGATTGCGGATCAGCATGTTCATGGTCATGTAGCCACCGTTTGAGCAACCACCCAGATACAGACGGTTAGCATCTACGTCAGGGTTCTCTGCCAAATAGTGCTGAATAGTAGCCATCAGTACATCGCTGTACAGTGAAGGATACTGGCCTGTACCCATACCCTTAGAAGTATCCATCCACATGGTAGGACACTGAACTGCCAACACGTATGCACCCTTGTCACCACCCTCGGTAGTGAAGTGTGACTGGATATCTTCACGAATCAGGGATACTACCTCATTACCCATCAATGCGATAGAAACATCGGTACCACCCTCGCCACCACCATGCAGCCAGATAATCAGCGGGTTCTTCTTACCATCCAGTTTCAGAGCCTGTGGTTCGTATGCACCGTAAGTCAAAGTCTGGCTACCAGTCTTACCGGTTGCAATACCAGTATAGGTACCACGACGGAAGAAGTCAGACTCAGAAAGGAAGTTGCGCAGAGCATGAGGAGTCTCGCACTCTACAGCGGTAAATTTCTGTCCAGCAGCCTTGATGGTCTTACCCTTAGCAAGAGAAACCTTTACAGGATAGGCAGTACTCCAGGTACCTCTACCCATTGCAATCAATGGCTGTGCCTTACGGTCAGCAACATTCTCCAAACCAAATGCCAGATAGTCACCATTGTCACACCACTCGCCACGGTCGTCGCAAGTATAGATGGCCTTTACTACGCGCGCCACACCATTGGTCTCAACGGTAAACAACTTTGGATCTAGGGTCTCTACCTTCTTCTCAGGTTTAACTACTACCAGATTCACGGCTGTTGAAGCCTCATAGGCAGTCACGCGAACCACCTGATTCTTCATCTTCAGTGTCTGTGCATCCACAGGCATTGCTGCACACAAAGCTGCTGCAGCTAGTAACATTTTGATACTCTTCATCTGTTTTTACTTTATTTGGTTTTTGTTTAGTCTATTCGTAGGGACAAAGATACAAAGAATAACGAGAATTTTTAAGGTTAAACCTACCAAATTGACAATAATACCCATTTTTATTAAAATATAGATACACAAATAATGGTAAAAATAACCGAATTAGTGGTATAAGGATAAACGGAGATAATGTATAACTTTGCATCATCAATTATTATAACATGAATCCCATGAGTGAAAAGTCATTCTTATCTTACCTGCTCTTCGTTCTAACAAGTCTTTTTACGATGGCTTGTCAGCATGAGGAACTTAATGAACAGCCTCCTTCTGACAGTAACATCCACATAAATGGAGAAAATGGAGAAAGTGGAGAAAAAGGGAATAATGGAAGCAGTGAAGGAAACGGAGAGACAAAAACTCTAGTCGTCTATTACAGCTACACAAACAATACGGAGCAGATTATCAATGACTTAAAGACCCTGATTAATGCCGATATAATTGAAGTGGAGCCTGTAGAAAAAGGCCTCAACTATGCCGCAAACAACTACGCTATCGGTACAGAACAGCTCAATAAGATCAAGAACAATCCTAACAGTGAAAGCAGCTACCCTGCCATTGATTCTATCAAAGTGGACATGAGTAAGTACAACACCGTCATTATTGCAACCCCACTCTGGTGGAGCCAGATGGCAAGCAACATGCAAACATTCCTCTTCAAGTACGGCAAAGAAATGGCAGACAAAAATGTTGGGCTCATCGTGAGTAGTCATAGTAGCGGTATCAGTGGCGTGGAAACAGATGCCAAACGACTTGTACCTAATGGCAAGTTCTTCACGAAGAGTCTTTGGATAAATGCCTCCCAACATTCTCAGCGAAAGTCTCTACTGGAACAATGGCTAAAAGATATTGACTACACAAATCTATCATCCAACATCACGAGCACTATGAATCTGAAAGTAAACAATCAAACAGTAAAAGTAAATCTTACCAAGAATACCGCAACAGAAGCTCTTCTCACTCGTCTGAAAAATGGCCCTATAACCTACACTGCAAACGACTATGGCGGCTTTGAAAAGGTCGGAGCACTTGGTTTCTCACTTCCATCAAGCGATACCGACATTACCACCGAAGCAGGCGACATCATGCTCTATACCAACAACCAGCTTTGCATCTTCTTCGACAGTAATTCCTGGCAATATACCCGCATTGGGAAAATAGAGGGAATGACCAAGGATCAGCTGAAGAATACATTCGGTGATGGACAGGTAAACATCACACTATCGTTGTAAATGCAATCGACATAGCAGTAACAGCTTCCCCTACCCTTCGTAAGTAATCTAATACTTAAATAAAGAAAAAATGACAGAACATTTATTTGATTCCATACAAGCATTCAACGACTTCAATGGATGTGAGACACTCCATCCATTGGTGAGCGTTGTGCATGTGACCAGCACAGAGCATATTCAAAAAAGCATTGATCATTATGGTCTCTATGCCATTTACCTGAAGGAAAACAAGGGGTGCAAGATAGCATACGGACGTACTCCTTATGACTTTGAAGAGATGACCATAACCAGTTTTGCTCCAGGGCAAAGCATCAAGGTGGAGCCGATGGAGATTCCTGAAGGTGGACATGCAGATGAATTCGGAAATATTTATTCTGCCGATGGGCGTATAGTAGGGACTCAGTATGCCAAATACACCGCTTTAGCTTTCCACCCAGATTTCCTCAACCGCACTTCATTGGGCAAGAACATGAGGCGCTACGAATTCTTCGATTATACTTCAAACGAAGCATTACATCTTTCGGCACAAGAAATGGAAATCTTCCGTGGCGTACTCTCCATGATAGAACAAGAGTTACACCATCCTATCGACAAGCATACACGTGAGCTCATTGTTTCTAATATCGAACTGCTGCTCAATTATCTCCTGCGTTTCTACGACCGCCAGTTCATCACGCGCGAGGAAATCAATCATTCTGTAGTGAAGAAATTCTTCTCGCTACTCGATGATTACATTTCCGAAAAGGCTGAACATGAAGGACTTCCATCAGTGGCCTATTTTGCCGACAAATGCTGCCTGTCAAACGGCTACTTCGGCACATTGATAAAAACAGAAACAGGACGCACAGCCAAAGATCTCATCAACGAACGCATTCTGGCTAAAGCCAAGGAACTGCTAAATTCTGACCTGCTGACAGTTACCCAGATCAGTGACCGCCTCGGATTCGAATATCCACAGCATTTCTTCCGTTTTTTCAAGTCATTGACAGGAAAGACCCCTAGACAATGGAGAACAGCATAACACCCCATATAAAATTAAATAAAGTACAAGAATGAAACGTTTATTATCCATCTTTTTATTCATGTTCACTATGGCAACAATATTATTCGCACAATCACTTACTGACCGCCAAAAGCATCTGGCTACCCTTGCAGCACTGGAAGCTCAGGGAAATCTTACCCGACTGGAACCCGCAGTGAAGGAGGCTCTGGAAAGCGGTATTACCATCAATGAAATAAAAGAGGCATTCTCACAGCTATATGCCTACACCGGTTTTCCTCGCTCACTTAATGCACTTAGCGTATTAAGCAAAGTGATGGAAAACGGGAACTATGAAGAAGGCAAGCCATGGATTCGCCCTGCACTTTGGGATGATGCCAAGAAAGCATTGGAGAAGGGAACTGAAGTTCAAACAGCTCTGGCCGGACAACCCGTGACAAACACATTCAGCCCTCAGAATGACTATTACCTGAAATCACATCTTTTTGGTGATATCTTTGCAGGAGAACAGCTCTCGGCTGCCGATCGTGAGATTGTTACCGTAGCAGCACTCTCTGCCCTGAAGGGTACTGAGAGCCAACTAGCTTTTCACAAAGGCGCTGCAGTAAAAATGGGTAATACACAGGAAACAGTGGATGCACTCTGTCAGTTCCTCTCTGCTAATGGCTACAGTCAGATAGATTGTGCAGCCGATGCAGAAGGCGATTGGGCAAAAGGTGGTCCTAACACCTATAGCCAATATTTTACAGGACAAAGTTATCTGGCAAATATCCAGCCAGCCAATATTTCAGAAGGAGAAAGCACACTTGCAAATTACGCCAATGTAACCTTCGAACCAGGTTGCCGCAACAACTGGCACATCCATCATGGAGCACACCAGATACTTATCTGCGTGAGTGGTGAGGGTATCTATCAGGAATGGGGCAAGCAACCTATTATGTTGAAGCCTGGCATGATTATTGACATCCCTAACGAAGTGAAACATTGGCATGGAGCCACCAAGGGTTCATGGTTTCAGCATCTTTCGAACATTGTGCTGATTGGTTCAGAAAAGGAAAGTCATGAATGGCTCGAACCAGTAACAGACGAACAGTATACCGAAGCAAACAAGTAAGATAAAAATTTCCAGAAAGCAAAAAAGACAACGAAATAGAATCATTCCCGACAAAAGTTGTATATTTGCAAAACAACATAACAAAACATAAAACTATGAGGAAATTTTTTATCATGGCAGCTCTTTCTGCCTGCAGCTTGAGCACTCTGGCTCAACAGTCGTTCGATAGAGTTAACATCGTTTCACCAGAATTCAATGCCGATGGTACAGTAACTTTCCGTTACCGTAATCCTAAAGCTGTGCGCGTACAGGTAAACAGCGACTGTCTGCCTCAGGCGCTCATGGAGAACCCTTTCGGTAAGTCGGAAGCCAATGTACCAGTTGACATGGTTGAAGGCCCTAACGGTGTATGGAGCCTGACCACAGGTGTACTGGAATCTGAACTGTACATGTATAACTTTATCGTAGATGGACAGAAAGAGGTGGATCTGGCCAATAAGTTCATGTGCCGTGATGGTGCAAACTGGACCAACTACTTCATTGTATCCAAGAACAACAGTGATGCCGGTCATTACTACAGTGTGAACGATACTCCTCATGGCAATGTATCACGCGTATGGTACGACTCGCCTACCTTGGGTATGACCCGCCGAATGACAGTCTATACCCCAGCAGGATACGACAAAAATACCAAGACCAAGTATCCGGTACTGTACCTGCTGCACGGTGGTGGTGGCGATGAGGAAGCTTGGGGTACTCTGGGTAGAGCCGCACAGATTCTGGACAACCTGATAGCTGAAGGCAAAGCCCAGCCAATGATTGTGGTAATGCCTAACGGTAATACCAACCAGATAGCTTATACTGAGATGGCTCCAGACATGAACGATTACACCAAGGGTGAAAGAGCATTGGCACAAGCCAAGGCAGACATGGAGACCAGTTTCCCAGACATTATTAAATATGTAGAAAGCAATTACCGCACCCTCAAAGGTGCAGCCAATCGTGCCATCTGCGGTTTGTCAATGGGTGGTGGTCATACCTTCCGCACCTCACTGATGTACCCAGATACTTTCGGCTATATCGGATTATTCTCAGCAGCAGCCACCATGGTACACACCATGGATCGTAATCCACACCCTGATCAGCTGCGTAGTAACGAGAAGTTCAATGCCGACATGAAAGCCTTGTTTGGTGCCAAGCCAAAACTGTACTTCATAGGTATCGGTAGCACAGACTTCCTGTACGACCTGAATAAGGCCAACCGTGATTATCTGGATGAAAAGGGTTATCCATACGAGTATATGGAAACATCAGGCGGTCATATCTGGAAGAACTGGCGCATTTATCTTACACACTTTGCACAGAAGTTGTTTAAGAAATAAATTCGAACGTCCTTTTTTCAAGACAATTATTAATGTTGGGTTGGCGTGAACTATAGATTTAGTCACGCCAACCTTTTTTAACTCTTCACCTCTTCACCTTTTAATGCTATCTATCTGAACTATAGATAATTATAGTGGTGAAGAGTTCTTCTGACTCTTCACC
>JAKSLR010000023.1 GCA_024401095.1 Bacteroidaceae bacterium
AATAGTCCAGAATACCGAACTCAGAGTCTACCGCTGGATAAGAAAGTGGATTTGGTTCACCTTTGTAGTCGAATCCTGTCCAGTAGAAGAGACCGCCTAACCATGGTCTATCTGCATAAAATTGCCACCCACGTTCTATCTTGTTCAAGAAAGTGGTATCGGTACGGTTGATGGAAGCCATATGGCCTTCTTTCTCATTGGTATAGTAGATGCCTCGGGTTCCGGAACCGGTGGTTTCCTCTGAACCTACACCTGGGCGGTTAGGGAAACGTTTTTTTTCTCCGTCTATATCGTTTTGAACAACATAGTTATATCCGGCAACATCCACATTTCTAATGATATTTGGTCCTCCAGAAGTGGCAATAGCTGCAGGACGGGTAGGATCCATCAGGTGAGCGAAATCCTTCATGGTGTCACCAATTCTCTCTCCATAGACGTTCCATTCCAATCCCCATTCCTCATTTCCAAGGCTCCATAACACAATAGAAGGGTGGTTTCTTCCTCTGCGGATCATGTTCTCCAGTCTGTCCTTGTGATACTGGTTGATACCGGTGAGACGGTTCTCATCCATCACAATGATTCCTTCACGGTCGCATACATCCAGCATAGCAGGAGTGGTAGGGTTATGAGATGCACGATAAGCATTTACGCCCATACTCTTCAGTCTTTGGATACGGTATTCCAGTACGGCATGAGGAATGGCTGAACCAACGCCAGCCTGATCCTGATGCATGTTCACTCCTTTCAGCTGAACACGTTTTCCGTTCAACAGGAAACCTTGGTCGGCTGTGAACTTTGCTTCACGAATACCTATCTTGGTGTCATATACATCGATGACTGTACCATTCTGCTTGATTTCAGTTCGCATGGTATAGAGGTATGGATCCTCACAACTCCATAAATGAACGTCCTTTACGGTAGCTTCCTGCTTTGTCTTGACAGTTTCCATTGGGTTCAGCGTTACGCTCTTTTCGCTCATTGTCAACACCTTATTGCCGACTGCATCCAGCAATACCTGTGAAACGGTACAACTAGCATTCTCATGGGTACTGTTCTCTACTTCTGTCTCTACAGTTACCAGAGCTTCTGTAAAATTGTTCTTCAGTTCCGAATAAATGAAGGTTCCGAAAGAGTGAACATGTACAGGAGCAGTCTTTATGAACCAGACATCTCTGTAAATACCCGCACCTTCATAGAACCAACCCTCTTCAAAGGTGGCATCTACACGAACACAGATTAGGTTTTCACCTTCGTAATTCAGATAGTCTGTAATGTCATAAACCTGTGTAGCATAGCCACTTGGCTCATTGCCTAAGAAGAAGCCGTTCACCCAGATGGTGGCATCACGGAAGATGCCGTCAAACTGAAGGCTGTATTCCGGACCTTTATCCTCTGGATTCAGCTGGAAGGTCTTGCGATACCATCCCACACTGGTCTCAGGATACTTGAAGCCTACGGTATGGTAACCATGGCTGTGGCTGGCTTCCGGAGCATAGGGGAGTGTAGTGGCCCAATCGTGTGGAAGCTTTACTTCCTGCCAGTCTTTTTCCTGGAATTTTAGGGAATAAGGACCTTCGTTGTGTATGGAAGCTGCTTTGGTAAAATAGTTGAAATATTCTGTTCCGTGCCCAAAGTCCTTGGCAGGATCAGAGGCATTACCGAAATGAAATTTCCAGCCTTCGTTGAACAATTTGACTTCACGTTGGTTCTGTGCATTGGCACACACCAGTGACACTAAGCAGAATAGTAAAATGAGTGTTCTTTTCATAGTTTTAGATTTTCATGCAAAAATAAACAAATTAAATATTTATAAGGTATGAAAATTTATTCTATTTGGTAAGATATGAAAAATCGGCTAATAGAGTATTATTCTTTCAAGGCCGTTGACTCATTATCTACCTCCTTAACTGGTTTTTGAAGTGAAATTTTTGCATATCTCAGGAAATTTAGCGAATATTGCATTTCATTTGTGAATAACCTAAAACAAATCTAATCTTATACTATGAGAAAATTATTGTTCACTGCATTGGTTGGCTTTTCTCTGGGCCTCTATGCACAATCTGTAAAAACAGGTAACAAGACAATCGATGCTGCTTTTGATCTGGCCGTCTGGACCATCGACCATAATACGCATAATGGTATTCTGGAAGCTGGAGCAGGCTATGGTGGTGAATGGACTCGTGATGCGGCTATGAATGCATGGAATTGCGGTTCACTTCTTCGTCCCGTTGTAGCAGAAACCTCTTTGTGGAGCGTGACCGAAAACAAGGAACGTATCGGTCACCAGTATTGGGACAAGATTATCTGGACTATTGGTGCATGGAATCATTATTTGGTGACAGGCGACTTCAATTTCCTGAAGCAGGCCTATCCTTGCATCAGGCAGACCATGAAGGAACTGGAGAGAGATTACTTTGAGAATTATTACGGTCTTTTCCTGGGTCCTGCCGTTTATCAGGACGGAATTGAAGCCTATGATGAACCTATCTATAATCCGGAGCGTTCAGACCAAGGTGGAGTGTTGGAGCATAACTCGCAGAGCATCAAGTGCTTGAGTACCAACTGCCTCTATTATCAGGCCTACAAGATTCTGGCTCTCATGGCTCAGAAGTTCGAGAAGAATATGGTAGAGGTCTATACAGAAAAGGCTGAGAAACTGAAGAAACGCATTCGTGAAATGTATTATGTTCCATCAGAAAACCGCCTGATCTACCTCTATGACCAGCATGGAAAGGCACATGATTATCAGGAAGGAATGGGTATTGCCTTTGCTGCCCTTTTCGATGTGCTGGATATCGATGAAGCTGCTGGCGTATTGAAGAATGCCAAACTCAGTCCGTACGGAATTACTGCCATTTACCCAACTTTACCTCGAAATTCAGAGTATAAACCTGGGCGTCATAACAACATGATCTGGCCTCACGTGAACATGTATTATGCCGATGCCTGTGCCACTGTGGGAGTAGACGGAAACTTCTATCTGGAGATGCAGAATGTGGCCGATCTGGCTATCAACAAGGGCAAGAATAATTTCTATGAAATCTATACTACCGATGGCATTCCTTCGGGTGGTTACCAGTGTGGACATGAGTGGGATGTCAAGGAACATCAGACATGGTGTGCTACCGGTTTCATCCGTAACATGCTCATTCATGTCTTCGGTATGGAATTCCAGGAAGAGGGAATCAAGATTGAGCCTATGGGCTTGGGTAATCTGGGTGGTAAGGAGATTACTATTAAGGACTTGCCTTATAGAGGCATGATGCTGGATGTGACCGTCAGGGGTTCTGGCAAGAGGGTGGTGAACTGCAAGATCAACGGAAAGACTGCCGATCCGTATGTATCAGCTAAACTAACCGGAAAGGTAAAAGTGGAAATTGATTTATAAAAAAAGTGGGGCCGAAATTTTTCGACCCCTTCTTTTTTATAGCTTGATAAGCTCGTATTCTCTGGTTCCTATACCAATTTCTTCGGCATATCGGAGACCTGCCTGCCAGTTGGTATTCGGATGAAGCATGTGGAACTTGTCTTCACCCTCATGTGTGTGATGATGGCATTCACAGGTGTGTTCCTTCTCGGTAATGGTGTTGCTGGTCTGCAATACAGGAGCAGCAGTAACCATATCTGCACAGGCCTGATCCAATGCCACAGGGTCAAAGCTGGCCATCATTCCTAAATCCGGTACAATAGCAGCATCATTGTGACCCCAGCAATCGCATTCTGGGCTGACATTCATGATGAAAGAGATATGGAAGTTAGGCTTGTCCTTCAAGACTGCCTTGGTGTATTCGGCTATCTTATAGTTCAGGATTTCACCGCTTTCTGTACTGCCCATTACTGCAGCCTCACTCTTGCAGAGAGCTACACACTGACCGCAACCTACACACTTGTCGTAATCTATGACAGCCTTCTTCTCTACCACATGAATGGCATCATGTGCACAGTTCTTTTCACAGATCTTGCAGCCAATGCAGTTTTCCAGTTCCACCTTAGGCTGTGCGGTAGAGTGCATGTCCAGCTTTCCCGCTACACTACCTGAACCCATACCCATGTTCTTCAGAGCACCACCGAAACCTGCCTGCTCATGTCCCTTGAAATGGGTTAGACTGATTACGATATCTGCTTCTGCTATGGCAGCACCAATCTTTGGAGTAGGGCAGTACTTTCCTTCTACATCCACAATGCGCTCATCAGTACCTCTTAATCCATCGGCAATGATGATGTCACATCCGGTAGCTATGGAGTTGAAACCGTTCACCATGGCTGTATGAATGTGATCCACAGCATTGGAACGGCTGCCGCTATAGAGGGTGTTAGAGTCTGTCAGGAATGGTTTTCCGCCCATCTGCTTCACCAGCTGCACAATGACAGCAGCATAATTTGGGCGGATATAAGCCATGTTTCCGTATTCACCAAAGTGAATCTTCAATGCCACAAACTTGTCTTTGAAGTCAACCTGCTCTATGCCAGCCTTTTTAGCCAGTCTTTCCAGCTTCTGCAGCAGGTTACCGCTTGTGCCGGCTCTTAAATCTGTAAAATATACTTTTGATGCCATATTAATACTTATTTATTGATGTTCTTCGGGTTTATAGAGTAGTCCTGTACATTGGCAGGATTTGTAGTTGTTTTCCAGCAGTTCCTGGAAATGCGGACAAGTGTCACATCCTTTCCAGAAATTCGGGTCGGTAGTCAGCTCATCGTAAGTTGCCAGCCGGAATCCTAGTTCCTGATTCATCTTCATGACCGACTTACTCTTGGTGATGCCAAAAATGGAAGCGTCAGGGAACAGTTCCCTGCAGATTTCCACTATGATCTTCTTGATGCCTCTGGCAATTCCCTGTCCTCTGAATTCCGGACGAACGATAAGGCCAGAGTTGGCAATGAATTTCTGGTCTTCCCAACATTCCAGATAGCAGAATCCCACAAATTCCTCACCTTTTAAGGCAATGGCTGCCTTCCCTTCCTTCATCTTCAGAGCCAGATAGTCGGGATCTCGCATCACAATGCTGTTCCCCGGAACCTTGCTGGCTTCATAGATGGCATCCAGAATATGCGGAATGTAGGGTGCATCTTCGGCTGTTGCTGGCCGTATGATTATCTCATTTTCCATCTTTTTTCATGAAATGTTTGATGTTACGTTCCATTTCCGGCAGCAGGAAGATGAGCGATGTGGTGCCTATGATGGTTGCCCATGTCAGGAACGGCAATGGATGCACACTAAACATTTCTCCACCGAATGAAACGATGATGATCTGACCTAACAGAATGACGGCAGCTATGAGCCAGAAGCCCTTGCTGAATGATTCTTTCAGCTTGCCTTGCATCAGGTCCATCAGGAAAGACCTTTCCGTATGGAAATACCTCACATTGAACAGGTTCCAGAACTGAAGCATCACAAACCAAGTAAAGAATTTACTGTGTTCTTCTATTGAAAGCACATCGTAGGAAATCCAAATGAACAGCAGCAGGCAGGTGAAAATCATGCCACTGAAGGTAATCCATGTGGTCATGCCTCTGTCTATGATTTTGTCTGTAGATTTTCTTGGCTCATAATCCAGTGTCTTCGGATCGGCAGGCAAGGAACTCAGCGCCATGGCTGCAAAGGTATCCATGATCAGGTTTACCCACAGCATCTGGGTGACGGTCAGCGGACTTTCCTTGCCGATAAACGCACCTATCAGGACTATCAGACACGCACAGAGATTGATGGTCATCTGGAAGACAATGAAACGCTTGATGTTCTGGTAGAGGGAACGGCCGAACATGATGGCTTTGTTGATGCTGGAGAAGCTGTTGTCCAGAATGGTGATGTCCGAAGCTTCCTTGGCACGAGCCGTTCCGCTTCCCATGGAGAGTCCTATCTGTGCCTTGGAAAGGGCAGGAGCATCGTTCGTTCCGTCGCCGGTTACCGCCACTACCTCATTATTCTTCTGCAGGAGAGTCACTAATCGGGCCTTATCCTCCGGTCTTGCCCTTGATATGATCTTGAATTCCGGATTCATCACCAGTGCCGATGCCTCTTCCTCACTGAGTGCCGCAAAGTCTGGTCCGGTAATCACGATACTGTCTTTTCCGGTGAGCCCTATCTGGCGGCCTATCTCTGTAGCTGTCAGTGGAGAATCTCCGGTAACGATGATTACCCGCACGTGAGCTCTGTCCTTGCAGATCCGTAGGGCCTCTTTCACATCGTCTCTCAGTGGGTCTGCAATGCCCACTATACCTATAAATACATTGTCTACCGCAAAGCCCAATGTCCTGTAGCCCTTGCTCTGGTATTCCTTCAGTGCTGCCAGAATCTCTTCTTTCTGCTTTCCGCCAGCTATGTATCGGCACATGTCCAGAATTCGCTCTGGTGCACCTTTATACAGACTTTGGGTACCCTCATCCGTCCGGATGGTGGTCTCCATATACTTGTATTCCGTAGAGAAAGGCTTCCGTTCCATGATTTCCCCCTGTTCCCTGTAGGCATTGTAATCTTGTTTCTCCTCTTTCAGCCATTTCAGGAGGGCACCTTCCGTAGGGTTTCCTAATACCTTGAACTTGCCCTCATTCTCCACCAGATCGGCTGTACTGTTCAGAGCCATACTCTTGTAAATCAGCTCTTTGTCATCTGTGTAGAATTGGCTGGCTACTACCGTCATCTGGTTTTGGGTCAGTGTGCCGGTCTTGTCGGAACAGATTACTGTGGCAGCTCCCATGGTCTCACAGGCATGAAGCTTTCTCACCAGATTGTTCTCCTTCAGCATCTTGCGCATGCTCAGTGCCAGACTAACCGTAATGCTCATTGGCAAGCCTTCGGGAACGGCTACCACTATCAGGGTGACTGCCAGCATGATGCTGTCCAGCACGTATTGCAGGGTGTGGATCAGTTCATGAGGTTCATCGTTGTCAAACAGGAAATAGAAAGCCAGTCTGCCTATAATGATCAGGATGGCCACCAGAAAGCTCACCTTGGAAATTAGGTTCCCCAGCTGGTCCAGCTGTTGCGCCAGAGGGGTCTTCACATCCGATCCCATTCGGGTGATGCGTATGCCCTTTCCCTCTTCGGTATCCAGACCGATGGCGGTAACCTTCATCAGGCAGTTGCCCTCCAGAAGGGTAGAGCCTCTCAGCAGTTTGTTCGATGGGAAAGTAGCGTTCCGGTCGAAAAGGGCAGCATCTGTGGTCTTGCTGGCATACGGTTCACCGGTAAAGTTCGATTCGTCCACCTTCAGTGAAATGGCTTCCACCAGCTCACCGTCGGCAGGAACTTCTTCTCCGTTTTCCAGCTTTACGATGTCACCTTCTTCAACATCACATTTAGGGATTTCCTGAATCAGCCCGTTCCGGATTACTTTCACGGGAACAAAGTCGTTTACCGTATTCAGAACCTCAAATTCCTTGTTGGCCTTCACCTCGAAGATGAATCCTATGCCGGTAGCCAGCAGGAGAGCGATGAGCACACCCAGAGGTTCCAGCAATGTCTGCCAGGATGAACCTTGATAGATTTCATACCCGCTGACAATGACGGAAAAGCAGAAAACCACCAGCAAGATCAGGATAATCGGATCTTGGAATTTAGCCAGATAACCTTTCCATAGCGGTTCTCTTTCAGGAGGCGGTATGATATTTTGTCCTTTCATTGCATGCAAATTTAGAAATCTTTTTTCACATGCGCAATTTATTTTTTACCTTTGTGCCAAAACACATCGCTTTATGAAAAACACGGGTTTGATTTTCCTTTTTTCTATGATTTGCCTGCTGGCACCTGCCCAGGAGTATGCCGATCTGGTAGATATGTACATGGGTGTAAAGGGCAAGAGTAATTGTGTCCTTGGTCCTCAGCTTCCGCATGGAAGTGTGAATCCTTCTCCTCAGACCCGAAATGGCGGACATGGAGGCTACAAGGAGGGTGAACCGGTCCGTGGGTTTGCCCAATTACACGTGAGCGGAACCGGATGGAGCCGTTATGGTCAGGTTCTGCTTTCTCCACAGATGGGATTCGAACCGGCAGAAGATGCGCACGATTCAGAAATCAGTCAGGAGATAGCCAGACCTTATTACTATGAGGTTCAGCTAGATAGGTATCACATCAAGACACAATTGGCACCTACTCATCATGGGGCGATATACAGATTTTCCTACTCTGAGGGAGGGGATAAGAGCCTGTTGCTGGATATGGCTCACAGCATCCCGCAACATGTGGTGCCCGAGATAAATGGCCATTTCTACGGTGGTGAGATCCGTTATAACCCTACCTCTGGTTTGCTGGTAGGATGGGGTTCCTATAACGGTGGTTTCGGCAGTTTGAAACCTTATAATGTCTACTTTGCCATTCAGGCCGATGTGCCTTTGGAGGCAACCGAAGTGACCGACAAGCAGCAGAATGCGCTCTATGCCCGCATTCCCGTGACGAAAAACGAAGTGAACTTGAAGATAGCTGTTTCCATGAAAAGCATTCAGCAGGCCTGCCGGTTTTTGCACGATGAGCTGGAAAATGTAAGTCTGGAAGAGGCTAAACTCCTTGCCAAGAATGCATGGGACAACATGCTCGGGAAGATTACGGTCAGCACAGATTCACCCGATGAAAAACGCCTGTTCTATACCACCTTCTACCACAGTCTGGTTATGCCAAGAGACAGAAGTGGCGACAACCCATCCTGGGAAAGTGACCAGCCTTATTTCGATGATCATTTCTGCATCTGGGATACTTGGAGAACCAAATATCCGCTCATGATCTTGCTCGATGAAAGTTTCGTGAGCCGGAGCATCCAGTCGTTCATAGACCGTTTTGAGCATAACGGCATGTGTAATCCTTCCTTCACCAGCGGCTTGGAATTTGAAGATCGTCAAGGGGGTGATGATGTGGAGAATGTCATAGCCGATGCCATGGTAAAAGGCGTTAATGGGTTTGATTATGAAAAAGCCTATAACTACTTGAAATGGAATGCATTTCATAAACGAAGTCCAGAGTATCAGAAGTTTGGCTGGCAGCCCGATTTTGGTGGTCTCATGTCCGTAAGCAATGCCATGGAATATGCGTACAATGACTACTGTACAGCAGAGGCAGCCTTAATCATGAAAGACACAGAAACCTACACTACTTTGCTGGAGCGTTCCGGAAGTTGGGAGAAACTCTTTAACCCTTCGCTCCAGTCGGGCGAGTTCTCCGGATTTGTAGGCCCTCGAAAGGCCGACGGCACGTTCATCAGTTTCGATCCCGACAAGATTTATGGTTCTTGGGTAGAGTTTTTTTACGAAGGAAATGCATGGACCTATACTATGTTCGTACCCCATCAGTTTGACAGATTAATCGAATTATCCGGAGGAGCTAAATCAATGATCAAGAAACTGAAATTCGGCTTTGATTCCCGTTTGATAACCCTCTTCAATGAACCCGGGTTCCTGTCGCCATTCCTTTTCCATCACATGAATCGTCCGGACCTCACATCCTATTATGTCAATCTGATCCGCACCCAAGACTTCTCTCTGGAGAAAGGCTATCTGGACAATGAAGACAGTGGAGCCATGGGCTCATGGTACATCTTTACCTCTTTGGGCCTGTTCCCAAATGCAGGTCAAGACTATTACTACCTCACAACTCCAGCATTCAAGGACATTACTCTACAACTTTCAAGCGGAGGCAAGCTCCATATTCAGGCAAAAGGTACCCCAACTCACAAACCTAAATCCATTCTTCTAAACGGTAAAAAATTAGATAAAGCCATACTGAGACATCAGGATATCAGGAATGGAGCAGAGATTCTGTATGTTTTCTAAGTCCAGTTTGTCAGGCATGTGAAATTTCTTCGATGTGAAAACCAGATGTACCTAAGCTATTTTGGTTACGAAGAACTTAAGCTCCCGATGGCTTTGGGCTCACATCAGGAAGTTCTTCATTTTCTTCTTCGTAAATTATTTCTAAGAGTTGACGTATTGTTTTTTTATCTTTAATCAATTTTTTGAGCGAGTGCAGACGTTCAGCATTTGGAGATTCGGGAATCCAAAGTTTCAAGTAACCACCCTCGGCATACTTTTCGTTAAGATGATCTAGTGCCCGCTGAATATGTGCCTCCTTGTCAAGATGGGGATAATGCTTAAAGCCATACTGGATAGTGCGTCGAAGTATTGTGTCCTTGTCAATAAGACGGTCTGCCTCGGCAACTATCTTACCGTAGATGCTGCGAGGCTCATGGTCTGATGAAGCCCTGTGGTCTTCTACAGCTTGCGCCATGGTTTCAATCTGCTCTGGTGTAAACCATTCCTTCAATCGGACATCTTCTCTGATGATCTTACCGGAAATAAGATGATGGGTCTTGCGGTCATCGTGCAACCCTAGGTCATGATAGGCTGCAACAGTATATACCATATTGTAGTTTACGTCATAGTAAGGCGCCAGTTTCATGCTTTGCTCTATGACTGAAAGTGCATGGCTCTCTTGGTGAGCCTTGTCGAACTCTGCATATCGGGGTAAGATTTGCTTCTCCAGAAAGGATTGAAGACTTTTTTCAATATGTTTCATGTGTGTTGTTCATTCCTTTTCTAATAACTTGCAAAGGTAGTTAAATTGCGCATTTATTCTTGATAATGGGTCCATTTTTTCCCTTCTCTATGCATTATTGTTCCACTAGTGCTCAAAGTTCGCAATTTTTAGGCTTGCTATATTTGCCGATTTAGGAAGAAGTTTATAAATTTGCAGTTTATAAGATACAAATACTATACGCCATGAAATGGAATTACTTGTTTCTGGGAACGATGATGAGCCTGATGACTCCTTGCCTTGCATCGGAGGTTCAGGTACCTGTCCAAACGGATCCCCTGATCGTTCAGTCGTTGGCTCAGGTGAATGCTGACAGCATCTTTTCCTATATTCAAGCCTTGGTGAACTGCCATACCCGTCACAACTTAAGTTCCCAGACCGATGCCAAAAAGGGCATTGGGGCTGCTACTGACTATCTGGAAAATAGGACATTGCAGTTTGCCTAGAATATGTAGATAATGTTTAATTAAATAATAGATATGAAAAAGTTTTTAGTATTCATTGTTTTTATTGCAGTGATTGCTTTAGTGGCAGGTGCTTTCGTTACCTGTCCTGACAAGAAGGCACATCAGAAGGCTTTGACAGAAAGTGTAGGCCAGTATGCTTCAGATAAAGTAGATTCCAAGGGTGGTGTTTTGGGAAAGGTGGCCAAAGCCGTTGCCGGTAATAAAGCTGTAGAATTGGCCATCAGCCAGTTTCTTAGTGTAGAGGATTATGGTGTCTGCAGTATCGGAAAAATCAAGAAAGGAGAAGATTCACAGATTGTATCCTTTGGTATTTTCGGGCATGTCATTGCTCCTTCTACAGCTCAAATTGATGCGGCATTAAAAAAGAAGTAAATTACAAAATGCAACTTTTTAGTAGATTTATTTAATAATTCTTTTGTTTTTATATGAATTTTCTTTAAATTTGCAGCAAAATAAAGGCTAAATCTATATATGAAGAGCAAAGAATTATACACATTGAGACAGCAGATCGTGTCGGATCTAACCCGTGCCATGGGTCATCCGGCTCGTATAGCAATGCTTGAATTTATTTCTGAAAAGGGAGAGTGCTATTTCGGAGAACTGGAAGATAATATTCCACTGGCAAAGGCAACCATCAGCCGCCATCTTTCCGATTTACGTGAAGCAGGATTAATACTGACTGAAGCGGAAGGCCCAAGAACACGTATCTGGATCAACAAGAAAAATTGGACTTTTGCCCAGAAAGTGTTCAATGATTTCTTCTCGGAAAATTTTGATCAGATTCCAGAAAAGGTTGAATAATCAATAATAAATGGCAGGAATGGGGTACTCTAGAGTATCCCATTCTTTTGGATATAAAATGAGTCAAAGAATAACAGGACATACAGAACTTATAGGACTAATAGCCAATCCTATACGTAATAGTAAGTCGCCTATGATGCACAATACTGCATTTGAAGCGCTGGGACTGGATTATGCATATCTGGTCTTTGAAGTGGATAATTCTACGCTGAAAGAGGCTGTGGCTGGTCTTCGCGCCATGAAGGTCAGGGGATTTAACGTCTCCATGCCGAACAAGGGTCCCGTCATGCAGTATCTGGATGAATTGACACCGGCTGCCAAGCTTTGCGAAGCCGTAAATACGGTGGTCAACGAGAATGGCAAGCTCATAGGTACAAACACCGATGGTTTAGGATTCATGCTGGCTTGCAAGTCACAAGGTATGGATATCATTGGCAAGAAGATCACTTTACTAGGAGCAGGTGGTGCTGCTACGGCTGCCTGCATGCAAGCCGCATTGGATGGAGTGGCAGAAATTTCCATCTTCAACGGCAACGATTCCTTTATGGAGCATGCCTACCAGAATGCAGAACGCATCAATAGACAGACTTCCTGTAAGGCCCAGGTCTTCTATCTGGAAGATACCGATGCACTCCGAAGGGAGATAGAGAGTTCTGTCATGCTGGTCAATGCTACAGGTTGCGGTTTCTGCCAGCCTGTAGGTCCTTGCCTGATTCCAGACAAAAGCTATCTCCGTTCTGACCTAATGGTCTTTGACGTTATTTATTCTCCTATGGAAACTCAACTTCTGGTGTGGGCCAAGGAACTGGGGTGCAAGTGCTCTAATGGACTGGAGATGATGTTCCATCAGGGAGCTGCCGCCTTTAAGTTGTGGACTGGAAAAGAGATGCCTTTAGATGTTGTACGTGAAGTATTCAAAGAACTATGAGAATAGTACAGTGGATAGATAAGTATCTGGAAGAGTGCCTTCTCACGCTTTTGCTGATAGGCATTTCCTCGCTGGTAATCGTTCAGGTGGCTGCCCGTTACCTGTTCAACAGTTCCCTGAGCTGGAGCGATGAGCTGGCGCGTTACTTCCTCATCTGGTCCTGTTTCCTGAGTGTGAGCTACTGTGTAAGAAAGCGCATCTCTATCAAGATAGACCAGTTTCAGAACAGTTTGTCCAAACCTCTTATCCCTTGGGTAAAGATGATTCGCCATACGGTAGTGTTTGCATTCTGCATCATAATGCTGCCTTACAGCTGGACCTACGTAATGCAAAGCGTGAACAACGGCTCCACCAGTTCTGCCCTCCAGATACCGATGTATTACATCCAGAGTGCCCCATTGATAGGCTTTGCCTTGCTATCTGTTCGTGTGGCTCAGGCTTGGGTCAGAGAGTTCATCCGCTCCTGGCGTTATATGTTGATAGGGTTCCGCACTATGATGCGAAACCAGATAAAAGAAAAGGAGGAGAACGCATGACCATTCTTATTCTTATCCTTTTCGTTGTCATGCTACTCATTGCCGTACCTATTGGTCTGGCAGTGGCAGGGACATCTATTCTCCCTTCTCTGCTGAGTGATTCCTTCACAGTATCCGGAACCTTTATTCTTCGAAGTATGTTGGGTGGCGTGAATCAGACCACATTACTGGCCATTCCGCTCTTCGTTTTCAGCGGAATTATTATGGCTCGAGGTTCTGTGTCAAAGAAACTCTTCGATGTCTTTGCATATTTTATTGGAAACCGTACGGCTGGCATTCCTTGTGCTGTGGTTATCACCTGTTTGTTCTTCGGAGCCATTTCAGGATCTGCTCCGGCAACGGTAGCTGCGGTGGGGTCCATGACTATTCCCGTGATGCTTTCCTTAGGGTACAACAAGCGTTTCAGTGTGGCTCTGGTAGCTGTCTCTGGCGGCTTGGGCGTCATTATACCACCGTCTATTCCGTTCATTCTCTATGCACAGGCAGCTGGAGTTTCTGTATCCGACCTGTTCATGGCAGGAATTGTTCCCGGTTTCCTCATTGCCTTTATTCTTATGGGGTATGCTTGGGTCTACTGCAAGGTAAACGGAGAAGATAAGAAAGCCATTAAGAATGTAGTGGACGAGTTGCACCGGAAGAAGTTCCTGAAAGTCATGAGTGAATCCATCTGGGCACTGATCACTCCGGTCATCATTCTGGGATGCATCTATAGTGGTGTCACTTCACCTACCGAAGCAGCTGCCATTGCGGTCTTCTATTCTTTGCTGATTTCGTTATTCGTGTACCGCACTCTGAAATTCTCCGACCTGTGGAGCATCTGTGTGGAGACCGTCAAGACCTACGGGCCTATACTCTTTGTACTGGCGTCTTCTGTAGCTTTCTCCCGTATCCTTACACTCATGCATGTTCCTCAGGCACTCTCTGCCTGGATATCCAACGACTTCTCAAGTGAAGCTATCATCTTGCTGGTCATCAATATAGTGGTGTTGTTTGTGGGCATGATTATGGATACCACACCGGCTATCATGATCCTTACCCCTATATTACTTCCTGTAGCTACTATGTTTGGTGTAGATCCGGTACATTTCGGTATCATTATGGTTGTGAATCTGGCCATTGGATTTGTAACTCCTCCTATAGGTGTGAACCTTTTTGTAGCTTCTTCACTCTCGGGTGTTCCTATGATAGAGCTTGCGCGCAAGGCAGCTCCCATGATTATTCTGTTTCTGATAGCTTTGCTGATCATTACATTCATTCCAAGTCTTAGCCTATGTCTCATCTCTTGAAAATATTGCCTGTAGTTTGCTGTATCCTGCTCAGTTCCTGTGGTGGAGAGCGGAGGCAGACTTATGCCTGGGTGCTGGCTACTGCCAGTCCTGAGAATACGGTAACCGGTATCTTCGCTAATACCTTTGCCCAGAAAGTGGAGGAACTTTCGGGAGGTGAACTAAAGTTGCAGGTGTATCATAATTCCGTTCTTGGAGGGGATACAGAACTCATTGAATCCTGCCAGTGTGGCGACATTCCGTTTGTGGTGCAGAATACGGCTCCCGAGGTAAGCTATATGCCAAGGCTTTGCCTGTTTGACCTTCCTTGTGTGTTCCAGGAGATTGAGGAAGTGCACAAGGTGTTGGACGACAGCCTCT
This sequence comes from Bacteroidaceae bacterium, assembly GCA_024401095.1. GTDB lineage: Bacteria > Bacteroidota > Bacteroidia > Bacteroidales > Bacteroidaceae > Minthousia. Next base: position 14,898 of record JAKSLR010000023.1, read on the forward strand.
TCATCCACAAGATAAACAACATCTATCAAGATGCCGGCTTCTACTTGTTGGGAATGGCCGACCAGCATTTCCGTGTCATGACCTGCAACAAGGAGGTCACTTCCCTGAGCGACCTGAAGGGCATGAAGATCCGTACCATGGAAAACTCGTTCCACATCGGGTTCTGGAAACTCTTGGGGGCCAATCCTACACCTATGGCTTTCTCTGAACTTTATGTGGGTCTGGAACAGCATACCGTAGATGCACAGGAGAATCCGTATGAGGTGATCTGTTCCAACGGTTTCTATGAGGTGCAGAAGGATGTAGTGGAAACCAACCATCTGCCACATTTGCTTGCCCTGGTGACCAACAATGACTTCTACCGCAAGCTCTCATCCCAAGACAAGGCGGTAGTGGACAAGGCTGCTCAGGAGGCTACAGAAATAGCCCGAACACAAGCCGTAGAGCGTGTGTCCAGCCGAATGAAAGAAATAGAGCAAGGGGGTGCCAAACTGGTACCGGTATCTACAGAACTGCATCAGGCCATGCAGGTAGCTTCCAAGCCTATCTATGACCAGATCCGGAAGGTGGTGGCAGATGACGAGCTCTTCAACCAGTATTCCCAGATTCAGTGAGAATTACTTCAGCTTGACCTTGGAACAGCCCTCGGTAATAGTTAAAGTATTACCTTCATTGATAAATGTATTCTGTTTGAATACCAGTCCTTTGACACTCTTTGCATAAAGTGCAGGATTACCACTGAGCTTGAACTCATTCTGGGTAATGGTAATGTTCTGGTGAACCGGTTTCTTAGGGTCTATCACCTTATTGGAAGGGTTAATAGCAATGACGGCCTTGTGAGGATTTCCGTTCCATGCACAATCAATGAACTCATTCTGTGTAATGGTCACATCGCATACGGGACCGGATTCAAACCAGCCTTCGGCATCGGCTTCGATGAGGATGCCGCTCATAGCGGTCTTATAGAAGGTGTTTCTTGCAATGACAGCTTTTCTTGGGGTTGTACAAAGCACACCTCGGGTGCTGGTGTGAGAGAAGTAGTTGCCAGTGATTTCTACTTCTGGGGTGCAGGTCATGTTCTCTACCACATCGTGACCGATTTCCATTTCGGCAGGAATTTCCTTATCCAGGGTGAGAAGGATTTCATAATTGTTCACCCGCTCCACTTTTGTGACTTGTGCAGTGGAAAACCGTTGCATAGTAGCTGCATGAACCAGTGCCACTGTATCACCTTCCCAATAGGCTTCATAGCCATAGCTCTGGGGGTGCATGAAACGTACCTTGAGAGTATTTGCTCCCTTTTTTTCTACAGCCCGCAGGTTTGTTCCATGCACATTCACACAATCGTCCTGGGCTCCACTGAAATAGCAGTCCTTTACCGTAACCTTTCCGCTGCAACCGGAAAAATGCATGAAGTCTGCCGAAGAGGCTAGTATTCTTCCACTGCCTTCGCGAGGGGCACATTTAACCTTATTCATGGTTACGTTCTTGCAGTACTGGCTAACGATACCTAACCCGTGCATATAATGTACATATACTTGATTAAGCTTGATATCCTGGGAATAGTAAAGTAGAATTCCCACTTGATCTCTAATTATATCACGGATGGTGAGGGTGGTTCCCATGACCGGCTCGAAGTCTTCCGGTATCTGGAACTGCAGCATTTGTGGGGCAATTTCCTTCACCGGATATCTCTCCAGATTTCCCCAGTCGTAGCTGTATTGCATGTGCTCGTTGTCCTCATTGTAGGCAATGCAGTGGTTGCGGTTGGACCGCCATCCTTCGCCAATGAGGTTCAGTTTACCGTCAATAATGCTATAGCGAGTATCCTTATGTGCCTGAACGGTCAATGTATTTGCAGTGGAGCTGATGTATTTCAGTTCCGATCCTCCAGGGCGTTCAAAATCGATGTGCAGGTTCCGGAGGATAATGGCCTTACTGTGGTCGATGGCTACCGTTGTCATCTTCCCGTGAAACATCCAGGTACAGTCGTTTCCTTCTACGGTAAGCTCTTCCATTTGATTCATGTAGACGCCCATGATCTTGGTCTTGTCGGCACATTCGTCTTCGGAGGTTGTATTCGTGACAAAGAGTTCTTTTCTTGTAGCTCCCTCTGGCCAAAAATCGTATCGGCCTGATTCAAAGACCAGCACTTTTGCCTTTTGATGCTTGCATTTTTCCAAGATACGGTTCAGAGCTGGTGTAGAATTGGTGAACGTGTTTGGCAAGAGTCCGCAATCTTTCACGTACAGCGTATCCTGAGCGGTTGCGTAAGTGCAGTAAAAGCACAACGAGAAGAGAAGAATGAGGTTTTTCATGATTAGAGTATTTACTGCAAATATATAAGATTTAACTGAAAAAGTTTTAATGAATGCCTTTGAATTTGTAAATTTGCAGCAAAATTGGATAGTAGGCAAGCTGGATATGGTAGAATTTTTCAATTCTTTAGATAACGATCTGCTCTTGTATATCAACGGACACCATACGGATTTCCTTGATAGCTTGATGTGGCTCCTTACAGGTAAATACCTGTGGATTCCACTCTATGTGGTCTTGCTCTATCTGGTCTACAAGCGTTTCGGTAAGTTTCCGGCACTGGTAATCTTGGCCTTATTTTTGGTAAATTTCGGCCTTTCAGAGTATACTTGCGGTACACTGGTTCGCAAATGGGTGATCCGCCCAAGACCATCGAATCCGGAAAATGAGATTGAACCTCTTATTCACTTGGTAAACAATTACCGTGGTGGTGCATACGGATTCCCTTCTTGTCATGCATCTAATTCTTTTTCACTGGCAGTTCTCTATGCACTGATCGTGAAAAATAAATGGGCTACCTATGCCGTATTTACCTGGGCATTCGTCCATTCTTATACCCGTCTTTATCTGGGTGTTCATTATCCTACAGATATCCTTGCAGGATGGATGGCAGGTGGATTAATAGCTGGCTTTATCTATTTCATTTATCGCCAGCTTACTAATCCAGAGATTAAATGGAGTAAGTTAAGGTTGTTTTAACCTCGTGACTCTTTCCTTTCAGATTAGGGTAGTAGTCGTATACGCCCTTGCGTTCATAAACTTCATATTCCAGCTTGAATTTCAAGGATTTTGAGAGGTTATAATTGGCATAGAATGTATCTGTGAATACCTCCTGATGTCCTTTATCACCCATCACACCATTGTGATGTTCCACCACATGCTGTGGGTCATAGCCGGAAAATGTATGCAAATTCAAGTAATAAGAGCGTTCACCAATGGAAAAGTGGTTACTAATAATCCACTCAATATTTTTGCGCACACTAAATCCCATTCCATAGTTGTAGCGTCTCTTGCCGATAGACTTTTCCCCAGGAAGTTCAGTAATCTGGAAAAGGTTAGGGCTGGTGTAATAGTCGGCTGTACTGCATCCCATAGGTACTGCACTCAGCATAAGAAGTCCTTTTAGCTTACTTTTACCTTCATGTTCTGCATAAAGGCCGCCACCGAAACTGGCTGCCTCGGAGAAAGTAGGGAGGTTGCCGGAACGCATCTGCCCGCCTTTCCAGTAGGAATCAATGTACTTGAAGTTCTGGTAGATGCCCCAATCTAATGTCCAATTGTGTTTTGCGGTATGTTGTGTGGAGAAGATTCGTCCGTTAATTTCAACGTTTCCGAAAGTAGGTTCGTTTTTACCGAGGTTCAGTTGCGCATAGAGGGAGAACTGGTCGAAAGGTACGGTCTTGCCACCATCCAGACTGTTGAAGTGTTCCCCATAATCCAGGAAGAAGTCCACCATAGGCAAGTTCTGCACGTACTTTCTTCCATATTCCGGATGTGGATTCCCCAGTTCTGCCACATATCGGTTGCCGACACCTATTTCAAATTGATAATCAGGTGTTTCCAGACGCTTTCCTCTCTGGTTGTGGTCCACTCTGAACATCTCGCCATTCAGGAGTCTGTGGATTCCTCTAACGGGATTCAGGATACTTCCCACCATTTCAGAGAAGACACGCTTTGCACCAGTTTTGCAGTTGTCATAAAGCAGGTCGCTGGATCTATACAGGGCTTCACCAATAGCAGTTCCTCCGATTCCCGTAGAAAAGAAATCGTTTATACTAGGGCGGTTGTTCTCACAGAAAATCTCCCAAATGGTACTGCCGATAAGGGGATAGAGCATGGATTCCCCATAATTCAACCCATGTTCACGTGCTGAATTAAAGAACAGGGAACCGTGATAGGGATGGCTGAATTGGTTTCCGGAGAAGCTGTCGTCATCCCATTCCCATCCGCTATGGAAGTTGTCTTTGATGGATTGCTTAGAGACCTTTGCCCAATCTCGATTATCGAACAAAAGGGCATCCCATGCCAATACAGCACCATCAATGGCCACTACATCGAAGAGGGCAGACAGTGGTTGCTTTTTCTGATAGGTTCTGATACTATCTGTCGGGTTACTCGAATAGGCTGATGTGCTAATTATTAATGATAAAATTAATGTAATTATATTTCTCATCTTTCTATTGCCAAACATTTATCCAGTGCCTCGGTAATGGCCTTCTTGTCCATTTTCTGGCCGATGAACACCAGTTTCTGCATGCGGTCACCATAGATAGGATCCCAATCTTTCTGAATCTGAGGTTCTTGAATCATGAGTGCATTCAACTCATCCTGTGGCATTGTAGCATACCAACGTCCTGCATTGCGAAGTGTAAACTGTTTTCCAGCCTGCTCAAAAACCTGACAGAGGTCATATTCGTTCTTGAAATAGCACATACCCTTGGCACGGATTACGCTCTTTGGCCAATGCTTTGCCACAAACTCATCGAACAAGCCGATGTTGAACGGTTCTCTTCTGAAATAAACGAATGTGCCAATTCCGTATTCTTCTGCTTCACCTTCATCGTGATGATGATGGTGGTGATGGTGGTGGTGACAATGCTCTGGATCTGGACAATGCTCCTCATCGTGATCCTCTTCTTCGTCATCATCCTCATGGTGATGATGCTCATGTTCATGATCATGATGGTGTTCGTGATGATGGTCGTGTTCTTCCTCTTCGTCTTCCTCTTCATCTCCTTCTTCTTCATGATGACCTTCCACTTCCTGAACCCAAGCGGCAGAGAGAGCTACCTCATCGAAATCGAACGTGTGGGTATTCAGGATTTCTTCCAGATCTACATCACAATAGTTGGTGTCAATGATTTTTGCCTTAGGCTGGATAGCTCTGATAATCTGACGGATACGTTCCAGTTCCTTTGACTCTACATCTTTTACTTTATTCAACAGGATAATATTGCAGAACTCAATCTGCTGGATGACAAGGTTCTCAATGTCTTCTTCATCGATATTTGGCTTTACCAAGGCTTCTCCCGCACCAAATTCATCTTTCAAACGAAGGGCATCAACTACAGTTACGATGGTATCCAGCTCTGGAATACCCTGGAGCAAGGATCTTGGCATGAGGTCTGGCATGCCCACAATGGTCTGAGCAATAGGAGCTGGTTCACAGATACCGCTGGCTTCGATGACAATGTAATCAAAACGATGTTGGGACATAATGTCATTCAACTGCTGTACAAGGTCCATCTTCAAAGTGCAGCAGATACAGCCGTTCTGAAGTGCCACAAGGCTCTCATCGCTCTGGTCTACAATGCCACCTTTCTGGATTAAATCTGCATCAATGTTAACTTCACCGATATCGTTTACAATGACTGCAAAACGAATACCTCTTTCATTGGTAAGAATGCGATTTAACAAAGTGGTCTTTCCGCTACCCAGATATCCGGTAAGCAGCAATACAGGAATATGTTCTAGTGTTTTCATTTCGATTCTGTTTTTGTTATCATTTCTTTGCAAAGATAGTCATTTTCATCCTCTTAGCTAGAGGAAGTCACTTGGTTTTTAATTTTTTTTTACCTTTGTAAAATAAGTTTACGGTCTACAGAATCTAAATGGAATCTCCAGTTGTCAAAAAGGGTAAATTAGGGTTGTCATGAGCAAAACAACAACCAGAAGAATAAAGTTCATGGCAAAGCCAATTTTCATGTAGTCCTTGAAACGGTAGCCTCCAGGACCATAGACTAGTGTGTTTGTTTCTGATGCAATAGGTGTAGCGAAACTGCAAGAAACAGACATCATCAAGGCGATAGTGAAGGTAAGCGGGTTTACTCCCAGTGACAGGGCCGTACGTAATGCAATAGGAGCAAAGACTGCAGCAGCTGTGGTGTTTGAGATGAATTGTGTTATAAGTGATGAAGCAAAGCAGATGATTATGAGAGATATCATAGGATTTGTACCACCCAACTCATTGATACTGTTAGCTATAGATTGTGCTATTCCTGTATCTTCTATGGCAAAACCTAAACAGACAGAACCGGCAAAGACCATAATGATTCTCCAATTTATGCTTCGCTGGAGCTGCTCGATGGAAAGACATTTTGTCAATACCATAGCCATGGCTGCAATCATACAACTGTGGATTAGTGGCATTATATCAAAGATGGTCATTAGAATCATGACTAACATGATTATGGCAGAGACCAATGTCTTCTTTCCGCTCTGAGGCAAGGCAATAGAATCAAAAAAATTAAGATTACCGATGAACCTGCGGGGCATTAGCTTGTTACCTTCTAATAATAAGGTATCTCCGGCACGAAGTGTCATTTCTCTCGGAATACCCGTCAGTCGCTCACCTTGGCGGGCAATGGCAATCAGTACCACATCATTGGTTTCTTCAAAATCCAGTTCTGACATGGTATGGCCCACCAGCGGACTATGGGCATCAACAGAAGCCATCTGAAGCTTTCGGTTTCCTGCCATATCTTTTATGCTGAACACATGATGGGTGGCATTCACCAGCCCATGAGTGGAGCGCATCTCCAGAAGACTGTCAATTTTTCCGGAATAGACCAGTCTGTCACCACCCAGAATAAATTCATTCTTAGGTACAGGACTGATGACTTCACGGTCGAAACGGACAATCTCTACCAGATGACCTCCATTTACAGTATGGAGTCCTGCCTCTTCAACAGTTTCTCCCACATACATATTATCTGTAGGAACAAGAAGCTCTACGGTATAATCTGCACTACTTTCAAAAGATTCATCGGGTGACTTTCGAACAGGTAGCCATCTGTGCAAAATTGCCATTGAAAGGAATCCTACAACACAACATGCTAAACCAATAGGAAGTGGGGAAAACATGCCAAGTTCTTTACCTGTTTCCTGTGTATAGAATTCTGCCACCACTAGATTAGGTGCATTTCCGATAAGGGTGCAAAGACCACCCAACATGGATGCATAACTCAGTGGAATCATCAGTTTAGATGGAACTATCTTAAGTTTTCTGGACCAGAGCTTTACGACATTGATAAACAGAAATACTACAGCCATATTACTGATGAATGCACTCATAAATGCAACAGGGACCATGAGGCGAATCAATGCAAAGCTTCTTCGCTTTGGAACGCCCAACAGGTAACGGATGATCCATTGCATGATGCCCGAATGAATGAGTCCAGAACCAATGACAAAGAGCACACCAACAAGTACTACGGGTGAACTGCTAAAGCATGAAAGGGACTTCTCTGTGGTGAGGGTAGCTGTAATGAGCAGAACGGCTACAATGATCATACCAATGATGTCTCCCGGAAGTTTATTGAATGACATGCAATAAATCTTTCCGATCAAAAGTATTAATGTGATGGCTGCTAATATACTCATGACTTACAAAGGATAGAACAGATTAACAACCAGAATAATAGTAATGAACATAATGATGTTTAGAGGTACAGCAATCCGATAGTTGTCTCCAAACGTATAACCAGCTGGGCCAGATACCATTGTATTCGTTTCAGTGCTAGTATAGCCCACACACATCATCAGCCCCAACATAAAAGTCAATGGATTGGCATGTAACTGGTTGGCTGCCATCAATGCCACAGGAGCTGCTATTGCTGCCACAGCTGAATCTTGAATGACTTCAGTAGCAAGCATGGCACAACCACAGAAAAGGATAAATCCATATAAAGCATTCGACTGACATGTAGCTAACAAAGTATCGCTCATAAGTTGTGCAATTCCACTCACCTCAATAGCTTTTCCTATACAGAGTGCTCCAGCAAATTGGATAATCAAGTTCCAATCTATGCTGTTTTGTAATTGAGTAGGTGAGATGCACTTGAATATGAGCATTAATAATGCTGCTATAATACAACTGTTTAGAATAGGAACAACATTAAATGCTGATAAAGCCACCATCAGGATAATGATCAAACTGGCTCTTAAAGTCTTCAGGCCATCTACAGGAAGAGCAACTGTATCAAAGAACAGCAAGTCATCCTCAAAATCTCTAGGATTAAAATTAGGTCCTTCCAGAAGTAAAGTATCACCTGCTCTTAACCTGACTTCTCTCGGGATGGTCTTTATGCGTTCACCGGCACGGGTTACAGCCACCAACACGACACTATTCTCGTCCTCAAAATCAAGGTCGCACATACGATTGCCCTTGAATTTGCTGTTTGCTTTGACGGTAGCCATATAAAGCTTACGTTTCTGCTCCACTTCCTCAATGCTGAAGACATGATGGGTGGCGTTTACCAATCCGTGAGAATCTCTCAGCTCCAGCAATGTATTGATCTGGCCGGTATAAACCAGATGGTCGCCTCCCAAGATAAATTCATCCTTCGGTACAGGACTGATGACTTCTCGGTCGAAACGGACGATTTCCACCAGATGTCCGCCATTTACAGTGTGGAGTCGAGCTTCTGTTACCGTCTCTCCAATGTAAGGGCAATCGGTTGGTACAAGCAGTTCTACGGTATAATCGGATGTACTCTCAAAGGAATCTTCCGGAGATTTTCTCCATGGGATGACTTTCTTCAACAAGATAATAGCCACAAGTCCCACAATACAGCAGATCAGTCCAGGGAGGAAAGGGAAGAACAAATCAAGGGATTTTCCCATAGACTTGTGCCAGTAATCCGCAACAACCAGATTGGAAGAGGTTCCGATGATAGTACACACACCACCGTATCCAGCGGCATAACTGATAGGGTAGAGAAGTTTTGAAGGAGGAAGATGAAGTTTCTTGCTCCATAGCTTTACAGCATTGATGAAGAGTGCTACTACAGCATTGTTGTTTACCAGTGAACTGAGTAAAGAAACCGGAATCATCAGTCGTAACAAGGCACTGTTGTAGGAGGTTGGATGCCCTAACATGTTGTTTACCACCCATTGCAATACTCCCGAATGGATAAGCGCACCCACCAATATACAAAGCACTCCAACCATAACCACTGTTTCTGTACCGAAACAGCCCATGGCTTCATCTGTAGTCAAGACTCCAGAAATAATCAGGATCGTGATGGTACCCAGGGAAATAACCTCTGCCGGAATTCTACCTTGTACCATCAGCACATATTTCGTGATGATGACAACAATAGTAATCCATGCGGCAATAGTGAGGGTTCCCATAGGTAAAATGATCAGACGTAAAGACTCAAAATGTTTTTATTATCCTTACGCTCGTATGAAATACGGCTCATGAGTTCCTGAACCAGAAAAATACCCAAGCCACCTATCGGACGTTCGTCGGCATCCAATGTGATGTCTGGATTCTCCGCTTTGGTAGGATCAAATGGGATGCCTTCATCCTCAATCACAAAATAAAAAGCTTCGGAATCCTTGTTTGCGGTTACTGTTATAGGTTTCCCTTTTTCATGGGGATACGCATAATTCATGACATTAACCACAGCTTCTTCTAACGCAAGATTCAGGTTAAAGACCTGTGGCATGGGAAGTTCCCATTTTTCACCTAAGCCTTCAACCCATGCTCCCAACTTGGGAACATCATGGATATCATTGATGAGATGTAATGTTTCTGTCATTTCTTTGGACCTTTGTATTCAACAACCAACATTGTAATATCATCACTCTGTTCTGCTCCACGAGCATATTTCACTAATGCCTGATGAATATATTCAATGAAATCCTTAGCAGACTTCATATTGTGAGCACGTGCTTCGGCTAATGTTTTCAGTGTAGCTTCTTCTCCAAAAAGCTTCTTATGGATGTTTTCTGCCTCTGTCACTCCATCGGTATACATGAAGATAGCTTCTCCTGGCATTAATTGGGTCTCTTCCTTTACATATGGGAAACCCTCGAAGACACCCACTGCAAGGTTGATCTGAGGCTTTGTGTAATAAACGTTAGGTTTGCCGTCCTTTATTCTTCTTACAATTGGTGCATTGTGACCGGCATTGCAATAGTCAAGATGTCCGGTCTTTAAATCCAAGACACCCGTAAATAAAGTACAGAACATGTTGTGTACATTTCCTTCAGAAAGTGCTGTATTCAAGGAGGATACGATTTCTGCTGGATCATTGACATGAAGTGAATTGTTGCGGAAAAGACTACGGATGACCGTCATGAACAAAGAAGCGGGAACACCCTTCCCGGAAACATCACCCACACAGAAGAACAGTTTTTCATCACGGATGAAATAGTCATACAAGTCGCCACCCACATCCTTTGCAGGTTTTAGGAATCCACAGACATCTAGATCATCACGGTCAGGGAAAGCAGGGTATAGTTTCGGAATCATACCCATCTGTATACCAGATGCAATCTTTAGTTCGCTTTCCATACCTGCCTTTACCATGTTCATTTTTTGGAATCGGCGGAACAGGAAGATAAAACAGATGACCATGAAAATAATACAGAGAACTGCAATAAAGGTTGTATCACGTTTCATTCGTTCTACACCCGCATAGACATCGTCCTTTGGACATTCTATGGAAACAGTCCAGCCATTTCGCTTAATAGGTGCAAAGAAAAAGAGTGACTCCAACTCACCTTTGTTTACAACGAAACTACCACTTTTATGATCCAACATGTTAGCTTTCATTGAATCATCGGCAGTATAGTTCTTATATTCCACTACATCTGCAACATTTTGGAGGATATTAGTTGTATCTGGGTGAGCAACCAAATTAAATTCATGGTCTACAAGCGCTACTTCTGCATTCGGGAATGGAGAAATTTTCAAGCACTCTTTTCTGAACACTTCAGTATCAATGTCAATAGCAAGCACACCAATTAAGCGGTTCCCTAAACCATGTAAAGGCAAGCTGAAACAAGTAACAACTTTACCTTTTAATGTTTCACGGAAAGCCTTACTCCAATAAGGCTTATTCTGTGCTGCAGCCTGTTTATACCATTCTTTTTCACGGAAATCATGTATTTCTCCTAAGCTTATATTCTCATTCTTTCCACTAACATTGGTTACATAGGCAGCAAAGCCATATTCTCCTTTTGTTTCTTTATACAGAAATGGTTCAAAACCGATAGCTACACCACAAATATGAGGATTAGAATCCAAAAATGAATTCAGAATATCAAAAACTTCCTCTTCTGACGGGATCTTAAAATTCTTCTGGTTAATGACAACAAACCCGTAGCCATTAGCCTGGCGTTCTGTCTTTCCAAACTTTGAACTAAGCAGTGTGTATCCAGCATCTTCCACACGTTTCAATTCTCCATCAACGTAACTTTGAATATATGCAATGTCACGCTCCATTTTGTAGTCAGTCTCACGCATGACTTCCTGACGTGCAATATACAGACAGCAACCAAAGCCAAATGATAAGGCAAGTCCTCCGATTAAAAGAACTGCCAATGTGACATCAATGGCTTTCCTTACGCCGAGAATTTTATTCATAAAAATTATTTATTCAAAATTGAACAATGAGAAGAAGCCAGTAATGGTAAATACCTGTTTGATTTCCGGATTGACGCCCTTAATGGTTACACTTCCGCCCTTAGCAAGTGTCTGCTTGCGAAGAGCCAGAAATAAACGAAGGCCAGATGATGAAATAAAATCCAGCTGTGTGCAATCCAAAACAATAGGTTTATTTGCCTGACCCATTAAAGGCTGCATGTCCTTTTCAAATTGTTGTGCTGCTGCAGTGTCAAGTCTACCACAGAGTACTCCTGTGAGGATTCCCTCTTTTTCTTTAATTTCTAATTTCATAATTTATTAATCTATTTATGCAAAATTAGCTATTTTTTCTTTACAACGGAAAATATTAAAAAATATTTCCAAAAAGAATTGCATTCATGAACATTCTTGTTCCACCATACCAAACTGAACGGAAGTTTAGATCATCAGAAAAACTAATGACATTTCCGGAACCGGCACGTGTAACAATTACTTCTGGTGCTCCCTTCAGACTTTCCTTGTGCTTTGCACGTAGGTAACCGCTTAGCTGAGGATCTTTTTTATCGAACCAGACAGGAGCATTATTGACAATCTTAGGCATTTCAAATACCAAAGTAGAATTCTTCATGATAGGTAGAGGACGCTCATAGCCCCAGCAAAGTGGGTGAGTGTAATCCATTTGTACCTGTAGGTCGGTACCAGGAATGGTATACATGTCTTCATGATCTCTTCTCTCTGCCCAATTTACATAAGTTGCGCTATCCGGTTTTTCCAGATTCTTAACCTTGATGTTGGTAAGCTTCATGGCATTAGTAGAGGTATATGCTCTACCAATAGTAATCAATGTTCCACCTTGACGAACCCATGCTGCCAGTTTCTCCTGTAAAGCTGAATTCACACTTCCTGGGAGAATGATGACATTGTATCTGTTTAGGTTCAAGCTTGCAGAAGCTTCAACGATAGATGGTGTGAACTGCATGCGGTAGTTCAGCAGGAACCATGCAGAACCTACACTAGAACCACCACCTGAAAGGATGGCAATCTTTGGCTGTCGTAAGACCCTATTTGTATAGTGGCCAAGGTCGTAATCCTGCATTCGGCTGCTTTGTGCACTTTCCACCTGAACGCCAGAAACTTCGGCTAATTCTTTGAGAGTGTTGTAGATGGAATCTGCATTTACTTTTTGTCCTGCAACCGGAACAATCAAAGTTCCAGGACCATGTTTCTTCTGCTGACCCTTAGGGTTTGCACCCATACTTGCTGCCATTACACGAATGCCTTTTTCCTGCAGCATGTTAATAACGTATGGGGTGTAGAGTTCTTTGTTATCAAAAATATAGGCAACTTTGCTCTTGCCTCCGACAATACCCCCCTTAGGGAATTGCAGATTCTTTGTATCTTCACCTTGCAGACCTGCTGTATTTTTTAATGGGCTGTAGTTCAAGCCGTATGCTTCAGCCAAATTCCATGTTGAAATATCATAGAACAAGCTGTCCTTAAATTCTTTGTTGGTTTCAAACAAGGAGTTCAACAGCATACTGTTCTGTTGTGCAGCAGGTACAAAAAAGCTGTCTTCCTTCTTGTAAGTATAGCCATCTTGTGTATAATCCTTGGCCAAATGATTGACCTGAAGACCATGGTTGTGGAGCATTTCAACAAAATGGAAACTTTGAGCACGTGATCCTGCACCATCAAAAACCCATCCCTTAACAGGCTGCTTTTGTGCTTCTGCATAACGAGCCTTTACAAATCGGTACATATAATCGTTCAGCTGTTCTCTCATGCCAAAGGCAGCTTTTACAGCTCCATAAGCACAAAGCACCTGATTACGTACAGTAAATGGGAAATTGAGAATGCCGTTATTGCTTTCCTGCTGATGCCCACGGGATGAAGGTTGTTCAAACAGCATTGCGACAGAACCTAAAGCATCGGGATAAACATCTCCTGTTCCCAAGGAATAGCTGTCGTATGAGTCGCTTGAGAAATAAAGTGAGCCAACCTCATCAAGCATGACAGACTCATATTCTGCGACTTTTGCAGTCAGGTCCTTGTTCTCCTGTGGAATGAACGGATAGTAACCCACTGGATCTGCAGGTTCCAGGAAGAAAAAGGAATCTCTTCCTTGTTCATGATGGTCATTGACAACATTTGGCATCCATTCATGATAGATTTTCAGCAAAGCCTGAATTTCAGGTTGTGTTGCATTAATCCAGTCGCGATTCAGGTCGTGCCAGTAATGGTTGCTTCTGCCTCCAGGTGATGCCTCATGAAATTCTAGACTCTGTGGATCGGTATTGTTTCGGAGGGAACGATGACTGTTGGCCCAACTTGCAAAGCGTGTGCTTCCGTCAGGATTCTGTGCAGGAACCAGTAGAATAACAGTATGTTCAAGTATCTCATCAATGTCTTTTCCCTGAGCTGCAGCCCAGAAATAAGCGAAAGGTATGGTACTATTCATACCTGATGATTCATTTCCATGGATGGAACCTAATATTTCCACTACTGCAGGAAGATCCTTGGAAGGAACGTCTTGATTCGGATTACGTAATTTCTGATGTTCAATTCTTATTTCTTCCAGCTTCTTCTGGTTTCCAGGACTTGTAATGGCTACACATAAGATTGGTCGGTTTTCATGTGTCATGCCGTATTGCTTAACACTAACGCGTGATGATTGTTGTGCCAATGAAAGCATGTAGGTAACAATCTGATCGTACATAGCCATCTGTTGGCCCACCTCAAATCCAAAATGCTGGCGTGGGGTAGTAATGGCTTCGTTTAATGTGTATTGCAATTGTTCTTTTACAGGAAGAAAGTACTGTAGCTTTTCTGCATAAGGTACTGGTTTAGGCTGAGCAAGTGCCACATTTGAACCCAGTACACATGTAAGAAATAATGTTGAAATTATTTTTTTCATTTTTTTGTTTGTGTTAATTCTTTATTGGCTACAAAATTACTAAAAATCTAGAATATCCCTATACATAATTATATAAACTACACGAAAAAAGGAGTTATCTCACGACAACTCCTTCTTTCATCTTAATCAATTATGGTATTATAATGGCATTATATAATCCTTCCATCTGCATACAACATCTCCACATTGGATACAATTGTACACATGAACTAATAGCAAACTATTTAGTCAGCAATTTAAATAAGTCTTCAAATTTCCATAATCCCGTGGAAACCTTTGTTTAATGCATAGGCAGGTCTTCTGGCTTATCCTTGACACACGCCTTCCCGATGGAAAACCAATCAGTGGCATTTAGATTGTGTGTCGCTTTACAGGACATACAGCTGCGGGTACAGTCACAGATTCACACTGTGTTCCCTCTTAGTCCCTTTCCTTGTGATAGGAAAGAATCACCTATTACAATGCAAATGTACATCTTTTTTTTATATACAAGTGTTTTTTCTGTAAAAGATTTACATTTTTGCATAAAAAATCCCTGAATTACCAAGGTAAAACAGGGATTTTCTATTTTGTATCTAATCTAGAACTCAGATTCCTGAAAAACGGAGTTTATAGGTCATCGGCTTATTTGGAACCTGATAGATAGGCATTGTATCTACATCTGCTCCACATGAACCATTACCTACACCTCTACTATATGCGTCAAGATGTAATAGAATATAAGGGAGTGGAGTAAGTTCCCACATATGTTGTGTTTGCATAAGCTGAACATCAGTATTTTCCTGAGCTGAGAAATTGACATTACCTTCCGTTTCAATCCTTATACCACGGCCTTCTTTATTAAACAGCTCCAGGGTTCGAAGCTGTTCATGTCCGCCAGTACTCTGTGGTTTCATGTATTTGTTGCTACCATCGGATGCATCATTGCCGATGCTTAATGCTCTCCATTGAGCTACCTGACCATCGTGACGGTCACTATAGTTTTCCCATGGGCCCAAAGCATTATAGCGAATGTTCTGGAGATCTTTGTTGATAGCACAAACTACACCTGCACGACGAAGATCACCAGTATGTGGCGTAAATGTTACTTCAACATCCAAAATACCTTGTGGATAGATTGTGTAATTTATGTCAGTGGTGCAGAGACTTCCTTCACGATGAGTTTTTATGATTAGGTTATTATTTATTTCAACACGTTCAATCTTTGCCTTCTCTTCCATGCCATTCTCTATATTCATGAAACGGTCGTTTTCAATCCAACGGTAGTTGTCAAACACAAAACTTGGTCCGTCTCCTAAAATCTCAAGACCACCAATGTTAAGACCATCAAGTTGGCCTGTAGTAGAATTGATGGATACACGGATATTCTTGTTCTGGAAAGTATCATATGGCATCAAGTAAAGAGGGGATGCAAGTTTTGGTCCTTTGCCTGTTATGAGAGGCAATGATGCTCGTTCTGTCAGAGCAACCTGTTGTACAAAAACTTCATGTCCCGCCGAAGCCCATGTTTTTTGTTGTAATTGATTAATGTGCAAGGTAGCCAGAACTTCTTTACTATTTTTAATGATCTTTTTAAGCGAAGCTGGTAATTTTACTGTAACACTTTCAGACTTACCAGGAGCTGCATCAGGAAGAGGAATAGAGATTGTCTCTTTAACGTGACCATCATCAACAATTTCAACAACAAGTTCAAAGTTATTCAAATTTTCAAAAGCGTAACCGTTTACAACTTCTAAATTTAAAGTATTATTTATCGCATTGAAAACAACATCCTTTACTTTGATGTATGCGTAGGCAGCTTTTACTTCAGCTAGTTTTGGACTATATTCGCGTGTTGCTGGAAGAATACCATTTGAACAGAAGTTACCTTGATGAGGACCAGGATAATCATACCCTGTGTGAAGCTTATAGATTCCTTGTTTCATTTCCTGTGGATCATATATGGCTTGATCTACCCAGTCCCAGATACATCCACCAATGGTAGAATTACTATTTTCTATAATGTCCCAATATTCTTTCAGGTTTCCAATGGCATTACCCATGGCATGTGCATACTCACAAATGAACATAGGCTTATCCAGATTGCTTGTATTTGCATTCATCCATGCAATGCTTGGATACATTTTGGAATAAAGATCAGAAAATCTGCTACCACCATAAGGCTTGTCGTCTCGAGTTCCTTCATAATGAACAGGTCGAGTTGGATCCAGTCTTTTAGCAGTGTTATAGCAATACTTGAAGTTATCACCATTACCAGCCTCATTACCAAGGCTCCAGAAGATAACGGCTGGATGATTTCTATCACGAGTAACCATACGTTCTATACGATCTTCAAATGCTGGAATCCAACTTTCTTTATCAGAAATGCTTTGATTTGGATGGTCTTCCAAATCTGCTTCACACATAGTATACATTCCGTAATAATCCATCATAGCATACATTGCTTCATGATTAGGATAATGTGAGGTACGTAAGGTATTGATGTTGTTTTGCTTCATCATTAAGATATCTTTCAGCATGATATCTCTTGTAATAGCACGTCCTAATGTTGGATCAGTATCATGTCTGTTTGTTCCCTTGAATAAAACAGCCTGACCGTTTACATATAGTTTGGAGCCTTTTATTTCAATATCACGGAATCCATATTTTGTAGAGAAGGCCATTTCCTCATTTCCATTCTCATTCTTTTGAATGACATGAATGGTGTATAGTGTAGGATTTTCTGCAGTCCATGTCTGAATATCCTGAAGATCGAAAGATACATTTTGGATGGCCTTCTTACTGCCATTCAATGTAACTTTTGCGTTCTTTTCTGCAACCAGTTTTCCCTCAGGATTCATAATCTTTACAATGAATGATTTTGAAGTCTGTAAAGACTCTGTATTTGCAATGTCAAGCATCACATTTAAGGTTGCGTCTTCATAATTGTTTGTCAATGTAGAAGTTATGACATGATCACGAATTGCAGTCTTTGGTATATTATACAGATAGACATCTCTAAAGATACCACTCATGCGGAACATATCCTGACATTCCAGATAGGAACCGTCACACCAACGCAATACTTGTACGGCTAACTTGTTTTCACCTCTTTTTATATAGGGGGTGAAATCAAATTCTGCTACATTGTTTGCTCCTTGTGTATAACCAACATATTTCCCATTCAACCAGACGAATGCTGCGGAATAAATACCACCAAAATGAATGATAGTGCGCTTATTCATCCAGTTGTCTGGAACAGTAAAGGTTCTGACATAACTTCCTACAGGATTGATACCATAGTTTTTTCCTTCATCATTAAAACCTGGGCGTGCCTGAATATAAGGTGGAACATTGTCGTGTGGATATTCTACATTTGCATATATAGGCTTGTCATAACCTTGCATCTCCCAGTTCGATGGAACAGGAATTTCATCCCATTTGCTACAGTCAAATCCTTCTTCAAAGAAAGTCATTGGGCGCTCATCTGGATGGCTAACCAGACTAAATTTCCATGTACCGTTCAGAGATTGGTAAGAGGCATTAACTGGATAGTTCCAAGGCTTCTCATAAAATGTTTTGTCAGACAACATTTGAGCTTCTGTCTGATATGGCATGTAAGTAGCATGACCATCCAGTTTGTTTTCTGCAAAAATGGTTTCATTTTCCCACATGGGTGCATTTTCTTTTACAACAGCTCTAGAATCTGCTACTTCTTGCTTGCTGCGGAAAAGGAACCAACAACTTTCGCTATCCCTTGCCAAATTAACATCAATAAAATCTATGGTATTTTTATCTCTGACATGAAGTGCCACTTCAGGCTTGTTGGCAGGAATTATTAAGAATGCAACACCATCTGCTGCTTGTTCAATTTTAAAAAATTGAGCTTCATCAGATCCATTCATCTCTCCAAAAACCAGTTTGTCATTTACCAGACGATAAGCAAACTGATTTTCTGTGGCACGACTCTTTATACGCCATGCTCCCGAAAGTTTTTCCAATTTGATGGTCTGTAAAGCAGAATCCTCATTTGGTATTGACAAAACGAATCCTTTTTTATCTTTGGTTATCGCTTGTTTTGTGGGTGATGAGAGAATCAGATAAGTCTTATTTTCCACAATACCTTGTGCTTGTAAAGATAAAGTGAACAAGAAGGAAGTAAGAAAAAATAATAGTTTCTTCATAGCTTTAGGTTTTGTTTGTTGCAAATATAATAAAAATCTAAGATTTAGTCATTCTTCGCTCATGATTATTCCATTTTTCAAGACACTTACAAATTTGCAAACTTACCGAGATGCATAAAAAATGTTAATAATGTTAATGTATGTTTAGTTCGATACCAGTTTTTTTTACAATCTTAATGCTTATCGTATCTTTAGACCAAATATGTTTAACCTTAAATTATAATAACTATGGGATTGGAAAAGACATTAGTTCTTTTAAAGCCATGTACAGTTAACCGTGGCTTGATTGGTGAGATTATTGGTATTTTTGAGAAAAAAGGTTTGCGCATCGCTGGAATGAAAATGATGCAGCTGGATGATGCTATTCTTGAAGAACATTATGCACACCTTGTTGGCCGTCCATTCTTTCCAGGTTTAAAGCGTTCAATGATGGCTACTCCTGTAGTTGCTTTAGCCTTAGAGGGTGTAGATGCTATTGAAGTTGTCCGTCAAATGGCTGGTCCTACAAACGGACGTAAAGCTCTTCCTGGAACTATCCGTGGAGATTATAGTGTTTCTGGTCAGCAGAATATTGTACATGCAAGTGATGGACCTGAAACTGCTAAGGCAGAATTGGCACGCTTCTTCAAGCCAGAAGAAATTCTAGAATATAGTCTTTGCACAATGGGCAGTCTCTATGCAAGTGATGAATATTAATTCTTAATATTAAAAAAGAAGGGGATATGTTTAAATTGGCATATCCCCTTCTTTTTGGTATATACGTTCGAAATGAAAGTTTTTTAATATTCTTACATCATTTCCATGACACTCCAATAACACTTACAGATCGTAAAACACACGTAAGTGTCACGTAAGACTCACGTAAGTGTCATGTAAGTGTCAGATATAATTCTTTACGTATTTGGTGACTGGAAATTATCTAGTTCTTGCTGACCAGCCAAACACCTGTAAAAATTAAAAATGCATATAGAGCAGTTTGTATATCTACTATGGCAAGGCCTGCCAATATGGATATAACAGCAGCTACAACGGGTTGTAAATAATTGTACATAGCAACTACTGTAGGATGCACATGCTTTTGTGCTATTGGGGTCAACAAGTATGCCAGACAAGTAGCCAGAATAACTATGTAAAGTGCATCTAGGATTCCAGTAAATGGCATTGCAATCCAATCAACAGCAATGATACCTGTAATGGTGAATGGGAAAATACAGATAGCAGACATCAAGAACATCCATTTCATCAGTGTAAATGCCGAGTATTTCTGAATAATGTCAGTGAAGAATACCAAGTAACAAGCACCACATAACTGAGCAATAAAACAAAGTGTATTTCCAAGCATTGGGTTTGTCACATTGGTTGCTTCGTCTTCTTGTCCCGCAAAAATAAATGCCAAGACACCGATAAAGCCTAAAACTACACCTACAACTTTAAGCCAGTTCAGCTTTTGCTTCAAAAATATAAAACCTAGAACTAAAGTAAAGATTGGTGTCATACTGCAGACAACAGTAGCATCTACCGGACTGGTATAACTCATACCCATTATTGTTAATGCCTGATTGGCAGCTATTACCAAGAGTGATGCAAAGAACAGAGGAACGATATCCTTCTTGTCAAGTTTCTCTTTTGGAAGGGTAGAACTTGGAAGCGCAATACTAAGTAACCAGAAGAGAATTGCTCCGCCTATTATTCTTAATCCTGATAGCGACCATCCATCTATCAACCCCGTATTCAGTAAATCTTTAGAGATAGGAGCCATTCCACCCCATATAATATTTGCTGCTAATAAAGCAAGATGACCCTTTAGCTTTCCTGGGATAAATTCCTCATCGGTGAATTTGAACTGTTTTGCCATTTTTTGCAATCTTTTCTAATGCTTTAGAGTTTATGTTAACCTCGTGTTTTATTAATTCTGGAATATTATAGCTGAACATAAAATCCTTGTAAAAATCGGGATCTTCCTGAGGAACAAGAAAAGGTTTCCCTGTTTCCCCGTTTTCATTGACATGGGCAATGTATGGACGTGTATATAAACCATCATCTCTTCTGGAACTGAACACAAGCCAGTGACTGTTGCTTGCCCATGAATGATAACTTTCTGTATCACTACTGTTGAGCTTGGTGAGTGCTTGATAAGAATTCTTCTGGAAATCATACAGATACATATCTGCATCATGATGCCAGATAGAAAAATTACCAAATTCAGACAAGGTAAAAATCAGATATTTCCCGTTTGGTGATACCCTTGGGAATTTAGCACTTTTCCCTTCAAACTTAGCATTATAGAGTGTATCTACCTTTGATCCAAATGATTTATTTTCTGGATTAAAGGCTATGCTGCACAGACTATATTTGATTTTTTTGTAATCTCTTGGCAACTTCATGCTGTCAGGAACCTCAGCACTACAGAAATAAAGTGTCTTACCGTCTGCAGAGAATGTTGGGAAAGTCTCCAACACATTTGGAGAAAAGATGAGAGAATCTGTATAGACCTTATGCTCTTTTACGCTATAGACAAAGACATTTGAATTTTCATCATAGACCTCGATGCGATTTTTGTCATTTCGGTGAAAAGATTGTAGAGTCTTATTGTTTGAAAATGCAATAAATTCACCACTTGGATGCCAGCTAGGATAAACAAATGATGGTATCTCTTCGCCAACTTTTCCCTCAAGTTTTTCTATTTCAGTACCATCTATCACATAGGTACCACCATGAACTGCACGCATGTGAAAGACCATCTTTTCTGGATTCTGCATCGGAAAACTATGGCAGTTCATGCAGTTGTGATCTGTCTGAGAATTCTCAATAATTGCTTTTTCTTCATAAGAAGTAAGGTTTCTCTGGTATATTCCCATATGATACCATGGTTCGTAACCTGGAGGTATTAATCGATAGGCAAGATGTGAATCAATATCATCCGATGCTACATGGAAAGCAAAAGTATTGTAAACCGCCCATATTCCATTCTCCTTTTCATAGACTTTCACTTGAATGTCTTTCCCCACAGCGGATGTCAATAGTTCCTTCCATTCATTTTCTTCAAACATGAATTTGTCTTCCGATGCTTTTTCAATGATTTTCTTGGAATCGGATGTCAATACAGCAATGGCTTCTTCTGTATTATGCGTTAGTTTGAAGCGTAATGGTGCTATATTTACGGGAATAGTGACATCGGTATAGTCTGGAAAGATTTCAGGAATAGTATTATACTCTTTCTGTGCAGTTGGTTCTTCCACAGAGCATGCACAAAAAAGAAGCGCAATTAAATAAAATAGTTTATTCTTCATGAGAGTTTATTTCTGTGCTAATGTCATAAAACTATTTAAATAATCCTGTGCAGGCTTATAATCAGGATTCTTCACTGAAATTTCCTTTAAGTCAGTGAGCATGTCTGTAGATACACCTTGTTGAGTTTTACTTATCTTACTCAAAGGACCAAATAATGGGTCTTGCAGAATTAAATCCGGATTATCGAGAAATTTTCTATATGCAGTAGCTTGTGCCTTATAGAATTTGGTTTCTTCAAGGATAGATATATATTTTTCTGCTACACCATAACTACCATTAATCAAATTCGTTTCTATAAGGCGAAGTATTACTGTTGGCGTTGCTAAATGTTCCGAATATATCATGGCATTAAATGCATTCATCTGTGATGCGGCAATATTACCTTGAATAAAATAAATATCACTCAGAAGCATCATCTCATATTGAAGTCCATGATTATCTGTATATAGCCCATTTTGTCCCATTTGAGGATAAGCAGTCAGTTTCTCTCCTAGCAGCCCTTTCTCTGCCAAAGCAAGATTCTGGTAGCAGGCATAGAGTGGTGCAGGACATACTTGCATATAGGGAAGAGACAGAATACCATCCCAATCCTTATTCCATCTCATACTTTCTAATACTTTCAGACGAGTACTTTGAGGATGATGCATTATGGAAAAATATTGAGCACCAAAGAAAAGGGTAGAAATAAAGCTGAGTGCCATGATCAGTTTTCTTGCCTTTTCCTTAGGCATATTAATTTTATTCAAGGACTGGTTTAATTTCAGCTTGCATATTAATGTCAGTATAATAGTGAACAGACCTAAAATAAGGATCGTCTGTATTGTATCTTCTGATCGGTAGGTGACATCTGTTTCTTGCACTAGAAAATATATTCCTGCCGATACAGCAAATAGGGGGGCAATATAACCTAATTTAAACAGGGAAAAGATACTGTCAATAAGAAAAACAATACAAAGAAAGTAGATGATGTTCACTAGTGGTCCTCCCCAAGATAGATAATAATATTGGGTGAGGTAATCAGCAACAAGGGTCAGTATGCCACTGAAACTTGTTATCAATGGCATTATATATGTTGAACTGTAACGGAAAAGACGCATCTGTTCAGCATATGCATAGTCATACTTGCAGAATATACTTATATAGTAAAATAAAACTCCTGCAAGGACAAGGTAAAGTAAACAACGAAGTTTTTTTTCTGTCATTTTATTCTTTAGCCTTGTTTTCTTTCATGTAAGTTGTAAGTAAGTTCCTAACCTTAAATGGTTCTTGAACATATGATAACTTGTGACTTGTTCCGCCACTTCCAACAAGTTCTATGGTTCCTGTACTGAGAATTCGTTCCAAGAAAGATTGATAAAAATTAACAGTTTCCACTTTAAAAAGAGGAATTTCAGTCATCTTGATGTTAAAGATACCATCCTTCTGAATAAAACGGCTATTAGTAATGGCAAACTCAGTTTTGCTACGGATAAAATTAGCCCAACCAATTAATCCAAGACCTATAGCTATACCTACACAACAAACTATAGCAAAGACAAATGAATACTCGTCTGAATCTTCATAATTCAAAGAGAAATTAATAATGAGCAAAATAACGGATATTAGTACCAGAGCTACTCCTCCGAACAGGTATTCCCAATTGAAAATCCAATGTAAACGACCTTGGAAGACTACTTTTTCTCCCTTTTCTAATGTGTTTTCTATAAAATTTGCCATATCTTAATTAATTTTTTTACAAATGTATGATAATATTTTGAAAGAGTAAAGGTTACTTTCACTATTCTGCAGATTTTACAGTCAGTTTATCTTCTACCATTCGAATCATATAATCTTGAATGATTGCTTTCAATTCTTGTTGTAGTTCTTGTTCTTTTTTCCCGATTTTCCCAGTCAGATTGTTTTTCAACATCCAATCTTTCTTGAAATCATATACGCCCTTTATCTGTGTATCTTCAGTCATCTGGACAACATAATCTCCTTTAATGAACTGGTAAACACCATTCTCCTGATTTACTGCCCAGGTCTTATCAGCTTCTGTATGTATCAAATCCTTTCCAAAAGCAAGGTAAGTCTTATCATACCCAAGCAGATTCAAAATAGTAGGCATGATATCTGTCTGTTGTGCAATTCCTTCTTTTATACCTATTGGTAGGGTACCACTAGGATCATAGAAAAAGATTGGGACAGCATACAATCCTAAATCTGTATTATATTCTTCTTCTGATACTATATTGGTATGATCAGCAGTGATGACAAATATTGTATTCTTGTACCATGGCTGTTTCTCTGCAGTCTTAAAGAATTCCTGTAGACAATAATCAACATATCGAATGCATTTATGCAAAGGATTATTGTCTCCTGCTTCATCTTTAAAACGATTCTCATATTTTGATGGAACCTTATAAGGATGATGAGAACTGGCAGAGAAGAGAGTTGTCATGAAAGGTTCCTTCATCTCTGTCATTTTTAATGCATAAAACTGCATGAATTCTTCGTCCCAAATTGCCCATGTTCCATCAAAATCCTTATCACCTTCAAAACGATTGTCATTATTATACTCGGTTCTTCCAAAATAATCCTGATAACCAGTTTTTCTAGCAAAGGCTTCAAATCCCATAGACCCGTTTTCTGCTCCATGGAAAAAGGCAGTGTAATAACCCCAGTTCTGCAATTCACCAGCTATTCCACTTACGTCATTCATAGAAGCAGGTGTCAGGAAGAAAGGTTCATTGAAACGGGGAATACCACTAAGAACGGAAGGCATTCCATCAATACTTTTTCTTCCATTACTGAAAGTATATTCAAAGGTAAGAGATTTCTTCAGGAGAGAATCTGTAAATTCTGTAAATCCTTTATATTCATTGTAATATCCTATATATTCTCTAGCAAAGCTTTCCATGATTAGGACTACAACGTTTTTCTTTTCAGATTGTATGCTATCACTAGGGTAGTGAATTGGTGAATAAACGTTTTCTAGTTCTTCGCGTGTGAAATATTTAGGATCTTTAAATACATTTTTCCCTATGGATCTTAATATAGAAAAGGGAGTATTCAAGACCAAAGCAGCCTCTACAGGACGATTAACATACTGATTTGCATTACTGATTGTGATCGGACGAACTGCTTTTGTGAAACCTCCTCGAATTCCACCAATAGTTATCAGAATAAATAAAGATAGACATATGGTCTGCACGCCATAATATTTAACTTTATAACTTTTATAGTTGAAATTACTTTTACCTGTTGGTGATAAATAAAATATCTTTAATAGAACGATAAGTAATATACCTGCTAAAAATAGATACCAGTGTCTCACAAGTTCTATACCGAATACATCAAGAATGTTGTTATCATTACTAAATTCTTGAAATACAGATACAGTGGTTCTTCTACCTGTATATTGAAAATAGACAGCATCACAAAGATTGACAATTACAGCTATACTGTTTACAAGCAGAAAGATCCATTTAGCAATTTTCTGGTAAGAAATGTTTTCCTTAACACCAAGAGGCAAAAGCATCATGACAGCATAGAACGCATTGGTGTATAGTATTGCCGATGTATCAAACTTAAAGCATCCGTTCAATACGTTATTGAAAGATAATGCTCCTAAACCTTCAGAAAATGCAGACCAGTTCTCGAAAAGATAAATTGCTCTACATAAAAAGTAGATAACATATACAAAAACCAGATTACAGGCTAATGCAAGGATAGAGGATAGAATACTTCGCTTAATAGTCATGATTAGAATCGGTTTGGATGATTCTTTTTGTAGTCTTTGATTTTTTGAATGAATTCTTTTTCCTTCTTAGATTTTGCTTCGCCTCTAAATTCAACACTCTCCTTAATTTTTAGACCCTTGTCTATAACTTGTGTAATTCCATTTTTGTTGACCAGAAGGAGAGAATCATATAAGGCATGCGTATCTGCATCTCTGGCAGAAATACCTAAAGAATCTCCGTGAACAGTAATTTTTTGGTAATATTTGCTGCCAGATCCGAATTTTTGGAAGTTATCATCAAATTGAATCAAATAGTTCTTGTTTGAACAATGACTAATTAGATAGACAGGAGTCTGCTGTTTGCCGCTTTGATCCAATCTTGAAGTTCGTGCGTAAGCATGCTCATGTCCCTGGAGAACCAAGTCTACATGGTATTCCTCCAGCAAATCATTGAAAAACCAACGTTGAATAATGTTTTTTGATTCACCTCGAACAGAATATAGTGGATGATGAATGACTACAATCTTCCATTTTGCATGGCTATTCATCAGTTGCATCTGAAGCCAGGTACGCTGCTTTGGCAAAAACAGAAATTCTCTAGTTCCATCTAACACAAAGAATTGAATGTCTTTGTATTTTAAAGTGTAGACTTGATTATCATCCACTTTAGAATCTAAAAAATAAGAGAATACCAGACTAAATCTTTTTTCTAGTTGGTAAATAGGGGCTTTAAGATAATCGTGATTACCAGCAGCATTTAAAATTGGCAAGGTCTGACCAATAGAATCTAATGTATTCGACATTTCTTGCCAATAGCTATCCATAGGGCGTTCTATCAAGTCTCCTGTACAAAGTAGAAATTCACTATCTGCATTTCTTTCCCAGACTTCTCTTAGCATGCGGTTTGCTGATCCTCCAATAGAATCCTGAACATCGCCGATATAAAGAAAGGAATAGTTCTTACGGTCTTTAATTGGTGTTTTGAAATTATACCATGCAGAAGGAGTTCCAGCCGTTACAGCACGATATTGATATGAAGTTCCTTCTTTTAGATTACGTAGTTTGGCATGATAATATGCCATCTCTCCACTTCTGGATTTAAAAACTTCTCCTTCAGCACTGATGACAGTTGTATCTTTTTCATTCTGGTCTATTAATTCCAGATAGGCATCCTGAAGCATAGAATTACCCGCCCAACTGACATTTCGGCTCATTTCATTTTCATCACCAAATGTCAATAGAACTCTTCCAGGCTCTGTAAGACCAAGATAAGGTTCTTCATTAGGATTACCAAACCATGTGTCATATTTGACGACAACCCACAACAAAAGTGCTCCTGACAGTAACCCTGTCAGGATAACACCTGCAAATCTCTTTATTTGTTTGAAGAATAAAGAAAATGAGGGATTAGATAAAATCTTGTTTATGATATTCTTTTCCAGATCCATAATACAAGAACAGCACCTACAACTCCAGTAATGAGCTCACCCATAAAACCAGAATCTGTATAGATGTTCAAAAGATCAAACACCCAGCTACCGACAGCTCCACCAACTATTCCAAGGAAACAGTCAACTAAACAACCTTTTCCCTGACCGCCGGTCAGTTTTGATGCTATAAAACCAGCTAAAATACCAATAATAATTCCGTAAATCATTTTATTACTTATTAATTTCTTTGCAAAAATAGAACTATTTTACCTTATTAGAAAAGACTTAGTCATAAAAAAAAGGAAATTTGATGTAGATAATGAAAAAAAACGTATCTTTGTAAAGATATGGTATTTCAATTAGATAATGAGCTCTGGTTCCCAAATCCAAAGTTGGGTGATTCTGATGGTATGTTGGCTGTTGGTGGCGACCTATCTATCGATCGCCTATTATTGGCATACAGTAACGGTATATTTCCTTGGTATGATTTCAGAAATAGCCCCATCCAATGGTGGTGCCCATTACAGAGATTTGTGATCTTCCCAGATGAAATTCATATTTCTCATTCAATGCGAACACTCTTGAACAAAGGGAAGTATCAAGTTAGTATTAACGAATCATTCGATGAAGTAATACGGCAATGTAGTAATCTTCGAATTGAAGAAAGAGGAGCATGGTTAGGCTCTGAAATGATGGAAGCCTATAAAGAGCTAAACCGACAAGGCTTTGCTGTCAGCGTGGAAATCTGGGAAGGTCCAAGACTTGTAGGTGGATTATATGGAGTAACAATAGGACGTTGTTTTATGGGGGAGAGTATGTTTTCACTAGTTCCTAGCGCTAGCAAAATTGCACTTATCCATCTGGCTCATTACATGAAGGATGTAGGTGGCTTGATGATTGATTGCCAATTCGAAACACCACATCTCAAGAGTATGGGTGGACGTTATATCAGCTTTGAAGAATACATGAAATACCTTCAGAGTGAATAGGGTATAAGTTATTTAGAAATTAGCGTAAATACTTTTTCCCTGGTTACTTATGGCTATACATTCCATTTCAATCAACCAAGTTGGGCGACAGACTGGGGCTAAAGTAAAGACTACAGGATAGTCTGGGAACTTGGCATTGAACATTTCCTTGATCATCTGATAATCTGAACCATCGCGAAGATATACAATAATCTGAGCAATATCTTCCAGATTTGCACCACCTTCCTTTAAAAGCATCTCTACGTTTTCCCACATACGAAGACACTGCTTTTGCACATTACCTACATTTAGAACATTTCCTTTATTATCAATACTTGCTGTACCACTGATAAACAAGTGCGTACGGTCACCATATTTAACCGCAGTACCACGTTCAAATGTTACACCATACTCGTAAGTAGGATTCAAATGTGTAGAAGCATATAAATGCTTGAACTGGTTAGCTTTCAAACCGTTAACAGCATAGGCATCCATCTGGACCAATGCGCTTGGGTGAGCTGGATTTCCCTCAATGCCTGTACTGGCTATGTAATGAGTCTTTTCAGTAAGACCTTGTTCAGCAAAATTCTCACGACGGGCTTTTACCATTCCTGCATATTGCGTATCTACATCTCTGATGAAAAACCAGGTGCGAATACAATGCTGATTTATATTCAATTCTTTTTCAGCAAGTTTCTGTTCATATTTTTCAAGAACTTCTTTGGTTTGTCTATAAGAATCACCCGTTGGGTTGTATAGATTGGTATGAAACAGATGTGTATATCCATTATGCTCAAATACAAGACCTGAACATTCAGAAAGTGCTGAAATGTTTTTAATGAAGTAACACCATACGGCTACTTTACTACCATCAAGTGGTGGCTGTTGAATACTGGAAACAGCACAACCATTTTCTTTAGGTATGAAAGGTGACTGATTAGTAGAATCACTAAGGAAATATCTTTTCAGTACACACTTGAAATATGGATATTGAGCCTGGAATTGAACAAAAGCTTCAGAAAAACGACTTAACTGGCCATCAAACAAATCCATACTTGACTCAATATGGAAAAGCACATGCATTTCTTCTGTATCTACATTACTGAATATAGAAAGTTGTGCACTTACTTTTTGTTCTTTCCAATAAATAGTTTTTCTTTCCATGTTTTATCTAAAATTGATTGCAAAGGTAAATCTTTTCTTGCATTTCCCAAAGTTCTTTGTACAAAATAAAACTTAAAAGTTTAACCAAGAATCGGTATTATGTTTAATAAGAATCGTAACCCTAATAGTTATCAATAATTTCATATTTAACCATAATATACAATAAATGAAAGCAAAAATATAAATTTATTAGAATAATGCCTTGTTTTTTTTACGAAACCTTGTCTGTTTCGTAAGAAACTAGTAGATTTGCATATTGTGAGTTAAACAAATTATAAAATGAAAAAGACAATTGCTACACTTTTTGTTTCAGCAATAGCAGTGACTGCTTTTGCACAACAGGCTCTGGGCCCAGCTTCTGGTATCATTTCACCAGAAATTAATCCAGACAATACTGTAACTTTCCGTTATGTAAATCCAAAAGCTGTTACTGTACAGTTGAGCGGTGATTTCCTCCCAACTCAGAAAGTTAAATTCGGTGATAGAGAATTTGATGCTCCAATGAATGCTGATCTGGTAGAAAAAGATGGCGTGTGGACTTATACTACAAAACCTCTTG
The DNA here is from genome assembly GCA_024401095.1 of Bacteroidaceae bacterium. Lineage (GTDB taxonomy): Bacteria > Bacteroidota > Bacteroidia > Bacteroidales > Bacteroidaceae > Minthousia. Next base: position 44,803 of record JAKSLR010000023.1, read on the forward strand.
AAGGTGAACTCTATTCATATAATTTCATTGTGAATGGCAAGCGTGAACTTGATCCAAGCAATGTATATATGAATCGTGACATAGCTACATGGACCAATACTTTTACAATGAGTACTAAAGAGGGCGACGCTGGCCATTATTATATGAATAACAACGTACCTCACGGAACAATCACAAAAATCTGGTACGATAGCGATAATGCTAAAATGGACCGTCGTCTTACTGTATATCTGCCAGCAGGTTACGAAAAGGGCAAAGCAAAATATCCTGTTTTGTATCTTCTTCATGGTTCTGGTGGTGATGAGAATGCTTGGTCAGAACTGGGTAGAACAGCTCAGATCATGGATAATCTAATTGCTGAAGGTAAGGCTCAGCCTATGATTGTTGTTATGCCTAACGGTGTAGTTCGCAATCCTTCTGCTCCTGAGGTTAATGAGATTAACATGTTCCAGCCTACAATGACTAATAGCCGAGACCAAGATACCAAGCCTATGGAAGATGAGTTCCCTACTATCAAGAAATTCGTTGAGACTACATTCCGTGTAAAGACTGGTCAGTATAATACTGCAATCGCTGGACTTTCAATGGGTGGACGTCATTCTTTCTCTATTTCTCGCCGTTATCCAGGAACAATCGGTTACGTAGGTATGTTCTCTGGTGCTGGTAGTGGTCCTGAGAATGAGAAGGAACTCAAGGCACTTTTTGCCGCTAAACCAAAGCTTTATTGGATAGGTGTTGGTTCTGCTGATGGCGTGAAAGTTTCTGCTTCAGCACTCCGCGATTATTGTAATGAAAAGGGTTACCCATGCGAATACTACGAGTCTGATGGTGGTCATATCTGGAAAAACTGGCGTGTTTATCTGACCATTTTCGCTCAGAAGCTTTTTAAATAAATGATATTATAACAAAGAGAGCTCTTGGATATTTTTAGTCTAAGAGCTCTTTCCATACAATACAATCAAGATATAATTAAAAGAGAGACACAAATGAGAGACATGACAAATAAACGATGGCTTTCTTATATTCCTGTCGTTTTCCTTATCTTATCATTAGCGTTAGTAATACGTTTATATGGAAGTGATGCACTTGCCGGTGGCAGTCAGATAGCTTTGTTGACATCTACAGGTATCTGTGGTATCATTGCTGTTTTCTGTTACAAGCAAAATTGGGCAGAAATGGAAGAAGCCACTTTCCGCAGCTTTCATACCATTGCTTCATCCATCATCATCTTGCTTTTGATAGGTTGTCTCTCTGGAATCTGGACAGTTAGTGGAATTGTACCAACCCTTATTTACTACGGTGTACAGATCATTCATCCACATTTTTTCTTGTTCTGTACCTGTATCATCTGTAGTATTGTCAGTGTAATGACAGGTAGTTCATGGACTACCATTGCTACTGTTGGTCTTGCCTTGTTGGGTATCGGTAAGGCACAAGGTTTTGAAGAAGGATGGATAGCTGGTGCCATTATCTCTGGTGCTTATTTTGGAGACAAGATCTCTCCTCTTTCTGATACAACTGTTTTGGCATCATCTATGTCGGGTACCAATCTATTCACTCACATCAAATACATGATGGTAACAACTATTCCATCCATGTGTATTTCCCTTTTAGTTTTTGCTTTCGTGGGATTCAGACACGAGATTACCGATGCTTCTCTTATCCATACTTATACTGAAACACTTTCAAATACCTATCACTTATCTTTGTGGTTATTGCTGGTACCTTTTATAACGGGATTGATGATAGCTAAAAGATTGCCTGCCATCGCAGTGCTATTCCTGTCTTCCATGATGGGTGCAGTCTTTGCAATCATTTTCCAGCCAGATATTCTTGCACAGATTGCTGGATATACTGAGGTAAACAGACAGGCTTTGGTCGATGGTGTCTTAAAAGGGTTGTATGGCGCCACTTCATTATCTACAGGAAATGAAGATATTGACCAGTTGGTAGCTACTCGTGGTATGGAGGGGATGCTAAATACTGTATGGCTGATCATCTGTGCCATGTGTTTTGGTTCTGCCATGCGTGTATCTGGTATGTTACAGGACGTATCAAAGATCTTTACCAAGTTCACCAAGACACGTACAGGACTTGTCGCCTCTACAGTTTCTTCTGGTATATTCTTCAATGTAACAGTGGGAGATCAGTACCTCTCTATCATTTTAAATGCAAATATCTTCAAGAAACTGTATGAAGAGAAAGGTTATGAGAACAGACTCCTTTCCCGTGCCATTGAAGACTCTGCTACAGCGACTTCACCATTGATTCCATGGACTACTTGTGGTATGACTCAAGCTACCATATTGAACATCTCTACATTCACTTATTTTCCTTATTGTATTTTCAATCTGGCTAGTCCTATTATGAGCATAATAGTAGCTTTTCTAGGCTACAAGATCTGGAAAAGAAGAGATTTTAAAGGATAATCTCTGACTCTGGAATCTTATCGGCTTCTGTAATATTTCGGATTATTTTACAAGGAACTCCTGCAGCAACTACACCTGCAGGAATATCTTTTGTGACTACACTTCCAGCACCTATTACACTACCCTCACCTATGGTCACACCACCACAGATAGTACAGTTAGCCCCTATCCATACATTGTCTTTAATGTAAATAGGTGCAGAAGTTCCTAACCCTTCTAGGCGTTGTTCTGGATGAATGGCATGACCTGCACAGGAAATGACACAACCTGGGGCTATAAATGCCATGTTTCCTATATGAATGGGACTAGTATCTAAAAATGTACAATTATAATTTACAAAAGCAAATCCATGGAAATGGATATTGAAGCCATAATCACAATTAAATGCAGGCTGTATAAAGAAAACGTCTGGACAAGTTCCAAGCAGTTTTCTCAGAATTTCCCATCTTTTTTCTTGTTCATCAGGACTTGTCTGATTATATTCCCAGCAGAGTCGCTTTGCTTTCATCTGATACTCACTTGCAGGACCTTTTTGATAGCGGGCAAAAGCTTTCTCCTGAATCATCGTTTCTATATATTTATCCATGGCAGTAGCAATTTATTCTTTTAAGAAATCCAGAACCTGCTCCAAGATCTCTTCACCCTTCTTCTTTCCAAAGTCATAGATTTTATCCATTTTCTCTGGATTCATTTCTGCTCGGCCAATATTTAATGCGCATTCTGGATAAATGACCATTGTATTTCCCTTTTTCTCTTCTTGCATAAGATATTCCAGCTGAGCATTGTACATCTCATGGCGACGAGCCATAGCATCTGTAATGGCAGGATATTTATGGAAAATCTTGAATAAAGGAACCAGCTTGGTCTTTTTCTTGAAGAAGCCCTCTGGCTGTGTCAGGATAACCACATTTCTTTCGTACCCTTGGTTTTGAAAATACTTAAGTGGAATGGAATCAGAAATTCCACCGTCTAACAATTTTAATCCCTCTATTTCTACTGCATTAGAAACCAAAGGCATAGAAGCAGAAGCCCTCACCCAATCCAGAAAATCATAGACTGTACCTTTATCCAGAATTTTATAAATAGGTTCACCAGTATCAACATCGGTACACACCAGATGGAATTCAATAGGGTTATTTATGAATGTATCAAAATCAAATTTATCATACAAGATAGGTACATCATGGTAGGCTACCTGACGATTTACCAAATCACCAGTAGTAATTAAGGAACGCATACCACAATAAAGAGGATGTTTTGAAAATGCTTTGTTGTATCGTAACGCTCTACCTATTTGTCTTGACTTAAAATTACAACCAAAGCTGGCACCTGCACTAACGCCTACCATACCATCAAAATGAACATCGTTTTCCATCATGATATCCAGAATGCCCGCAGTATAAAGGCATCGCATTCCTCCACCTTCCAAAACCAAGCCGTGTTTTTTCATTTTTTTACCCAATATATTGATATTCTGTGCAAATTTAGCAATTTTTACGGTTAAATGATTATCTTTGTAGAAACCTTTTTAAAATAAAAGCTATGGCGTACTTGGAAATTGAGACCAATGAGCAGTTTATTGCCCATGCCCGTAACAACAAGGAATTGAGACACTTGTGTTTTCAGAATCTGGATTTTTCAAATTTGGTTTCTGTAGCAAAAGATTTACCTATAGAAGATTGCTTATTCCTAGGTTGTAAGATTCCCGAAGGTATTCGTTGCAAACTTACATCTTCTAGTCTTTTATTTCCAAGCATGAAAGTACCCTATAATACTTTCAGAAGTACTTTGTATAACGCTTATGAACTATATCGGGGATACAGCATAGAAGATCCAACTTCTTTTGACCGTTGTTTTGATACCCTAGTCTACAATCATTATCTGCGAACAGGAAAACATGCCAGTGATATTAAAGAGACATTGGCACGGTCTTTGCACGACCATTCCATCGGTGATGCTTTATCTGATTTCCTGAGTCATTACGATGAACAGCAGATTGTAGGTGTAATGGGAGGACATGCACTTCAACGTACTGATCCTGTTTATCGCCAGATTATTGGCATTAGTAAAGAACTCACAGAACGAGGTTTTCTCATGGTCAGTGGTGGTGGTCCAGGTGCTATGGAGGCAACTCATGTGGGTGCATGGATGGCAGGAAGAACACAAGAAGAGGTAGATGAAGCGATAGCAGTTTTGTCATCTGCTCCGGGTTTTCACGACGAAGGTTGGCTGCATACTGCCTTACAGATTGTTAGAGACTATCCTCAGAAACACTATTACAGCTTAGGCATTCCTACTTGGTTGTATGGTCATGAACCTTCTACGCCATTTGCTACGCACATCGCCAAATATTTTGAAAATGCCATTAGAGAAGATGAGATTCTCACCATTGCAAAAGGCGGAATCATTTATACTCCGGGTAGTGCAGGAACGATGCAGGAAATCTTCCAAGACGCAGTCCAAAACCATTATCTTAGTTTTGGTTATGCCAGTCCTATGATATTCTTAGGAAAAGATTACTGGACAAAAGAGATGCCAGTCTATACCCTACTGGAAGATCTTATGAAAGTAGGAAAATATAAGAACCTCCTATTAACAATTACCAACGAATCAAAAGAAGTCATTGATGTACTAACAGGCTTCCCTTTTGGCAAGGAATAAAAAAAACCGGGGTGAATATCACCCCGGCCAAAATGCTTGTTACATTTCCATCCACTCAATGTCATCTGGTATGATGAAAAGCTTTTCGTCTATAGGAACATCTAGCTCCAGGCTGGTAGCTTCCATTTCTATCTTCTGTCCTTCAACTTCCTGATCCATCTTCAGAGCAATGCCTTCCCATACCCATACGGTAACATTGACCTTCTGCTCCTGAACCTCCATGATCATGTTGTAACCAATGCACTCATGCCCCAGAATAGTTTTCTTTTCATCCAGCTGAAGAATCTGGTACTGGTCAATGACCTCATCGGTAAGATTTAAATAATTGATAGGCTTTGAAGGCAATGCCTGCTTTACACCTTTTCCAGTAGTTTCAATAATAAGATATTGTACATCGTCTTTTACAATAGTCCTGACTTGAGCTCCACCCTGATCTGCAAGGCCTACTGCCTTCATTCCATAATCATCCCAGTAGCTGGTAGATGGAATCTCCATGCCCATGGTAGTAACTTTTGTCTTCAGAACGCCCGACTTATTATTATAAGTCTTTTCTTGTGCATGCATCATTCCTACAGTCATGAGGAATGCCAACGCCAATAGTAATCTCTGTTTCATACTTTATAAATTTTATAGGTTTGTCTTTTAATGTATTGCAAAGATAGAATAAATTTAATAG
>JAKSLR010000024.1 GCA_024401095.1 Bacteroidaceae bacterium
ATCGGTTTCCTGAAGGCTCACGGTCTGGACAAGGACTTCAAGGTGAACATTGAGGTGAACCACGCTACACTGGCTGGTCACACCTTTGAGCATGAGTTGGCTTGCGCTGTAGATGCTGGTATGCTGGGTTCTATCGATGCAAACCGTGGTGATATGCAGAACGGTTGGGATACCGACCAGTTCCCAATTGACCAGTACGAGTTGGTACAGGCTTGGATGCAAATCATCCGCAACGGCGGTTTCGGTACCGGTGGTACCAACTTTGATGCAAAGACCCGCAGAAACTCTACCGATCTGGAGGATATCTTCATTGCTCACATCAGCGGTATGGATGCCATGGCACGTGCATTGGAGAGTGCAGCTGAACTGCTGGAGAAGAGCCCAATCAAGCAGATGCTGGCAGACCGTTATGCATCATTCGACAGCGGTATGGGTAAGGACTTTGAGGACGGCAAGCTGACCTTGGAGCAGGTTTACGAATATGGAAAGAAGAACGGTGAGCCTAAGATGGTTTCTGGCAAGCAGGAGCTGTATGAGGCTATCGTTGCGATGTACTGCTAATTCTTTATTTTAATATAAAAGGGCGCGGATGTTTATTCTGCGCCCTTTTTTCTGTGTCAAAAATTTTTCGTTTTCATCTTTTTTCATTTATTTTGCATATTCTAAGAAAAAGTAAAATATGACAAACAACCATCTCGTTATCATGGCAGGCGGCGTAGGCAGCCGTTTCTGGCCTATGAGTACTCAGGATAGACCCAAGCAGTTTATTGATATTTTAGGATGTGGCAGAACCCTTATCCAGATGACGTATGACCGTTTCAAGGGAATTGTTCCCGATGAGAATATCTGGGTAGTTACATCGGAGAAGTATGGTGAGATGGTTAAGGAACAGCTTCCAATGGTTCCTGCAGAAAATGTTTTGTTGGAACCTTGCCGCAGAAATACTGCCCCTTGCATTGCTTATGTGAGCTGGCGCATCAAGGCTAAGGATCCACATGCAAATATGGTTGTTAGTCCTGCAGATCATGTGGTTCTGGATATAAATGAGTTCCAGCGTGTGATCCGTGCTTCTCTGGAGTTTACGGAACAGAGTGATGCTATCTTGACCTTAGGAATGAAGCCTAACCGCCCAGAGACTGGCTATGGTTATATTCAGGCAGACCTGAGTACAGCGAGTGCCCGTAACCGTGAAGTGTACCGTGTGGACAGTTTCCGTGAAAAACCAGACGTGGCAACTGCAAAGCGTTATATCCAGCAAAACAACTATTACTGGAATGCGGGTATTTTTATTTGGAGTGTCAGCACCATTGTGAATGCTTTCCGTGTGTATCAGCCTGCTATCTCTGATCCGTTTGAGGATCTTCTTCCTGTCTATGGTACTGAAAAGGAGCAAGAAGCTATCAACAAAGTTTATGCTGACGTTCAATCCATTTCCGTGGATTACGCTATCCTGGAGAAGGCTGAAGAAATCTTTGTGCATCCGGCAGGTTTTGGCTGGAGTGACCTGGGAACCTGGGGATCGCTGCATGAGAGAAGTCGCCGTGACCTGTACAACAATGCCTTGATTGGTGAAAATATCCAGACTTATGAGACCAACAATTGCATCATTCACTGTACGGAAGAAAAGAGGGTTGTTGTTCAGGGCCTGGACGGATACATTGTTGCCGAACAGGATGACACCCTTTTGATCTGCAAGTTGGAAGAAGAGCAGCGAATCCGTACATTCAGTGAGTAATGGAGAGTGTAGCTTTTATTCAATGGTGCCTTGATCACCTGAATTACTGGACCATTACCTTGTTGATGGCGATAGAGAGTAGTTTCATTCCTTTCCCATCGGAGGTGGTGGTGCCTCCTGCTGCTTACAAGGCTGCGGGTGCTGCCAGTGAACTGAATGTGGTACTGGTGGTTCTTTTTGCTTCGTTGGGAGCTATTCTGGGCAGTTTGATCAACTATGCCATCGCTTTTTTTCTGGGAAGACCTATCATCTATAAGTTTGCCAATTCCCGTATCGGACACATGTGCCTCCTGGATGAGGAGAAGGTGAAGACTGCAGAGAATTATTTCAACAGACACGGAGCAGTAGCTACTTTTACGGGTAGACTCATTCCTGCCGTTCGACAGCTCATTTCTCTCCCAGCTGGTCTGGCAAGAATGGGGTTAGGGAAATTTGTTCTTTTTACTGTCTTAGGTGCAGGAATTTGGAATACGGTATTAGCTACGTTGGGTTATTATCTGGCTTCTGTGCTTCCAGAAGATCAACTGATGGAAACTGTAACCCGTTATTCTCATGAGATTTCTTATGGAATTGTGGGGGTAGTGGTGTTAGTTATTGGATTCCTTGTTTATAAGGGGTGGGGGAAATAAAAGGGGCTTCCCTTTACATCCCTTTTTTAAGGGTCTTTGACCCTGTGGGAATTCTTCCCATACCCTGTTCTGAGGAGGTTTCCTCAGACTTCTCTTTCTGAAGGGCGTTGCCCCTCAGACTCCCTTTCTGAGGGAAGGTTTTCCCTCAAACTCCTTTCTTCTGAAGGCTTCGCCCTCAGACTCCCATTCATTTTTTCTTTTCCCGCAAAAGAAAAAACGAATCAAAAAAGAAAGCTCCCGGCTGCAGGAATTTAGCTAAAAATAGGCATGAATTTGGGAAAAATACAAAAGACCCTTTCCTTATTGGACTGTATTTTTCTGTTCCAAATTCAAGCATATTTTCTTAACGCCAAATTTCTGATGCCGAAGTGCCATGCGGGATGTAGTGCGGTTCGCTGGCTGGGAAGACATCGCTTCGCTGGTCTGCGCCTTTGGCGCGGTAGCCATGCGGGATGTAGTACCATCCGGATAATAGTGGACAGGTCCAGAGCCTGACCGGATGTAATCCGGAGGGTAGAGCGTCACATGTGACGCAGACCAGCGAAGCGATGTCTTCTTACCATGCGGAGTGTAGTGGCCAGGTCAGAGGTGTCCGGCATCATGGATTTTGCGTGAAGAAAAGGGAGGTGTTTTTCCGTGAAAAAATGCACAGGGAACATTAGGACAGGTTATTTTGTGCATTTTAGGAAAAAGAGCTCTATTTTTAGCAAAATCAATGCAGCCGGTGGATTTCTTTTTTGTTCTTAGTACTTTTTCTTTTTCCACGAAAAGAAAAAACACTAAGTGGGTTTTAGGGTGAAACCCTAATCAAGGAGTCTGAGGGCGAAGCCTTCAGAAAGGGGAGCTTGAGGGGCGAAACCCTTCAGAAAGAGGAGCATGAGGAGCCCTCCTCAGAACAGAATATTTATAAACACAAAAAATCCGGGCTTTTCACAAAGACCGGATTTCTAAGTTTTCAATAGGTATTAGTTTTTTAAGGTAAAAAGATTGTTTTCAGGATAACACTGCAAATGTAATGTGTTTTTTTTAAACAAACAAAACATTTTTTTTGTTTTTTCACTCAAACGCACAATTTTATTCCAATTTCCCACAAAAATGCATAAATTTCATATTAAATCCCGTTATTCGGGAAAAAAGATGTAAATTTGCACCATTATATAAAATAGGTACTGTTATGGCAGAAATTAATGCAACAGAAAATGTTGAAAAGAAAAGTCTGAACTTCATTGAGCAGATTATTGAGAAGGATTTAGCAGAGGGAAAGAACTGTGGCCGACTACAGACTCGTTTCCCACCAGAGCCAAATGGATATCTGCACATTGGTCATGCCAAAGCCATTGCCATGGACTTTGGTGTAGCTGCAAAGTTTGGCGGTGTCTGCAACCTTCGTATGGATGATACCAATCCTCAGAAAGAGGATACAGAATATGTAGAGGCAATCAAGCGTGATATTGAGTGGCTGGGATTCAAGTGGGGCAAGCTGGTTTATGCATCAGATTATTTCCAGGATCTGTGGGATTTTGCTGTATGGTGCATCAAGACGGGTCGTGCTTATGTAGATGAGCAGACCAGTGAGGAGATTGCCAAGCAGAAGGGTACTCCTACACAGGCAGGTACCAACAGCCCATTCCGTGACCGTCCTGTAGAAGAGAGCCTAAAGCTCTTCAATGAAATGAATAGCGGTAACATGGAGCCGGGTGCAGCCATTCTGCGTGCCAAGATTGACATGGCTTCTCCTAACATGCATTTCCGTGATCCTATCATGTACCGTGTGTTGAACATGCCACACTGGCGCACCGGTAATACTTGGAATGCTTATCCTATGTATGACTTTACCCATGGACAGAGCGACTATCTGGAGGGTGTGACACATTCTATCTGTACCTTGGAATTTGTTCCTCACCGTGAGCTCTATGATTTGTTTGTAACTTGGATCAAGGAGTGGGCCAAGGAAACTGGCAAGGTGGTAGAAGGTCATCCTCACGGGGATATTGAAGATAACCGTCCACGTCAGTTTGAGTTCAACAAGCTGAATTTGAACTATACCTTGATGTCTAAGCGTAACCTGCTGGTTCTGACCAAGGAAGGTGTTACCAATGGATGGGATGACCCTCGAATGCCTACCATCTGCGGTATCCGTCGCCGTGGCTATAGCCCTGAATCAATCTTGAAGTTCATAGACTCTATTGGTTATACTACTTTTGATGCGTTGAACGATATCAAGTTGCTGGAGGCTGCTGCACGTCAGGATTTGAACGAGCGCTCACTGCGCGTAAGTGCTGTCCTGGATCCTGTGAAGGTGGTCATCACCAATTATCCAGAAGGCCAGGTGGAGCATCTGACTGTCATCAACAATCCTGAACTGAAGGATGCTGAAGGCAACGTGATTACAGAGGGTAACACCCACGTGATAGATTTCTCTGGTGAGTTGTGGATTGAACGTGAAGATTTCAAGGCAGAGCCAGACAAGAAGTTCTTCCGTATGTCTCCAGGAAAGGAAACCCGACTGAAGGGTGCTTACATTGTGGATTGCAAGGCCGTTCATTATAAAGAAGGTACTGATGAGATTGACTACATAGAGTGTACTTATGATCCAAACTCTCTGGCTGGTACAGAAGGTGCTAACCGTAAGGTGAAGGGTACTATTCACTGGGTAAGCTGCAACCATTGTGTTCCTGCAGAGGTACGTCTGTACGACTGCCTGTGGACCTGTGAGAACCCTCGTGATGCCATCAAGCAGTATGAGGATGAACATGGTACACGTGGTATTGAGTCCATGAGACCATTCCTGAACCCTGATTCTCTGCATATCCAGCAGGGTTACGTAGAGGAATGGGCTGCTAAGCAGGAACCACTGACATACCTGCAGTTCCAGCGTGTGGGCTATTTCAATGTGGATCCAGACAGTACTCCAGAGAAACCGGTATTCAACAAGACTGTTGGTCTTAAAGATTCAAAGAAATAAAAAGAAAAGCCCGGTATATCCGGGCTTTTTTCACCCCAAATACTGATAATATATGCCAGCACCGTTAGCAGAAAGATTACGTCCACAGACCCTGGATGACTACATCGGCCAGAAACATCTGGTCGGGCCCGGAGCCGTGCTCCGCAAAATGATTGATGCAGGGCATATTTCTTCGTTTATCTTATGGGGTCCTCCAGGGGTTGGCAAGACCACGTTGGCACACATCATAGCCAATAAACTGGAGACACCTTTTTACACACTGAGCGCAGTTACTGCCGGAGTGAAGGAGGTAAGAGAGGTTATAGAAAGCGCAAAGAAGAGTCGTTTTTTCAATAAGTTCAGTCCGATACTTTTCATTGATGAAATTCACCGCTTCAGTAAATCACAGCAGGATTCGTTGCTGGGAGCAGTAGAGACTGGTGTGGTGACACTCATCGGAGCTACTACAGAAAATCCTTCGTTTGAGGTGATTCGTCCGCTTCTCTCGCGTTGTCAGCTCTATGTCTTGAAATCTCTTGAAAAAGAGGATTTGCTGGAATTGCTGGATCATGCTGTCAAGACAGATACTTACTTGAAGAGCCGTGACATTACGTTCCAGGAAACCGGTGCCATGCTCCGTTATTCCGGGGGTGATGCCCGAAAGCTCCTGAACATCCTGGAACTGGTGGTGGATGCAGATTCTGAGGAAAAAGTGGTGATTACAGATGCGAAGGTGACGGAGCGTCTGCAGCAGAATCCATTGGCCTATGACAAGGACGGGGAAATGCATTATGACATTATTTCTGCCTTCATAAAGAGTATCAGGGGAAGTGATCCCGATGCAGCGCTTTACTGGCTGGCCCGAATGATTGAGGGTGGGGAGGATCCTGCTTTCATCGCTCGCCGTCTGGTTATCTCTGCTTCGGAGGATATAGGCCTGGCGAATCCGAACGCATTGCTTCTGGCTAATGCAGCTTTTGATGCCGTGATGAAGATAGGCTGGCCAGAGGGGCGTATTCCATTGGCGGAAGCAACCGTCTATCTGGCAACCAGTCCGAAGAGTAACTCGGCCTATATGGGCATTAACCAGGCTTTACAGGTAGTGCAACAGACTGGTAATCAACCAGTACCTCTTCATCTGCGTAATGCGCCGACGAAGTTGATGGAGCAATTGGGTTATGCCAAAGATTACAAATATGCTCACAATTATGAGGGACATTTTGTGGAACAGCAGTTCTTACCCGATGAACTGAAAGACATGCGACTCTGGACTCCACAGCCAAATCCTGCTGAAGATAAGCTGAAGCAGCGTATGGAAGCCCTATGGAAAAGGAAATACTAATCTTGAAAACGATGAACAAAAAAGAAATACTTGCGGAGATGCTGCGAAATGCCGGAATCTCTGCCCTAAATAAGATGCAGGAGTCTATGTTGAAGACCTATGGCGGAGGTGGACACGTGGTGCTGCTTTCTCCTACGGGATCGGGCAAGACTTTAGCCTATCTGATTCCACTGATGCTGGACTTGATGGAACGTGCCACTGCGGGCGATGCAGAAAGTGCTGAAGCTGCTGTACAAGCCGTGGTACTGGTTCCTTCCCGAGAATTGGCCTTGCAGACAGAACAGGTGTTTAAATCCCTGGGAACTTCATTGCGTGCAGTAAGCTGTTATGGCGGAAGGCCTACAATGGATGAACACAGGACGATGAAAGGGGTGAAGCCTCAGGTGGTAATTGCTACTCCCGGTAGAATGCATGACCATTTACAGAAGGGTAATATTCAGGCAGATACCGTGAGGGTGCTGGTCATTGATGAGTTTGACAAATGTCTGGAATTAGGTTTCCGTGACGAGATGGGAAAGGTCATCAAACTGTTACCTAAATTGCGTCGTCGTGTCCTGCTATCTGCTACAGATACTGAGGATATTCCAAAATTTGCCAGTGTAGGCAAGGAACCATCCCGTTTAGATTTTCTGGATAAGAATGCGGATGTAAAGAAGCGCATAACTCTGCATTTGGTTCATTCGCCTGAGAAAGATAAGTTGCAGACGCTGCTTCGTCTTCTAGGGGCTCGTAGCCAGGAGAGTTCCCTGGTTTTCGTCAATTACCGTGAAGCTGTAGACCGTGTGGGAAACTTCCTCAAGAAGGAAGGGGTGTACTGTGAACTGTTTCATGGGGGAATGGAGCAGAAAGACCGTGAGAAGGCATTATACAAGTTTGCTAATGGAAGCTGTAATGTCTTTGTGTCTACTGACCTGGCTGCCCGAGGTCTGGATATTCCGGATATTGATAATGTCATTCATTATCATCTTCCTGTAAATGCTGAAGGATACACTCATAGAAACGGTCGTACAGCCCGTTGGGAAGCAGAAGGCAACAGTTTTATGATTCTGGGACCGGAGGAGATGGTGCCAGAGTACATAGAAGAAGATAAAATGGATGAGTTCGCCATTCCGGAAGAGGTAGCAAAGCCAAAAGCTCCAAAGTGGATAACGTTATATATAGGTAAAGGTAAAAAAGATAAGTTAAGTAAGATAGACATTCTAGGATTTTTATGCCAAAAGGGTGGTCTTACAAAGGATGATGTGGGAAGAATAGACGTAAAAGACCATCAATCTTTTGTTGCTGTAAGTCGCCAAAAACATCGCGAATTGTTACAAAAAATACAAGGAGAGAAGATAAAAGGTATAAAAACCCTGATTCAGGTGACTCGATAGAAGTTTCTTTTTGAAAGATAAAATGGTGTCCTACGCTTAGAAAAAGCAGTAGGACATTTCTTTTTGTAAAGTGTGCACGAAAACGGTAATAATGGTCTGCTTTTATGCCTTAAATAATGGTAATTTGTCTTGGTGGTATTGGTAATAATGACTATTTTTGCAGTCCTATTTTGAAAAAGCTAAATGATATAATATAAAAACAACAACGAAAATGAAAATGCATAATTTTAATGCGGGACCATCTGTGTTGCCTCGCGAAGTGATTGAGCAGACAGCTAAAGCCGTATTAGATTTTGAAGGCCATGGTCTTTCAATACTGGAAATCTCTCACCGTGCAAAGTATTTTCAGCCTGTGGTAGATGAGGCCGAGGCTTTATTCAAGGAACTCCTGGACATTCCAGAGGGTTATTCTGTTCTTTTCCTGGGTGGTGGTGCAAGCTTGCAGTTCTGCATGGTTCCTTATAACTTCCTGGTTAACAAGGCTGCTTATCTGAATACAGGTGTCTGGTCAAAGAAGGCTATCAAGGAAGCTCAGGCTTTTGGTGAAGTAAATGTCGTAGCTTCTTCAGCAGAGACAACTTTCAACTATATCCCTAAAGGCTTCGTTGTTCCTGAGGATGTAGATTATTTCCATTATACAGCAAACAATACCATTTATGGTACTGAAATCCGTGAGACTCCAAATGTAGGTAATGTCCGCCTGATTTCAGACATGTCATCAGATATTTTCTCTCATCCTGTAGATGTAGCTAAGTACGACTGTATCTATGGTGGTGCACAGAAGAACCTGGCTCCTGCCGGTGTAACTTTCGTGATTGTAAAGAACGATGCACTGGGTAAGGCTAAGGAGGCTGGTCGCCATATTCCAACCATGCTGGATTATCAGACACACGTAGATGGTGGTTCTATGTTCAATACTCCACCAGTATTGCCTATCTATACTGCACTTCAGACTTTGCGCTGGATCAAGGCACAAGGTGGTGTGACAGAGATGGCTCGTCGTGCCAAGGAGCGTGCAGACTTGCTTTACAGTGCAATTGACAGCAGCAAGATTTTCCGTCCTACCATTCTGGATGAGGCAGACCGTTCATACATGAACATTTGCTTCGTGATGAAGGATGAATATAAGGAACTGGAAGCAGACTTCCTGAAGTTCGCTACAGACCACGGTATGGTAGGTGTAAAGGGTCACCGTTCTGTAGGTGGTTTCCGTGCATCTTGTTACAATGCATTACCACTGGAGAGCGTTCAGGCATTGGTAGACTGCATGAAGGAGTTCGAGAACAAGTAAAGCAAAGTCATTATGAAGGTATTAATTGCTACAGAAAAACCTTTTGCAGCAGTAGCTGTAGAGGGTATCCGTAAAGAGATTGAAGCAGCAGGTTTTGAATTGGCGCTACTGGAGAAATATACAGAGAAGGCTCAGCTTCTGGATGCTGTAAAAGATGCGAATGCACTGATTATCCGAAGTGATAAAGTAGATGCTGAGGTTTTGGATGCTGCCAAGGAATTAAAGATTGTTGTCCGTGCTGGTGCCGGTTACGATAATGTAGATTTGGCTGCAGCCACTGCGCACAACGTATGTGTGATGAATACTCCTGGCCAGAACAGTAATGCTGTGGCTGAGCTTGTATTTGGTCTGCTTGTATTTGGTGTACGAAACTTCTTCAACGGCAAGGCAGGTACCGAACTGATGGGTAAGAAACTGGGTATTTTGGCCTTTGGTAACGTAGGTCGTAACGTAGCACGTGTTGCTGCAGGTTTCGGCATGGAAATCAGTGCATACGATGCCTTCTGTCCTGCAGAGGCAATTGAAGCTGCTGGTGTACATGCTGCCAAGTCACAGGAAGAACTGTTTGAAACCTGCGATGTGGTTTCTCTGCACATTCCTGCAACCCCAGAGACCAAGCAGAGCATCAATAAGGCTTTGGTAGGTAAGATGAAGAAGGGTGGAATCCTTATCAATACAGCACGTAAGGAGGTCATCAATGAGTCTGAGCTGCTTGAGCTTATGGCAGAACGTGAGGATCTTAAGTATATCACAGATATCATGCCTGATGCACATGCTGCGTTTGCAGAACAATTCCCAACCCGTTACTTCTCAACTCCTAAGAAGATGGGTGCGCAGACTGCAGAAGCAAATATCAATGCCGGTATTGCTGCTGCTAAGCAGATTGTAGCATACTTCAAGGAAGGATGCGAGCGTTTCCGTGTAAATAAGTAAAATAGATAACAACCAACAAAATATGGCAATTATTAAACCATTCAAGGGTATACGTCCTCCTCAAGATCTGGTAGGACTGGTGGAGAGTCGTCCATATGATGTGCTGAACAGTCAGGAAGCAAAGGCCGAATGTGAGGGGAATGAGAAATCATTGTATCACATTATCAAGCCAGAAATTAACTTTGATCCAATCTGCGATGAACATGATCCAAAGGTCTATGAGAAGGCTGTAGAGCAATTCAATCTTTTTCAAGAGAAAGGATGGCTTGTCCAGGATGAACAGGAGAACTATTACATTTATGCACAGACCATGAACGAAAAGACTCAATACGGTCTTGTTGTCTGTGCCTATGTGGACGATTACTTGAATGGTGTCATAAAAAAGCATGAACTGACTCGTCGTGATAAAGAAGAGGACCGCATGAAGCATGTGCGTGTGAATAATGCGAACATAGAGCCTGTCTTCTTTGCTTATCCTGACGATGAGGTACTGGATGCAATTGTTGCAAAGTATACTTCAGAAAAGCCTGTTTATGACTTTATAGCACCTGTTGATGGTTTTGGCCACAAGTTCTGGATTGTAGATCAACAAGAAGATATTCAAACTATTACAGAGCGTTTTGCGCTGATGCCTTCACTGTACATTGCTGATGGTCATCATCGTTCTGCTGCTGCAGCTTTGGTAGGTGCAGAAAAGGCTAAACAGAATCCTAATCATAAGGGCGATGAGGAGTACAACTATTTTATGGCTGTTTCTTTTCCTGCTAGTCAGCTGACCATTATTGACTACAACCGTGTAGTGAAAGATTTGAATGGACTGACAGCAGCAGAATTCCTGGAAAAGGTTTCAGAGAACTTTGTTGTAGAGGAGAAGGGAACAGACATTTATAAGCCATGTAAACTGCACAACTTCTCTCTGTATCTGGAAGGAAAATGGTACAGCCTGACTGCTAAGGAAGGAACTTACGATGATGATGACCCGATAGGTGTACTGGATGTCTCTGTCTCTTCAAATCTGATTTTGGATAAGATCCTGGGTATCAAGGATCTGCGTAGCGATAAGCGCATTGATTTCGTGGGAGGTATACGTGGATTAGGTGAACTGAAGAAACGTGTAGATAGTGGTGAAATGAAAGTAGCTTTAGCCCTTTATCCGGTTTCCATGAAGCAGATTATGGACATTGCGGATTCTGGGAATATCATGCCACCAAAGACTACTTGGTTTGAACCAAAGTTGCGTTCTGGTCTTGTTATTCACAAATTAAGCTAATTTTGGCTGAATGGACGATACGTATAGAACGATAGCTGCTCCGGCAGAAGGAACATATACAGAAAAGCGAAGCAAGTTTCTTGCCTTCGCTTTTCCTGTTTGTACAGTAGAGGAGGTGAAGGCTATTCAAGAACGCATGCAAAAGGAGTATTACGATGCCAGACATGTGTGCTATGCCTATATGTTGGGTCCAGAGAGAAAGGAGTTCCGTGCGAATGATAACGGTGAGCCTTCTGGTACTGCCGGTAAGCCTATTCTTGGTCAGATCAATTCTAATGAACTGACAGATATAGCTATTTTCGTTGTGCGTTATTTCGGTGGTATTAAATTGGGTACTAGTGGTTTAATCGTTGCTTATAAAGCAGCAGCTGCTGAGTGTCTGGTTAATGCGGAGATCATTGAAAAGACTGTGGATGAAGAAGTGTCTTTTGCGTTTGAGTATCCGTTTATGAACGATGTGATGCGAATAGTCAAAGAGGAAGGACCTAAGATTCTGGAACAAGGGTATGATCAGGATTGCACGATGAAACTCCGTATTCGTAAATCGCTGATGCCAAGGCTAAAGGATAGATTGGGAAAAGTTGAAACTTTGCATTTCCCAGATTAGAATTCTATACAGTTGTAAGTTGACACATTTACTTCGATTTTAAGAGATCCTCCAATCTGATGATTTCGTCACGATAGCCTGCAGCTTCAATAAAGTTAAGCTGTTTTGCGGCTGATTCCATAGCTTTTCTGTTTTGCTGAATGGCTTTTTCAATCTGTTCCTTAGACAAATGAGAGTACAGTGGATCTGCTGCCTTTATGCCCATTTCTTCTGCTCCTGTGTAAGCTTTTGGTTGTGTGCCTGATTGTATTCTGCTGATAGCAACCTTATCCACTTTTTTGTCTTGTTTCTCTTGATTTGCCTGAATCAAATCACTCATCTTACGTTTTTTGGACACCTGCTTTGGAACAATTCCGTGTTCTTCGTTGTATTTCAATTGCTTCTCACGTCGACGGTTGGTTTCATCTATAGTTTTCTGCATGCTTTCCGTTATTGTATCTGCATACATGATAGCCATACCGTTCAGGTTTCGTGCGGCACGGCCTACAGTCTGTGTCAGTGACCTGTAACTACGTAGGAATCCTTCTTTATCTGCATCTAAAATAGCAACTAAGGAAACTTCTGGCAAATCCAATCCCTCACGAAGAAGATTTACGCCAATGAGTACATCAATGGTACCAGCTCTCAAATCATCCATAATCTTGACACGTTCCAATGTGTCTACTTCACTGTGGATATATGTACAGTTTACATTGTAATCCAACAGGTAAGCAGATAATTCTTCGGCCATTCGCTTGGTAAGGGTTGTTACTAAGACGCGTTCTTCTCTATGTATTCTAGTCTGTATTTCGTCCATCAAGTCATCAATCTGATTCAAGCTTGGACGAACCTCAATGACTGGGTCAAGTAAACCTGTTGGGCGAATTACCTGATCTACGATTACTCCTTCGCTTTGGGCAAGTTCATAATCTGCTGGTGTTGCACTGACATAAATAGTCTGGCCAACCATTCCTTGGAACTCATCAAAAGTCAGCGGACGGTTATCCATGGCAGCAGGTAGTCTGAAACCGTATTCAACTAAGTTTTTCTTTCGTGCCCTGTCTCCTCCATACATGGCACCAATTTGAGGAACAGTAACGTGACTTTCATCGATTACCATCAGGAAATCTTTCGGGAAAAAGTCAAGCAAACAATATGGTCTTGTACCTGCCGCACGACCGTCAAAATAGCGAGAATAATTTTCTATTCCACTACAATGGCCAATTTCCCTGATCATTTCCATGTCATAGGTTACACGTTCTTGAATTCTCTTTGCTTCTATAGGTCTTCCGCTTTCTTCAAAATAGGCAACTTGTTGAGTTAAATCATCTTCAATCTGATGTATGGCAGCCAACGTGCTTTCCTTGGTTGTCATGAATAGATTTGCCGGGTAGATTTTATACTCTTCAAATTGCCCGATTCTTATTCCATTCAGTGGATCAATCTCTTCAATTGTGTCTATTTCGTCATCCCAAAAGCAGATGCGAAGGACATGGTCAGCGTATGCCAGGTAAATGTCAACGTTATCTCCTTTTACTCTAAAGTGTCCACGTTCCAAAGTTAAATCGTTTCGGACATAAAGACTGTCGACTAGTCTACGTAGCAATACGTTTCTGTCTAATTTTGTTCCGCGTTTGACCTCAATGACATTGTTGTAGAAATCGGCGGGATTACCCATACCGTAAATACAACTGACAGAAGATATGACAACTACATCTTTTCTGCCGGAAAGTAAGGCTGAGGTTGCGGCCAGACGAAGCTTATCTATTTCGTCATTGATAGCCAGATCTTTTTCAATATAAGTATCGGTATTGGGAAGATATGCCTCTGGCTGGTAATAATCATAGTAGGATACATAATACTCTACGGCATTATTCGGAAAGAATGATTTAAACTCACCATATAACTGAGCCGCTAGTGTCTTGTTGTGGCTTAGAATCAATGTAGGTTTATTGACATTTTTTATGACATTAGCAATGGTAAAAGTCTTTCCGGATCCAGTTACTCCCAATAAGGTTTGAGCGGGGATGCCCTCTAGAACACCTTCGGTGAGTTGCTGAATAGCTTCAGGCTGGTCGCCTGTAGGTTGGAAATCTGATACAAGTTCGAAGTCTGCCATAGAATATTTTATTTAGGATGCCAAAGTTACGAAAATACTCAAAAAAACGTATGCATGGAACACTTTTTTACATTAAAAAAGGTAGATTAAACCTTTAATCATTGTCCATGTCGTTTCTATTTAGTAATTTTGCAACCAAATTTGTAATCATGAAAAGGAATATTCTCTATTTTTTACTCGGTGCTTTCATGCTTTGTAGTTGTGGCACAAGTTCAAAGATTGCATTGAGTAGAGATTCTGATCAAAAATATGAAGCAGCCAAGCAAGCCTATGCTAGCGGTCATTACAGTCGTTGTGCCAGTTTGCTTGACGATATCATTGTGGTTATGAAAGGTACTGATAAGGCTGAAGAATCGCTATATATGATGGCCATGGCTCAGTACAATATGGGAGATTATGAGGCTGCTTCGACTTATTTCAAGCAATTCTATGGTAGCTACCCAAAGGGAGAGTTCAGTGAGTTGGCTCGTTATAATTCAGGAAAGTCTCTTTATAATAGTGTTCCGGACCCACGTTTGGATCAGAGCTCTACAACAACAGCTTTGACTGAGTTGCAGTCTTTCTTAGATTATTGCCCAACATCTCAGTATAGAGATCGTGCTCAGGACATGATTTTCGAGTTGCAAGATAAACTTGTAGAGAAGGAGTTTATATCTGCTAAGCTTTACTATGATTTGGGCAGCTATTTTGGTAACTGTACAGAGGGAGGAAGTAATTATGAGGCATGTATAGTAACCTGTCAGAACACATTGAAGGATTATCCTTATACTAAGCTCCGTGAAGAAATTTATTATTTGAATTTTAAGGCAAAATATGAGCTGGCAAAGCAGAGTGTTGATGAAAAACAATCTAATCGCTATCGTGATGCTATTGATGATTATTTTGGATTCAAGAATGAGTTTCCTGAGAGTAAATATACCAAGGAAGTCGACAAAATGTATGCTTCTGCCATGAAGCATATCAATGTGGAAGACTTAGATAATGAAGAATTAGAATAATAAAAAATTATAAGATATGGATTATAAGAAAACGAATGCACCTACTAACACTCAGACCCGTGATATCATGGATTTATGTGAGGAGACAGGTAATATCTATGAAAGTGTTGCAATCATGGGAAAGCGTGCTAACCAGATTAGCAGTGACATCAAGACTGAGCTTTCAAATAAATTGAAAGAGTTTGCTTCCATGAATGATAATCTGGAGGAAATCTTTGAGAACCGTGAACAAATTGAAATCTCACGTTTCTATGAGAAACTTCCAAAGCCAACCTTGATTGCTGCTCAGGAGTTCCTTGAAGGCAAGGTTTATTATCGTAATCCTGCTAAGGAAAAGGAAAACCTTTCATTCTAAAATAGGTATGATTCAGCGAGTACAATCTTTATATCTGCTGGCTGTTCTTATCCTCTGTATCGTCTGCATGTGTTTTTCTGTAGGACGATTTGTCGGTGAGAATGGTGATGTGGTTGCCGTACTAAACAATCTAACTTTAGAAATAGGAGAGCAAACGTCGTTCAAGCCATGGGCATTGTTTGTTGAATTGGTTTTAGTTTGTATCTTGAGTTTCTTCACAATTTTTACTTACAAGAAGCGCATGCGTCAGATTAGAATGACCATATTCTCTTCTATTGTGTTGATTGGCTGGTATGTTACCTATGGATTGTTTGTCTATAGCCTGTCTGGTGATCTAGAAGCTTCTTTCAGACCATCTTTGATGGCTGCATTTCCTTTGGTTAGTATAATCTTGAATTATCTGGCAATTCGTGCTATCGGTGCAGATGAATTCTTGGTAAGATCCTTGGATAGAATCAGATAAGATATATTTAAGAAAAAAGAGAAAGCGGTTGAGGAATCAACCGCTTTTCTTTTTATTTTATGCTAGAATCTTTTGTCTTAAAGACATCAAATAAATATCCGAGTTTAATTGATATTGCACTGTGGCCAGATCTTGCGTAATAACCTTTTGAACTGTTGTCGTAGAAGTTTGCCAAGCCGAAATAATATCTGGCCTCTAATTGGAAATGTCCTAGCTTTGGATGCGAGTATTGAAATCCGGCACCTGCAGCTATTCCATAATCAAACTTATTTTTGGCATCGTGACTATATTGGTATTTATGAGTATGATAAGACTCTTCCCAATCACCTGTTGATTCTTGTTTCTCAGAAAGGAGGAATCCCAGCTGTGGGCCTAATGTGATGAAACCTTGGCCTCCTTTTCTTTCCTTTCCCCATGCTAATCTGGTAAGAAATGGCACCTGGACATATTTCATGTTTTTCCAGTATGTGTCAGGATCTTCATCGTCGACTTCTTTCCAGCCTTGATTTGCGTAATTACACTCAATTTGCACTGAGCAAACTGCAGTAATGTATTTCTCAGGCGTATAGCGTATGACCAAGCCGTAATTTTCTCCCATCAAAGAAGCCATCTTTGGTTTAGGAACAAAACTCACGCTTGTCATGTTTACTCCTCCTGTAAAACCAATGGCCAGATCATTTCTGTATTGACCAACCTGAGCCATGGATTCTAGAGAGAAAGCTGTGGCGCAAAGTAATAGGAGGGTATGTTTTTTCTTAAAATTCCACATTGACTAATTTTTTGTTGAAATGAACAATACCGACTTTGGTGTTTGCGTAGCCACCATTTCCCATTCGTTCAAAATCAATGAAATTCTGGTATGGTTTAATTTCCATGTTTTTCAGGTTGTTTTCAAAACTTGTCCCATATTTAGATAAGCCCTTAATCATATAATATGCAGTATCATATCCAACAGCAGGTACTGACGGCATAAGGGTAGGCAGTTTTTCATTAAACCATTTTTGATAGTTGGCTGCAAGTTCTTTTGAGGCAGCATTTCCAGGGTTAAACCAGTATTTAGAATATATGTAGGTATCACAGGTATAAAGTAGGCTCTTCATTTCACTGGCAAGACTTAACCATTCTCTGTGACCTAGCATGCTTATTCTATAGTTTGTATTTTCTTCCACCAGTTTCTTCCATTTGTTCAACAACTTTTTCATTAAAGGCAGGTTTGCTGAATTTGGAACAAAGAGATTCACCTTATTCTTGTCCATTGCTTTCAAGATCTCACTTGTGCTAGAAGAGAGATTAACAATTTTATATGACAAGTTCTGGTTGCCTAAGGCTGTTTTCAATTTTGTAGTAAAGCTTTTTCTGAGTGTTTTCTCATTGGTATCACCCATGTCTACTAATATGATGTTTGCGTTGCTGAATTTCTTCATGTAGAATTTAATTGCATCGTCAAAAAGCAAACCATTGCTTGTATTTATGGTAAACATGTATGGATTAGTATTTACTTCTCCAGATTGTGACAGCACAAGTCGAGTCTGATTTCTTTTAGAAAAATCAGAAAGTTTATGTTCACTACGTTCAATCAATGGACTGAAAATCAGATTAGCTTCTTTTAGTGAGTTGGTTTTAAGCAGGCTATCTACTTTTTCTTCATTTTTACCCGTATCACAAATGGTTACTTCCATGTCTATCCCTTCATTCTTTAGGTTGTCAATGGCAAGCATAAATCCACGATAGTACATGGTAGAGCTGCTTTTCTTGGTCTTGTCTGCAGTGCTAAAAGGCAGCATCAGTGCAATCTTTGTACGTGCATAATATGATACGGTAGGCTTGCTTGATGCAAAAAGTTCCTCATTTTCCGGTTCTACTTCTTTGATAACCTTGATTGTTTTGTAAGGAATACAGATGAACTGTCCTTTCTTCAAGGTAGCATTAGGATCCTTTAATTCTGGATTTGCATTTCTGATATCGTCTTCTGTCACTCCATAAGTCTGTGCCAAACCGTAAATAGTTTCCTTTTTCTTTACTTTGTGCATAGTCTGGCAATTGTCAGCTACACCTTCTGGTTTTGCAGATTGGATGACCTCAACTTGCTTTTTCTTTTCCACTTGTCCGTTGCCAGAGGGAATGGCAATAGTCTTTCCTGCCTGGAAATTCTCAGCGCTTAAACCAGGATTCAAGGCGCAAATAGCTTCTGCTGTAACTTGATAAATCTGTGTCAGGCGATATAATGTTTCACCCTTTTGAATGGTATGGTAGGTCGCAGCTTTATTTTGTGCCATTATACAGAGGCTAGAAAACAGCGCAGAGCAAAGAAGTATGACAAATCTCTTATTTCGCATGTGTATATTATTTATTATAATCACTGCAAAAATACTAAAAAATTAGAGAACCCCCATATCTTTTAAGTGGAAAGTGTTATATTTGCAGATTGAAATTTTAGAATTCGAATGGAAGAGACAGAATATATTAATGTTTGGGGTGCCCGTGTTCATAACCTGAAAAATGTTGACGTACAGATTCCTCGACATTCTTTGACAGTTTTTACTGGCTTGAGTGGTAGTGGAAAATCTTCTCTAGCTTTCGATACAATCTTTGCAGAAGGTCAGCGACGGTATATTGAGACGTTTTCTGCTTATGCCCGTAATTTCTTGGGTAATATGGAACGTCCTGATGTGGATAAGATTACTGGTTTGAGTCCTGTGATTTCCATAGAACAGAAGACAACAAACAAGAATCCGCGTTCTACTGTTGGCACAACAACAGAAATCTATGACTATCTTCGCTTGTTGTTTGCTCGTGCTGGTGAAGCGTACTCATACCTTAGTGGTGAAAAAATGGTTCGCTATACAGAGGAGCAGATTATTGATCTTATTTTAAAGGAATATAAAGGTAAGAAGGTTTTGTTGCTTGCACCTGTTGTCAAGTCACGTAAAGGTCATTACAAGGAATTGTTTGAATCAATTCGTAAGAAAGGTTACTTATTAGTTCGTTGTGACGGCGAAATTCGCGATGTTGTTCCAGGGATGAAGTTAGATCGATATAAGAATCATGACATAGAGATTGTTGTTGATAAACTTATCCCTCAAGACAAAGATGATGAACGGCTAAGAAAAAGTCTTTCTGTGGCTATGCAGCAAGGAGAGGGAATCATCCAATTGCTTGATATAGAAAAAGATGAGCTTCGTTTCTACAGCAAGCATCTGATGTGCCCTGTGACAGGAATCTCATATAGAGAGCCAGCTCCTCATAGCTTTTCCTTTAATTCTCCTCAGGGATCTTGCCCAAAATGTAAAGGATTAGGTCGAGTTTCACAAATAGATACGGAAAAGGTATTCCCTAACCCAGATCTTTCTATTTCTGAAGGTGCTATTGAGCCTTTGGGAAAATATAAGTCCAGCATGATATTCTGGCAAATCGAGGCATTGCTGGCTAAGTATGAAATGGATTTAAAGACTCCAGTCAAAGAATTTCCAGAAGAACTTGTCAATGAAATAATAAATGGCTCTGATGAACGCATAAAGATCAGTGCAAGTACGATGCATTCGTCTAGTGATTATTTTACAACATTTGACGGACTTGTAAAATACATGGAAGCCATGGTTGATGCAGCAGGCTCAGAAAAAGCGGAAAAATGGGCAGAGCAATTCTCTCGTACAGTAGAATGCCCTACGTGCCATGGTGCCCGTTTGAATAGAGAAGCACTTCAATATCGTATCTGGAATAAAAATATCTTTGAGCTTAGTAACATGGATATTTGTGATCTCAGTGTTTGGATGGATGAGGCAGAAAATCATCTGAGTGAACGACAGCAGAAAATTGCTGCTGAAATTATAAAGGAAATCCGGACTAGGCTAAAGTTTTTGCTTGATGTCGGTTTGGACTATCTCAATTTAAATCGTTCTTCCGCAACACTTTCGGGAGGTGAGAGTCAACGAATTCGACTGGCTACTCAGATAGGTTCTCAGTTGGTTAATGTCTTGTATATTTTAGATGAACCTAGTATAGGTTTGCATCAACGCGATAATGAACGGTTGATCAGATCCTTGAAGGAATTACGGGATTTAGGAAATACCATCCTTGTTGTAGAACATGATAAGGATATGATGCTTAGTGCAGACTATGTGGTTGATATTGGTCCAAAAGCAGGTCGAAAAGGAGGACAGGTAGTCTTTCAGGGAACACCTGCAGAGATGGTGAAGACAGAAACCATGACGTCTCAGTATTTAAATGAACAGTTAGAAATAGCTTTACCGGAGAAACGTAGAGAGGGCAACGGTAAAGAATTGAAACTGTTTGGCTGTAGAGGTAATAATTTAAAAAATATAGATGTATCTTTCCCGTTAAACAAGCTGATTTTGGTAACAGGTGTCAGTGGTAGCGGTAAATCTACTTTGATTAATGAGACTTTACACCCTATACTTTCACAGCATTTTTACCGTTCATTAAAGGATCCTATGCCTTATGATAGAGTAGAAGGACTTGAATTTGTTGATAAAGTAGTTGATGTCGATCAAGCACCATTAGGACGTACTCCACGTTCAAATCCAGCAACTTATACTGGTGTATTTTCAGATATAAGGAATTTGTATGTTGGACTTCCAGAAGCAAAAATTAGAGGTTATAAACCAGGACGATTCTCGTTCAATGTGGGTGGCGGCCGATGCGAAGCTTGTGGAGGGAATGGTTATAAATCAATAGAAATGAATTTCCTGCCAGATGTCTTGGTTCCTTGCGAAGTGTGTCATGGGAAACGCTATAATCGTGAAACACTTGAAGTTAGATATCGCGGTAAAAGCATTGCAGATGTGCTGGATATGACCATAAATCAGGCTGTAGAGTTTTTTGAGAATGTTCCTGCTATCTTGAACAAGATAAAAGTTCTGCAGGATGTTGGACTTGGTTATATCAAGTTAGGACAGCCTTCTACTACATTGTCTGGTGGTGAGAGCCAGCGTGTAAAATTAGCGACAGAACTAAGTAAGAAAGATACAGGGAAGACTATTTATATTCTGGATGAACCAACTACAGGATTGCATTTTGAAGACATTCGTGTCTTGTTGGGTGTACTTCAGCGTCTAGTTGATAAGGGAAATACTGTGATTGTCATTGAACATAATCTGGATGTTATAAAAATGGCAGATTATATCATTGATATGGGGCCTGATGGTGGAGCAAAAGGCGGTCAATTGCTATTTGCTGGAACTCCAGAAGAACTTTCGCAAAAAAATATAGGTTATACCGCTTCTTTTTTAAAGAAAGAGCTTAAATGATAGGTATTCCTCTTGTCTATAGAATTTGTTTGTGACTTAAAATTCTGTATCAGGCAGGTTTTTCGGATAGTTGATGTACTTTACTTCCGGCTTATTTTATTTTTGCTAGATTAAAACTAAAGATATTGTAATATGGAAAAGTGTACCTTTTGGGTGCACTTTTTGTCATTATTTCTTGTTCTTTGGTCTGTAATTCCTCTTCTTCCTCAATTTGTAAGAAATAAAGAATGAATTTGTTTTTATTTATTTTAATAATAATGTGAAAAGGACTATATTTGTACGAAATTTATAAAATAACAATAAATCAATAACTATGCGTGTTACACAAATTTTTGCAATGAAAGCTTGGCGCTATGTCATATTATTGGCGTTGCTTTTAGTGAATTCTACGTATATGTTTGCACAATCAGTGGTTTCTGGTATTGTCACAGATGGAGCCGGTGAACCATTGATTGGTGTAAATGTATTGGAGAAAGGTACTACAAATGGTACTATTACAGGTGTGAATGGAGATTTTAATCTTCGTATAGCCCGAGGAAAGACTCTGGTTTTTTCATACATCGGTTATCTGACTCAAGAGGTTACTGTAAATGGCACAAAGCTGAACATTACCTTAAAAGAGGATTCTAAGATATTGGACGATGTGGTTGTCATTGGTTACGGTTCAATGGCTCGTAAAGATGTTACATCTTCTATTACAACAGTAAAGGCAGAGCAACTGAACAAGGGTGTATTTGCAGATGCTGCCAGTATGTTGCAAGGTAAGGTTGCCGGTTTGACTGTAACTACTACAGGCGACCCTAACGGTGCTCCAAGTATGACACTTCGTGGCGCGTCATCTTTGAGATCTGGTGCAATGAGTCCATATTATGTAATTGATGGTGTTCCTGGTGTTGATATCTCTATGGTTGCTCCTGATGATATTGAATCCATCGATGTCTTGCGCGATGCTACAGCAACTGCTATTTATGGTTCTAAGGCAGCAAATGGTGTAATTATCGTAACCACCAAGAAGGGCAAGAAGAACCAAGATCGTGTAAATGTTTCTTATTCAGGCTATGTAGCTTTTGATAATATCCTTAACACACTTGATGTCTGTGATGCAAATGACCTTCGTTCATATGCAAAAGCTAATAATCTCTCATTAAAGGATGGCGGAGCAAATGTTGATTGGCAGAAGGAAGTTCTTCGTACTGGTATTAGCCATAGCAATAACTTGAGCATCAACGGTGGTAGTGAAAAGACGACTTATATGGCTAGTGTAAGTTTGATTAAGCGTGAAGGTGTTATCAAGAAGACTGGAAATGACCGTGTCAATATCCGTACTTTGGTATCTTCTAAAGTTTTGAAAGATCACCTGGATATTTCTCTTGGTGTCAATCATATGTATGGAAAGGGTTATGGTGTACCTTCTGGTGAGAAGGGTGCTTCTGTTTTGGATGCCATGAACTATTTTTCTCCAACGAACCCACTTAAGAATGAGGATGGTACTTGGTCAACCGGCTCAGGTTCAAAGAACTATAATCCTATGTCAATGATAGAGGAAGATACTTCAGAAACAATCTCCAAGAAGAATCAATTCATCGGAAAGGCTACATTGAATATTATTGAGGGTCTTAATTGGAATGTAAATTATTCTTGGGAGAATTATCAGGATACCTACAGTGGCTATGATACTCATTTTACTCAGTTGGAGGGTGTAGCAGATAAGAATGGTCAGGCTTCACGTAACAGCTATTTTGGTAAGTCTCAGACTTTCGAGACTTATGGAAATTATGATAACACATTTGCTGATAAGCATAAGGTAGCTGTCATGTTAGGATACTCTTGGGAAGAAAAGAATTTAGGTGATGGTTTTGGTGTTACTGTTCATGACTTCTATAATGATAATCTGAAGTGGTACAACTTGACTTATGCTTCTACTATTGATGGCATTCCAGCTGTTGGCAGTGGCGTGGTTCAGAATGTTCGCAACATCTCATTCTATGGACGTGCAAGCTATTCTTACAACAGCAAGTACATGTTACAGGCAACAATCCGTCGTGACGGATCTTCAGTATTCGGTAAGAATAACCGTTGGGGAACTTTCCCTTCAGTATCTGTTGCATGGAATATTACAGAAGAAGAATGGATGAAAAATCAGAATACATTTGATAACTTGAAGCTTCGTATGGGTTATGGTGTTTCTGGTAATGCTATGGGTTTTGATGCTTATACAGCAATTGCAACCTATGGTGCAACAGGTTTCTTCGATTACAATGGATCTATGTGGCGAACTCTTGGTGCTACCAAGAATGCAAATCCAGATTTGAAATGGGAGTCAACAGGAATGCTTAATATCGGTTTGGATTATGGCATGTTCAATGGCCGTCTGTCTGGTACCTTGGAGTTCTATAACAAGAAGACTAAGGATCTGATCTGGAGCTATCCTGTTTCTACAAATAAGTTCCCATTTGGTTGGATTGATGCAAATGTTGGTGAGATTACTAATACAGGAGTTGAATTAAGTATTAATGCTATTCCTGTTCAGACTAAGGATTTCTCTTGGAATACTACTTTGAATCTTTCACACAATAAGAATACTGTTAACAGACTGTCTAATGACAAGTTTGAGGTAGGTACCTTTACTCAGGGAGACCCAGATGTAGCAGGTGTATCTTCAAATGGTTGGACTCAGCGCGTAATCGAGGGTCAGCCTTTGGGTACTTTCTATACCTATGAATTTGCAGGTTTCAAAGATGGTGCTTCTGTATATTATGTCCGTGATGAGAAGACAGGTGAGCGTACCGGTGAAGTTACTAATAGTCCAGAATACAAAGACCGCACCATTACCGGTTGTGCACAGCCAAAGTTGAATTTAGGATGGAACAATACCTTAAATTATAAGGATTGGAACTTATCAGCATTTATTACTGGTGTATTCGGAAATGATATCTACAACAGTTCACGAGCTCATTATACCAGTGCCCAGATGTTCTCTGATGGTAAGAATGTGCTAAAAGAGTTCTTGGAGAACCCTGCTGGTGATGCTACAGGTTCAATACCTTCTGATCGTTATATTGAAAATGGTTCATATGTCCGTCTTCAGTCTATTACATTAGGCTATACATTCAGAAAGTTTAATGACTGGTTGCAAAATGTTCAGGTATATGCTACATGTAATAATGTATTTACCATCACAGGTTATAAGGGTCTGGACCCAGAAGTTAGCCTTGGTGGTATTGATCCAGGTATTGAGTATCGTTGGAGTACATATCCTCACACTCGTACTTTCCTGATTGGTGCTAAGATAAACTTCTAATTACGATTCTAACATGAAAACAAATAAAATAATTCTCACTGCTGGTTTATGTGCATTGGCATTGACTGGCTGTACAAATTTGGATGTTGACGTTACTTCTCAGTACACTGAATATCCTGAAAATGCAATTGCTGTTGAAGCTAAGATGGCAGATGTTTATTTCCATCTTCGTGGAGCACTTGGCCGCCGTTATATGGAGGCTCAGGCACTGGCTTCTGATGAATATACTTGCCTTGCATTCGATGGAGGTTATTATGATGGTGGTACTTATGCTCATCAGGCATTGCATTGCAGCACAGCCGAGGATGCTTCACTGGACTGGTATGCTGATGTAGCAGCAGGTGTTACAAAGGCTAACAAGGTAATTATGGAGCTTGGTGGTAATGATGCAGGATTTAAAGTTGCTCCAGCTCGTGCCATGCGTGCTTTCTTTACCTTTATCTTGATGGATAGTTTCGGTGATACTCCTATTCTTGAAAATGTCCCAGAAGATGGAGAAGAAGTTGTTCGTGCATCTCGTAAGGAAGTTGCAGAATGGCTCGAGAAGGAACTTCTTGCTGTCATCCCTGATTTGACAGATGAAGTTAGCTCCAAGACTTATGGTAAACCAACTTGTTGGATGGCTAAGGCTTTACTTGCAAAGCTTTACATCAACTGGGCTGTGTATACAGCCCCTAGTGTAGATCAATATGATGCTGCATCTGCTCAGAATGTAAAGCTTGCAGATTGTATCCAAGTTTGTGATGACATTATCAAGTCGAATAAGTTTAGCTTGGGTTCAATGGAATATCGTTTTAAGTTTGCTCCAGACAATGGCCCAAAGGTTGAAGATTTCATATATGCAATGCCATATGATGCAATTACTCAACAGGGCTTGCAGTATGCTCGTCCACGCTCATTCAAGGATTTAAAGAACATGTTGCCAAACTATTACGGATCTTCAGATAAGTTTACTCAGTCTTTTGGTGGTAATATGGTTTTGACTCCAGAGATGGCTAGCTTGTTCTGTCTGGAAGGTGACCAACGTAACTTAACTGTCCTTGGAGGACCTGTATTCAATTACGATGCAAAGACACTTCTCCCAACCGAAGAGCCATTCGTATATAATGGTGCTCAGGTAGAGTTTACTAAGGACATTACTTTGATCAAGGAAGACAATACGATAGATGTAGGAAATGATACTAAATCAAAACTTCAGGGTTACCACTCAATCAAGTTCTTCATTGTCCCTGGTGATTATAACAATGGCCGTAATCAATCAAACGACCTTCCAATTTTCCGTTTTGCAGATATTCTTCTGACTAAGGCTGAGGCTATCGTACGAGGCGGTGGTGCAGGTGATGCAAAGGAATTGTTTAATCAGGTACGTGCATATGCTAAGGCTCCATTGTTGGATTCAACTCCAACTTTGAAAGATCTGCTTGATGAACGTGGTCGTGAGTTCTTGGATGAAAACTGGCGTCGTAATGATATGGTTCGTTTTGGCACTTATGAAGGCCAGTTCTTCCCTCATTATACTGGATTCCCAGATGCAAACTTTGATAAGACTCATCGTATTTTCCCACTACAGAAGTCTGTCCTTGACTTGTATCCTAACTGGAAGCAGAATCCTGGTTACTAATACGTTGAACTAAATATATAGAAAAAGGGTGGAGACAAAAGTTTCCACCCTTTTAATTTGTTATAAGAATTAATATTGTTCTTTAAACATCCAGGTATGAATCTTTAAATCCTAAGAAATAGAGTACTCCATCCAGACCAATTGTATTGATACTCTGCTTTGCATTGGCTGTAACTTTTGGCTTAGCATGGAATGCAATGCCAAGACCTGCAAGTGAAAGCATAGGCAGGTCGTTGGCACCATCGCCAACAGCAATGGTCTGTTCCAAGTCAACTTTTTCTACTTGTGATATAAGTCTGAGAAGTTCTGCTTTTCTTTTGCCATCTACTATTTCTCCTTTGTATTGACCTGTGAGTTTTCCGTCGTCATCCACTTCCAGTTCATTGGCATAGACATAATCTATGCCGAATTTACGCTGAAGGTATTCACCAAAATAAGTAAATCCACCACTTAAAATAGCAATCTTATATCCGTATTTCTTCAAGACGTTCATGAGGCGTTCTACACCTTCTGTCATTGGCAGATTCTCGGCAATGTCTTTCATGACGTTTACATCCAGTCCTTTCAACAAGGCTACACGTTGGGTGAAACTTTCCTTGAAATCAATTTCTCCGCGCATGGCGCTTTCTGTGATAGCCTTTACTTGCTCACCCACACCAGCACGTATTGCCAGTTCATCAATTACTTCTGTCTGAATAAGGGTAGAATCCATATCAAAACAGATTAATCTGCGCATTCTACGATACATGTTGTCTCGCTGGAAAGAACAGTCCATTTCCATTTCTTTACAGAGTTGCATGAGGTTATTCTGCATTTCTGAGCGATCTTTTGGCGTTCCTCTTAAAGAAAACTCTATACATGCACGTACATGTTTCTCTGGATTAAGTGAAGGACGGCCAGTCAATCGCTTAATGGCATCAATGTTTAGGTTCTGGTCTGCTATAAGTTGTGAAACAGCTTCTATCTGACGTGCTTCAAGTCTTCTTCCTAATACAGTTAAGATATATCTGTTTTTACCCTGTCTCGAAACCCAATCACAGTAGTCTTCTTCTGTAATAGGTTCGAACTGGATGTTTACTCCTAATTCCTGCGCCTTGAACAGAACGTGTTTCATCACGTTTCCACTATTTTGTTCTTTGACTCGTATTAAAATACCCAGACAAAGTGTATTATGGATATCTGCCTGGCCCATATCCATAATGTCTGCCTCGTATTTTGCCAGGACTTGCATGATACCTGCTGTAAGTCCTGGACGATCTTGGCCAGTAATGCGTAGCAACAGTAGTTCTTCTTTCTGTTCTTCCATAACTGTAGTTTTTTTTATTTAGCATGCAAAATTACAGTTTTTTTTGTTACTTTTGGAGCAATAAAAATAAAAAACATGAAAACCTTTAAAGAACTCGTCTCGGAGCGTTGCTCTGTCAGAAGTTTTGTCAATAAAACGATAGAAACTTCGAAATTAGATTATATCTTAGAGTGTGGACGCCTGGCACCATCTGCTGTTAATTTCCAACCTTGGAAATTATATGTTATTTCCCCTGAATCTGCTATTGAAACAAGAAAAAATGTTCAGAAATGCTATGATCGGGAGTGGTTTAGTTCTGCTCCTTATTATATTATAGGAACTATTATTCATGATCAGTCATGGCATAGGAAGAATGATGGTAAGGATCATGGAGATATAGATATAGCTATTCTTACAGAACATATTTGCTTAGCTGCTGCAGAACAAGGCATTGGAACATGTTGGGTTTGTAACTTTGATGCAAAGTTGTGCCATGAGTTGTTTAATCTTCCAGAAAATGAAGAGGCTGCAGTCTTAATTCCTATGGGATATCCTTCTGCAGAATTTGCGCCTGCTGAAAAAAAACGTAAACCAATAGATGAAATCGTTATCAATTTATGAGAAATAATGATTGGAAAGATCGGTTGAATGTGGTGTTTTCTACCAATCCCGATTATCAATATGAAACAGAGGAAGTAGAAGAGAAGGAGTTACTTCCTAAAAAACAGCAAAAATTACGGGTTAAGATAGACCGGAAAAACCGTGGTGGTAAAGCCGTTACGCTGATCACTGGTTTTGTCGGCCCGGAAGAAGACTTGAAAGCTCTTGGAAAAATACTTAAAGGAAAGTTGGGTGTTGGTGGCTCTGCTAAAGATGGCGAAATTATCATACAAGGCGAATTTAAGGAAAGGGTCATAGACATATTGCTTAAAGATGGCTATACTGATGTAAAATAAGACAATTGTCTTGAAAGCCTATGTCAATTGTCTTCTCTGCTGAAGACAATAGTCTTACGTATTGAAGACTTTAATCATAAAGTTCAAAGATTGCTAATCTTCATTTTAAAGGAGTGTTATCACTGAATTATGCGTAGTTTCTTTTTGTTGATAAGTCTGATATGCTTACCTATATGGGCTCAGAACACTGCCTTTGTAGATCCTCGGATAGGATCAGAAGGGCTTGGACGTGTTTTTATTGGTCCTTCCTGTCCTTATGGTATGGTAAAGCCATCCCCAGACTGTACGGCAAACAACAATAGTGGATGGGCGCCAATGCCAGAGCAAGTCAATGGATTTGGACAAATTCATGTAAGTGGAACTGGTGGAGGCTGTAAATATGGTAACGTATTGATCCAGCCTTTCTCTGGTGAACTAGATGGTACGTCTCATATTGATTTTCGTGAATTTGAAGATATCCAATTGGGCTTTTATCGTACGAAATTCAAGAACAGCGGTATACAGACTGAGATTACAACTTCAGATCGTGCTTCAATCTATAAGTTTCTGTATAAAGAGAATGCTAATTTGTTGGTAGATGCCGGTTTTTATTTAGGTGAAACCAGTAATCCTGTCGGTCGAGAAGCACAGCAGTTTGTAGGCTCAGAAATACAAGTGCTTAATGAACATGCTGTGTGTGGATACACTAGGATTAGAGGTGGATGGAATAATGGAAAGGCCTATACTGTCTATTTTTATTTAGAATCAGATCAGCCTATTGTTGCATATAAAACATGGAAGGAATTAACTCAAGTTCAGTTGGCTCAAAAGGCAGGTTCTGAAGGACTTGGCATGTCTTCGGCTTCCTATCAGGCAGACGATGGGCACAAGACCGGTGTTTTGTTGTCTTTTGGTGACAAGAGTGAAGTTAATGTCAAAGTTGGAATTTCATTTGTGAGCTGTCTTAGGGCTCATGAAAATGTCCTGAAAGAGATTCCTGACTGGGATTTTGAGAAAGTGCATCAAAACCTTCTTTCAAAATGGGACAGTATATTGAAAAAGGTCACATTAGATGAGAGAACTTCTGATGAGTATAAACGTATGTTCTATACCGGCATTTATCATGCCATGATTATGCCTGTTGATAGAACAGGTGAGAATCCGGGATGGAACGATGGAGTCTATTACGATGATTTCTATGCTATTTGGGATACTTACCGGACATCCACACCTTTGATCACGCTTTTGGATCCTAATCGCGAAGTACAGATTGTCAATGCTTTACTTAATATTTATAAACATGACGGTTATATGCCGGATGCTCGCAGTGGTAATTCCAATGGGAGAACGCAGGGTGGATCAAACGGCGAGATTGTCATAGCAGATGCCCTAGCTAAAGGGTTGTCTGGCATTGATTATGAGCTGGCATTGGAGGCTATGTTAAAAGATGCGGAAACCCCTCCCGGAGGCAATGAAGAAGCTGAAGGTAGAGGAGGCCTGATACCTTATCTGGAAAAAGGTTATATTCCCTATGGAATACCTAGAGCGGGAAACAGGACTGTGGAATATAGTTTTAATGACTGGGCTATTGCTCAGGTTGCGAAAAAATTGGGCAAAGACATCGTCTATGAAAGATACATGAAACAAAGTCGTAATTGGCAAAATCTGTGGCGTTCTGATTATCTGCAAGATGGAGTCTCTGGCTTTGTAATGCCTAAGGATAATTGGGGGAACTGGCTGGATTCAATCCCTTTTGGCCACAGCGAGAAGATGATACCAAAGTTTCTCTATACACCCGACACTAGTTATGAGGGACCATGGTATATGCCATGGTGGAGCTGCTTCTTTTATGAGGCATCTTCTTGGGAATACTCGTTAAGTGTGCCGCATGATGTTCCGACACTTATCAAATTCTGTGGGGGGGGCGAAGCTTTTGAAAAGCGACTGGATACATTCTTTGATTTCTCCAAGGGATATTATAATGTTGCCAATGAGCCTTCGTTCATGACCCCATGCCTCTATAATTGGATTGGTAAACCAGAAAAGACAAGCCAGACAGTAAAAGAGATTATCAAGAAGTATTATCATGCAGGTCCTGATGGTATTCCTGGTAATGATGATTCTGGCTCTATGTCTTCATGGCTAGTTTTTCATATGCTTGGTTTGTATCCGAATGCTGGTCATGATTATTATTTGGTTCACGAGCCTCTTGTTAAAAGCTTCACTATTAGTCTAGATAATGGAAAAGAGGTCCGTATGAGAACAGAAAGATTGCCTAAGAAGTCTTCCAGGCAGTTTGTGGCTTATTGGAATGGAAACGAATTAACTGATGCCCAAATAACTCATGGTCAGTTGATGGAAGGTGGTGAACTTGTATTTCAGATTCCAATGGAAAAAGTCAACGACAAGAAGAGTGTTGATAAATCTTCTCTCCAAAAGACTTTACCAGTAGATAAATCTATCTATACACATCTGTATACGTATTCGTTGCATGGGCAAACGCGCCGTTTCTCTGTCTTTTTTGAAAAAAATGGTGAAGGTGATGTTGTTTTGCATTGGGGGATAGAACGTAATTTGAAATGGTGGACAGGTACATATACGATGAAAGCAGATGCATTAGAGAATGCGAAGACTCTTTGTTATGTGCAACCGCTAGATGGACAAAACTTAACATTGCTTGATCAAACATTCGGTGTATTGAGCAAAAATGCTTTGAAAGAAATAAAACAGTCTGGCCAGTGCCTATTCAATCATGTGATATACAAGCTTGTATCAAATGAAAATGGTAAACTTTTGTTACGCGATGAGGCTGAAGGCAGTGAAATGGTTGTGGCTGATGATGCAGATCTTCCTATTATCTGGTCAATGCAGAAAAACCCAGTAGAGATTAATTGGAGGGTCAGTTTTTTAAAGCAATAATTGAGTAAGTGGATTATTTATGCTAAATTTGCAAAATAGTGAATTAGCCGAATAAAAAGATAATACTATTTTATGAAAAGATTTGTAACTCTTTATGCCTTGTTGCTCCTTATAATGACCTCCTTGTCGGCTTCTACTCCTATTGACGGTCTTCTTGAACGAATAGATAAAGGCGCATCTCAAAAGTTTATCATAGAGCTGAAACGTGGCTCTCAGGATTTTTTTGAATTAGATCAAAAAGGGAAGAAGGTTGTTGTCAGAGGCAATAACTATGTAAATATCGCATCGGGAATCAATTGGTATTTGAAATACTATGCAGGTATTCAACTAACCTGGAATCAGATGCATGCCATTCTTCCTGCTACACTACCAGCTGTGGTAAAAAAGGAGCGCCATGAGACAGACTTGAGCCTTCGATACGATTTCAATTATTGTACTTTCAGTTATTCTATGCCGTTCTGGGGATGGGATCGCTGGCAGGAGGAGATAGACTGGATGGCCTTACATGGAATCAATATGCCTTTAGCTGCAGTTGGCTATGAGTGTGTATGGAAGAACGTGATGGAAAAGTTGGGTTATTCTCGTAAAGATATAGATGATTTCATTGCTGGTCCTGCTTTTCTTGCTTGGTGGGAGATGAATAATCTTGAAGGTTGGGGTGGCCCTAATCCTGACAGTTGGTACAAGCAGCAAGAGGAACTTCAGAAACAGATTATCAAGCGAATGAAAGAACTGGATATTCATCCTGTTCTTCCTGGGTATTGTGGTATGGTTCCAAGCAAATATGTTCAGCAGAGTGCAGCAGAAGTCGGAAACGAGGATAATGGCGAAAGTAGTATCTCTACCGTACAGTTGTGGAACGGGTTTACCCGTCCTGGCATACTCATGCCTACTGATCCAAGATTTCAGCAGTTTGCTGATTTGTTTTACGAGGAGAGTGTCCGGCTGTTCGGCAAGGCAGATTATTACTCAATGGACCCATTTCATGAAGCCAAGAATTTACCTGCAGACCTTGATATTAAACAATGTTTCAGGGCAATCTTTCAGGCTATGAGAAAAGCAAATCCAAAAGCGACATGGGTATGTCAAGGTTGGAGTGAGAATCCTCGTCAGGAAATGTTGGATGAGATGAAACCCGGCGAAGTTATATTCTTGGATTTATTCAGTGAATGTCGTCCGATGTGGGGGGCTCCATCCATTTGGCAGAAAGAAAAAGGATATGAGGGACATGACTGGTTGTTTTGCATGCTTGAAAACTTTGGTGCCAATATCGGTTTACATGGACGTATGGATCAGCTTATTGATAATTTTTATCTCACTAAAACACATCCTTTGGCAAAAGATCTTAAGGGTATTGGTTTAACCATGGAGGGCAGTGAAACAAATCCTGTGATGTATGAACTGATGTGCGAACTTCCATGGAGAGCGGAGAAGTTCACGAAGAAAGAGTGGGTGACTAATTATGTAAAGGCTCGTTATGGAATGAATGTTGATGCTTCTGCAGAACGTGATATTCAGGGGGCATGGGAAATACTGTCGGAAAACATCTATAATTGTCCGACAACAAATAACCAGCAAGGACCTCATGAGAGTATTTTCTGCAGCAGACCATCTCTGGATTGCTTTCAAGCTTCCTCATGGAGCAAAATGCAGAATTATTATGATCCGACTACAACAGCAGAAGCTGCAAAACTTTTAGTGCGGGCTGCCAATTTATTGAAGGGCAATGATAATTTTGAATATGACCTGGTAGATGTAGTTCGTCAAGCTATTGCTGATAAAGCTAGAATTGTGTACAATCAGACTGTAGCAGATTTCAAGAGCTTTGATAAGAAGCGTTTTAAGAGTGATTCTCAAGAATTCTTGAAATTGTTGTTGTTGCAGGATAAATTATTGGCTACTCGATCTGAGTTTCGTGTTGGACGCTGGATAGAACAAGCCCGATCAAAGGGACTTACTCCAGATGAAAAAAATCATTATGAGTGGAATGCTCGTGTTCAGATTACAACGTGGGGAAACCGCTATTGTGCTGATACTGGAAAACTTCGTGATTATGCACACAAAGAATGGAATGGTCTGCTTAAAGACTTCTATTATCCGCGTTGGCAAAAATTCTGGCAGATTCTTCAAGATGAATTAGATGGGAAACTTCCTGTTTTGCCAGTAGGGAATTCCTCTTGGCTTAAGTATTGCCAGGATAATCCTGCCTTGACAATAGACTGGTATGCTATGGAAGAGCCTTGGACTTTAGCTCATAATACTTATGAAGCAAAAGCCGAGGGAAATCCAATTGAAGTCGCTATAACTGTTTTTAATTCTGCATTCAATGAGTGATACAGAAATGTTGCAAAAAAATAAGCGATTAGTATCACTGGATGTTTTGCGCGGACTGACAGTGGCTTGCATGATACTTGTCAACAATGGTGCTGGGCCAGATACGTATGCACCGTTGAAGCATTCTGTATGGAATGGCCTTACGCCTTGTGATTTGGTTTTCCCATTCTTTTTGTTCATGGTTGGTGTATCTATTTTCGTCTCTTTGAATAAGAGTGGGTTTAAACCAACTTCTTCTACCATCAAGAAGATTCTGAAGAGAGCAGTTTTATTATTTGTAATAGGATTGCTTTTGCATATGTGGGATATGGCCACAAAGGGAAACTGGAATCTTTTTTCAGAATTAAGAGTATGGGGTGTCCTTCAACGAATAGCTTTATGCTATGGTATAGTTTCATTGCTGGCTCTTTGGCTTGATTGGAAAAAGTTGCTTTGTATAGCAGTTGTTCTTCTTGTGGGCTATTCATTCTTGTTGTCTTCAGCATACGGATATGAAATGTTAGAACAGAATATAATTGCCATTGTAGACCGCTATGTTTTTGGCCAAGCTCATCTGTATCATAAGAGCCCTGTAGATCCAGAAGGATTACTCAGTACATTTCCTGCAATAAGTCATACTGTTATTGGATTTGTTGTCGGACGAATTCTGGTATCTCCGAAAGATTTAAACAGAAAAGTGAAAGAAATTGTCTCATATGCTTTTTCTATAGGTCTTATTGGTGTGAATTTGATAATGGATGGAATCCCATTAAACAAACGCATATGGTCTGCTTCTTATGTGTTAGTAACTTGTGCAATAGCCATGGTTACATTGGTTGTTCTGCTGCTAATCATTGATAAATGGGAGAAGAAGCGTTGGTGCAAGCTGTTTCAAGCTTTTGGAATGAATGCATTTTTTATCTATGTCCTTAGTGAAATAATTGCTCCTGCATTAAGTCATTGGGGACTGAAAGCACCAATTTATGAAGGAATTAATGCACTGGTTTCAAATACGTATTCAGCATCATTAATCTATGCATTGCTTTTTGTGGCATTTATGGCCATTGTAGCGAGTATATTGTGGAAAAAGAAAATAGTGATAAAGATATAGTCAGAAATAGATATGAAAAAGTTCTTATTCGCGTGTGTCTGTCTTCTAATGGCAGCATGTTCTGGTTCAAAGACACCAGGAGTCTATAATGTGCTTGATTATGGCGCAAAAGGAGATGGCGTAACAGATGATGCTATAGCAATTCAAAATGCAATAGATGAATGTAATGCTCAAGGTGGTGGACAGGTGTTGTTTCCTACTGGCTATACATTTCTTTCTGGACCAGTAGAACTGAAATCAAATGTTGATATTCATCTGGATGTTCAATCTGTTTGGAAGGCAAACCCAGATGAGAGTATTTACACATTAAGTGCATTTGGTGAAAATAGAGGCGAAGGAATGATGTGGATTTATGCCGATGGCATTGAGAATCTGTCATTTAGTGGAAAGGGAACTATTGACGGAAATGGAGTGTCATTTATGGGTAAAGAACTGGGAGACAGTTACGAATTAAAGCCTATTACAGATTTTGATCCTCGTCCGCATGTACTTACTTTAAAGGGTGTCAATCATTTGTCTATTAAAGATATTACAGTTCAGAATGGTGCATATTGGACTGTTCATCTGATAGGGTGCCATGATGCTTTGATTGATGGAATAAGCTTAAAGAACAATTTGAAAATCAGAAATGGTGATGGTATAGACATCGATCATTCACGTAAGGTTAGAATTGCTAATTGTTTTATTGAAAGTGGTGATGACTGTATCTGTCTGAAGAATCGTCGCGAATTTGAGGAATATGGCCCTTGTGAGGATATTGTTGTTACAAATTGTGTAATGACAGGCCGTTCTTGTGCTATAAAGATCGGATCAGAAAACATGGACAGCATTAGTAATGTTCTTTTTGATAACTGTATTATTAAAGCGAGTAATCGTGGTTTGGGAATTCAAAACCGAGATGAAGGAACTGTTTCAAATGTTGTCTTTAGTAATATGATAATAGACTGTATGTATTTTAGTGATGTATGGTGGGGTAAGGCAGAACCTATTTATGTAACTAGCTATCCTCGCGCTGTAGGGAATCATAAAGATGCAGGATGGCGTTTTCCTAAAGGTGCAACAGAAGGAAAATGTGGTGAAGTTAGTGAAATCTATTTCCATAATATTAAGTGTTATGGAGAAAATGGCTGCTTTATTGGTGGAGATACTAAGGATAAAGTGAATCATATCTACCTTGATAATATTGACATTACCTTTGAAAAGCGAACTGATTATATGGGCGGCCAATACGATAAACGCCCATGTGTGGGTGAAGGATTTGTTCAAAGCCCAGCGTATGGTGTTTATGTTGATACAGCTTCTGACATATCTTTAAAAGACATCAGAGTGAAGGTGGATGAAAAATTTCCAGACATTCAGTTTGGAGGTGTACAAAAGTTGATAAACATAAAGTAATTGTCTTACAAAACTCATTATGTACTTGAGGATCTTTGTTGTATATTTTATTCTTTTTTGTCTTTTTCTTCCTGTCTCTGGACAAAGTAAAAGACAAAATGAAGATGAACTTAGAATAGAACTTGCAGGTTGTTTGGAAAAGGCCGGAAGTTCATACTATGCATATCCTGGACCTTTGCAGAAACAATATTCTCCTGTGCCAAGAGGATATCAACCTGTTTATCTGAGCCATTATGGTAGGCATGGCTCACGTTTGCTAACAGAAGATTCTCGTTATCAGGAAATACTGAACATCTTTGACTCGAACGACATGACAGAATTTGGTAAGGATGTTCGTAAACGGTTGGAAATTGTTTGGCAAGATGCAAAAGGTTGCGGAGGTGATTTGACACGAGTAGGAGAGTTACAGCATTATAGTATCGCTCAACGTATGGCTCACAATTTCCCAACATTATTTGAAGGAAAAGCAAGCATTAGAGTTGTTTCCAGTACTTCTCGCCGTTGCATGATGAGTATGATGTCTTTTTGTGAAGGATTGAAAGAAATGTATCCGGTTTTGCAGATTACGCGGTCTGCTCACGAACGTGACATGGCTTATATTAATTATGAATCAAAAGAATTAAAACAGTTCGCTTCAAAAACAGGAGACTGGTGGACAAAAGTATTTGAACCATTCACTCATGAATTAGTTAATCCGAATAGATTAGCAAAGTCTCTATTTTCCAATAAGTTAGATTCAAGTATATCCTATAAGCTATTTGATGGATTGTATTGGATAGCAAGTGATATGCAGAATGTAGAATTGGGAGATTTGACTTTCTATGATCTATTTACTCCTGAAGAGTTGTATTCTTATTGGAAATGCCAAAATCTTAAAATGTATACTACC
This sequence comes from Bacteroidaceae bacterium, assembly GCA_024401095.1. Taxonomy (GTDB): domain Bacteria; phylum Bacteroidota; class Bacteroidia; order Bacteroidales; family Bacteroidaceae; genus Minthousia. The sequence continues at coordinate 37,075 of JAKSLR010000024.1, forward strand.
AATGGACCTTCTGAAGCTAATGGTGGTGTTACCGCAGAGAGTTCAAAGAATTTATTGAATCAGATGATTAAAGAGGCGGATGAATCTCTGGCGGGAGGACAGTATTCTGCAAATCTCAGGTTTGGTCATGATAGTGCGCTGATTCGTTTGCTTGTCTTAATGCATGTAAATGAAGTGTCTGCAACAAGTTCTGATGCAGAAGTCGCAAAAGTATGGCAGGATTTCCGAATTACTCCAATGGCCGCAAATTTACAGATAGTATTTTATAAGAATGCTAGTGGTGATGTGCTTGTTAAGTTGCTTCTCAATGAAAATGAAGTTTCTGTTCCGTTACCGTCACGAGATGGATGCTATTATTCCTGGACAGAGCTAAAGGATTTCTGGCAGAGGCAGTTGTGAAATCAGAATTCAATTATCGAAAAATTAGTTCCCTTGCAATAAATACTTATTAATTTTTTCATGTATTCTGCGCAGGCCACAACATTGTCTTTGTTCCCGTCATATCCATTTACGATACCCATAAAATGCTTGGTATGCAGATCCATTTTTGTGCGTTCATTGTCGCTTGTTGGCGTCCCAATACCTCCAATGTTGTCTCGGTAAACTGGTAGGCCTTCAATATTGAGCGGCCCTCTTCCAATTCCTTCATAAGGCTCGCCTGCTTTCCCTATACCCAATGTGATGACGTCCCCCTCTACTTTGTCAAGATCAAATCCGCCAATACTGTATCCATAAGCTATTGAAGCAAGATTTACTAAATCAACCATAGAATCAATTTGGTATAAATCCATTCCTTTCAGGATTCTTCGGCATAATGCTTCACCTGAGGGACGATAACGGCTAGGATCTTTCCCACACTTTTTGTAAACTGTACGTGTAGCTTGGATAGAAGGCATGTCTTTTATGGAATCTGTAGTATATTTTTCCCTGTATTCATGGATAAATATTCCTATTTCTTTCCATAATTCAGAGGAGTAGGCTGTGTTTTCTACAGTTGCAAATAGGGCAGCCCCCTTAAATTCTGGACAGGCTTTTCTTATTTCATCAGAAACTATAATCTTCATGTTTTTGATTTCTCTAAAAAGAAACTATCCCAAGGTTACCCTCGGGATAGCACTGTTTTGTTTGCAAGAACTTTAAAATTAATAGATTGAGGTGTTTAAGCCTCAGCTGGTGTAGCAGCTTCCTCAGAAGCCTCAGCGTTTGCAGCAGCCTCAGCCTCAGCTTTCGCTGCAGCCTCAGCAGCCTTTTTGTCAGCTACCTTCTTTGCGATTTCTTCGTTTACCTTCTTCTCGGCCTCCAAGCGAGCTGCCTCAGCAGCCTTCTTTTCAGCAGCAAGTTTCTGTGTCAACTTAGCAATACCATTCTGCTTGTCTGCTTTCCATGCATCAAACTTTGCCTGGCAAGTTGCCTCGTCGAAAGCGCCTTTAGCAACACCGCCCTGGAGATGCTTCATCATATAAACACCTTCGTTAGACAGAATGTTACGTACAGTATCGGTTGGCTGTGCGCCAGCCTTTACCCAATACAAAGCGCGGTCAAACTTCAAATCTACTGTGGCAGGATTGGTATTTGGGTTAAAAGTACCAATTTTCTCAGTAAATCTTCCATCACGTGGAGCTCTTTCGTCAGCGATTACGATGTAGTAAAAAGCATAGCTTTTACGACCGTGGCGCTGCAATCTGATTTTTGTTGCCATAATTAATTTTAAAATTGTTATTAAATGATTTGAATATGCAAATAGCTCGTATTTGCGGGCGCAAAGTTAATCCATTAATTTGGATTGGCCAAGTTTTCAATAAGTTATTTTGAAAAAAAGAGAGGTGACATTTACTGCTATAGTTTTAAGGTAATTCCTATAGGAATAATGGGGAAATTCCTTTTTCAATTCATTAAAAAGTCGTAAATTTGCGCGGAATTTGTAAAGTTCGCATATCAAAATAGAGATGAAAGATACAATAGAGCATATAGGGCAGATAATCAGCATTGATGGTAACCACATCAGAGTTCTTATTATTCAGACCTCTGCATGCTCTTCCTGCGTGGCTAAAGCGCATTGCAATGCATCTGAGAGCAAGGAGAAGGTTATCGATGTGTTTGATGCTAATTCTGCAGATTATAAAGTAGGACAGACTGTAAAACTGGAAGGTAGTACAAGTATGGGAATGAAAGCGGTCATGTGGTCTTTTGGCGTCCCTTTCCTTGTTCTTTTTTCTGTCCTTGTCTTTTGTGAATTGCTGCTTGGTATGCCAGAGTTGAATTCTGGCCTTTGGGCATTGGTCTCTTTGATTCCCTATTATGGTGTGCTTTACTTGCAGAGAAAAAAGTTTGCAAAGAAATTTTCATTTTTAATAAAACCTGTAAATAACTAACTTATGGATTTAATTCTAGTTGCAGTAATCGCATTGGGAGCTATAGGTTTAATAGCAGCAGTAGTGCTCTATGTAGCTTCTAAGAAGTTTGCTGTTTTTGAAGATCCACGTATTGGCCAGGTAGCAGCTGTGCTTCCTCAGGCTAATTGTGGTGGATGCGGTTATCCTGGTTGTTCTGGTTTCGCAGGAGCTTGTGTTAAAGCTGCTGATGCTGGTTCGTTGGAGGGTAAGCTGTGTCCTGTTGGTGGTGCTCCAGTTATGGAGAAGGTGGCTGCCATTCTGGGATTAGAGGCCGTTGCATCAGACCCTAAGGTTGCTGTGGTTAGATGTAATGGAAGTTGCGAGAATCGTCCTCGCGTCGTTCAGTACGACGGTGCAGTTTCTTGCCGTGTAGCTCATGCTACATGTGGCGGTGAGACTCTTTGCTCATTCGGCTGTCTCGGTTGTGGCGATTGTGTTAAGGCTTGTCAGTTCGGAGCAATTAAGATGAATCCGGAGACTGGTCTGCCAGAAGTTGATGCTGACAAGTGTACTGCTTGTGGTGCATGTGCAAAGGCATGTCCTCGTGGAATTATTGAAATCCGTTTGAAGGGCCGTGTCGTTAAGGACAACGCACGACGTGTATGGGTATCTTGCGTCAACAAGGATAAGGGTGCACTTGCCAATAAGGCATGTGCTGCAGCTTGTATAGGTTGTGGTAAGTGCCAGAAGGTTTGTAAGAAGGATGCTATTACCATTGAAAACAACCTGGCTTACATTGACCCTGCAAAGTGTATTGCATGTGGCTTGTGCTACAACGAGTGTCCTAAGAAGGCTATCCATGCTAGTTTCACTGTTCCTGCTCCAAAACCAAAGCCAGCTCCTGCCGAAGGTGCTGCAGCTCCTGCACAGCAGGCTGCTCCTAAGGCTGCTCCAGCTGCAGAACAGCAACAGCAGTAATTAACCTCATTCGCAAATAAAGATAATAGATATGAAGACATTTAGAATTGGTGGAGTTCATCCAGCAGAAAATAAATTGTCAGCAGGCAAGCCAATTGTTACAGCAGAGCTTCCTAAACAGGCTGTATTCCCATTGTCTCAGCATATCGGTGCTCCAGCTGTACCTTGCGTTGCCAAAGGTGATATGGTAAAGGTTGGTACCAAGATTGCTGATGCAGGTGGTTTTGTTTCTGCGCCTATCTTCTCATCTGTTTCCGGTAAGGTAAACAAGATTGACAGTATTGTTGATGCCAGTGGTTATCGCAAGCCTGCCATCTTCATCGACGTTATTGGTGACGAGTGGGAAGAGTCAATTGACCGTTCTGAGACTTTGGTGAAGGAATGTGATCTGGAGCCAAAGGCCATTGTAGAGAAGATTAAGAATGCCGGTGTAGTAGGTATGGGTGGTGCTTGTTTCCCATGTCATGTGAAGCTTACTCCTCCTCCAGGAGCCGTTCCTACTTGCGTCATCGTTAATGCAGTAGAGTGTGAGCCTTACCTCACAGCTGACCACCAGCTCATGTTGGAGCATGCAGAGGAAATCCTTGTAGGTGTTACTTTGGTCATGAAGGCTGTAAATGTAAATAAGGGTTACATCGGTATTGAGAACAACAAGCCTGATGCTATCAAACTTATGACAGAGAAGGCTGCTCAGTATCCTAATATTGAAGTAGTTCCTTTGAAGGTTAAGTATCCTCAGGGCGGTGAGAAGCAGCTTATCGATGCTGTAATTGGCCGTCAGGTACCTGCACCTCCTGCATTGCCAGTTAGCGTTGGTGCCATACTGCAGAATGTGGGTACCATGTATGCCATCTATCAGGCTGTTCAGAAGAATATGCCTCTCTTCCAGCGTGTAGTGACCGTTACAGGTAAGAGTTTGGCTAATCCACAGAACTTCATGGCACGTATGGGTACTCCTATGAGTCAGCTTATTGATGCTTGTGGTGGTCTACCAGAAGATACAGGTAAGGTTATCGGTGGTGGTCCTATGATGGGTAAGGCACTTATGAATACAGAGGTGCCTATCTGCAAGGGTTCATCTGGTGTGCTCATCATGAACATGACAGAGGCAAAGCGTGCTGAGGCTGATCCTTGTATCCGTTGTGCGAAGTGTGTGAGCGCTTGTCCTATGGGTCTGGAGCCATTCTTGCTGGCAACCTGTTCTGCCAAGGGTGACTGGGAGCGAGTAGAGAAGGAAGACATTACCTCATGTATTGAGTGTGGTAGCTGTCAGTTCACTTGCCCTTCACACCGTCCTATGTTGGATATGATTCGTTTGGGTAAATCTACCGTTATGGGTATCATCCGTTCTCGTAGCGTTAAAAAATAAGAATAATTATGGCAAACAAATTAATAGTATCTCTTTCACCTCATGTGCATAGTGGTGACAGTGTGCAGAAGAACATGTATGGCGTGATCTTAGCGTTGGTACCTGCTCTGCTTGTTTCATTGTGCGTCTTCGGCATGGGAGCAGCTATCGTGATGGCTACATCAGTAGCTGCGTGTGTACTCTTCGAGTGGGCTATTACTAAATATATCTTGAAGAGAGAAAAATGCACAGTTTGCGATGGATCTGCTATCCTTACTGGTTTGTTGTTGGCATTCAACTTGCCATCTAACTTACCTCTTTGGATTATCATTATCGGTGCATTGGTTGCAATTGGTGTAGGTAAGATGACTTTCGGAGGCTTGGGCTGTAACCCATTCAACCCAGCTTTGGTAGGACGTATCTTCCTCTTGATTTCATTCCCTGTACAGATGACAACTTGGCCTGTTCCTGGTCAGCTCACTTCTTATGTTGATGCTGAGACCATGGCTACACCTCTTTCTATTATGTCAAGAGCCATTAAGTCTGGCGATTCTACAATTCTGAACGAACTCCCTAGCTCTTTGGATATGTTCTTGGGTCAGAGCGCAGGTTGTTTGGGTGAGGTAAGTGCTTTGGCTTTGCTCCTTGGTTTGGCATGGATGCTTTATAAGAAGATTATCACTTGGCACATTCCTGTATCTATTTTGGCTACAGTATTTGTATTAGGTGGAATCATGCATCTGGCAAATCCAGTTTATGCAAATCCTGTTGATCAGTTGCTCACTGGTGGTCTTATGCTGGGTGCTATCTACATGGCAACCGACTATGTCACTTCACCAATGAACCACAAGGGCCAGCTCATCTATGGTGTCTGCATTGGTGTACTTACTATCGTGATTCGTTCATTCGGTGCTTATCCAGAGGGTATGTCATTCGCAATCTTCATTATGAATGCCTTCACTCCACTGATTAACACTTATTGTAAACCAAAAAGATTTGGAGAGGTAGCAAAATGAAAAAGTTAGAATCTACTTTGCCAAATATGGCAATTGTGCTGACCGTTATCTCAGTACTTGCAGGTGGTATCCTGGCTTATGTAAACAGCGTTACACAGGGCCCAATCGAAGCTATCAAGAAACAGACTTTGGACGATGGTATCAAAGCTGTTCTGAATGCAGAGGACTTAAAGGTTGAGGAGCCAGATACATTGGAGTCTAGAGATATTATCTATGCAACTGATAAGGGAACTGCTGTACAGGCTTCCTCTAATGGTTTTGGTGGAACTCTGAAAGTCCTGGTAGGATTTGATGGTGAAGGAAACATTACCGGCTACCAGGTTCTTGAGCATGCTGAGACTCCAGGTTTGGGTGCTAAGGCAGGCGAATGGTTCCAAGCTACAGGTAAAGGTAATATTATAGGTAAGAATCCAGGCGAGAAAGAGTTGACCGTTTCTAAGGATGGTGGTGATGTTGATGCTATCACTGCATCTACCATTACTTCACGTGCATTCTTGGTTGCAGTGAACAATGCATACAAGGCTTTCAAGGGTGGTGCTACCGATGGTAACAGCGGTGCTACTACTCAGGCTGCTCCTGCAGAGGAGGCTGCCCCTGCTGATTCTGTTGCTGTTGAAACTACTAATGAATAATTAAAGGAGGTATAGATATGAATAATTTTAAAGTTTTGATGAATGGTATCATCAAGGAAAATCCTACATTTGTACTTCTTTTAGGTATGTGTCCTACATTGGGTACTACCTCTAGTGCATTCAATGGTATGTCAATGGGTTTGGCAACTACTGCCGTATTGGTGTTCTCAAACTTGATCATCTCTTTGATTAAGAATTTGATTCCTGATATGGTACGTATCCCTAGCTTCATTGTTGTTATTGCAAGTTTGGTAACTATCCTTCAGATGGTACTCCAGGCATACGTTCCTGCTGTTTATGCTTCTTTGGGTTTGTTTATCCCATTGATTGTTGTAAACTGTATCATTTTGGGTCGTGCAGAGGCATTTGCTGCTAAGAATGGTCCTGTACCTTCTATCTTCGATGGTTTGGGTATGGGTCTTGGTTTCACCCTAGGTTTGACTTTGTTGGGTGCAACCCGTGAATTCTTGGGAACTGGTAAGATTTTCGACTTTGCTATTTTCCCAGAAGACTATGGTATGTTGCTGTTCGTTTTGGCACCGGGTGCGTTCATTGCGTTGGGTTACCTCATTGCCATTGTGAACAAGATTAAGAAAGCTTAACCCATTAAAATAGAAATAATATGGCTTATATATTGATTTTCATTACAGCTATCTTTGTGAACAACGTAGTGTTGTCACAGTTCTTGGGTATCTGCCCTTTCTTGGGTGTTTCTAAGAAGGTAGAGACTGCAGCTGGTATGGGTGCTGCTGTTGCTTTTGTATTAACAATTGCTACAATTGTAACATATCTGATTCAGAAATATGTTCTTGAGACTTTTGCACTGGAATATCTTCAGACAATTGCTTTTATCCTGGTCATTGCAGCTTTGGTTCAGATGGTAGAGATTATTCTTAAGAAGGTTTCTCCAGCTCTGTATCAGGCTTTGGGTGTCTTCCTTCCACTGATTACTACCAACTGCTGTATTTTGGGTGTAGCTATCCTTGTAGCAAACGGAACTTATGCATCATATGATGTAGATCCAAGCTTGCTCACCGGTGTTGTCTATGCATTCTCTACAGCTTTGGGCTTTGCCTTGGCAATGGTAGTTTTCGCTGGTATTCGTGAGCAATTGTCTTTGGTTAACGTACCAAAGGGTATGGAAGGTATGTCAATTGCATTAGTTACTGCAGGTTTGCTAGCAATGGCGTTTATGGGTTTCTCAGGCGTAGACGGTGGCTTGAAACTGCTGTTTGGAATTTAATACCTCAATACTCAATAAAAAAGTGGACACATTAATTATTTGTGTCCACTTTTTTTATTTTCTTGTAAAAAATTATTGTCATTAATAATTTTTCTTTATATTTGCAGAAAGAATTCATGGTTTCAATAAAAACCTATAATTCAATTGTCGTGTTTTATTTTGTGTTTGTGTTGTTTAACCCTTCGACGTGAAGTCGGGGGGTTAATTTTTTATTCTATAATATTTATACTTGTGCTATCTTGTGGGAGAAGATCCAATTCAGTCTTAATGTCTTCTATGATACTATTTTTTCGCCAAGAAACAGGCATCTTTGATATGATTTCTAATTGAATTTTTGGGCTGAGAATGTAATTATAGCGCTTGAATAGATAAAATCCTATTGGGTTGTTAATGTTTTCTTTGATAGTTTTAATTATAAGTTCGTTTGCTTTTTTATCTAATGTGTTTATCTTGGAATCCAAATCATCATGTGAATGTTGGGTTGGCATTGTATCCAATAAGTTGTAGTTTACGCTGCTCATCTGCCCATAAATACCATTTATCTTGTTTAAAAAATCCTGATATTTGTTGTTTGTGTCTGTGCCAGTAATCGATGTCGTTTCAGCTAAATGCATTTCAATGTTTCCGCTCTCTAAAAAGAAAACAGTTCCCATTTTTACACCATTCTTGACATATGTAATAATTCGTTCTACAGTGGAGTCCTGCTCCCCTTCAAATTTAAATTGCTTATCTTTGATATAAGTCTGATTCAATACTATAAGATTTTGTTCTAGCTCCTCTTGTAGATATATGGTATCACCTTCAGATGCATCCTCAACGATACCTTTTATAGTATAATGCCCGTCAAGGCTATTTGATTGTTGGCAGCTAAAAAACAATAGAGCTGCAAATGATACAAAAAAAGAATATGTTCTTTTCATAAATTTGAAAAAAAAGAAGAATCTGCAAGAACTGCAAATTCTTCCTTTTTATATTATTTATATATTTTAATCAATTAGAGGAGATACAGCTCACTGATTGATTCTTTCTCTGTAACGCGACGAATTGCTTCTGCAAATAACTTAGCAATGCTAAGCTGCTTTACCTTGCTGCAGCGGTTTGAGTATGGAATACTATCAGTAAATACAATTTCTTCAAGTGCAGAATTTTGAACTCGCTCTGAAGCAGGACCAGACATTACACAGTGTGATGCTACAGCTCTTACTGATTTTGCACCGGCTTCTTTCATGATGTCTGCTGCCTTTGTAATTGTACCAGCAGTATCAACCATGTCATCAACAATAACAACATCTTTGCCCTTAACGTCACCAATAATCTGCATTGATGCAACAACATTTGCTTTCAAACGCTGCTTGTTGCAGAGTACCAATGGAACATTCAAATACTTAGAATAGCTGCTTGCACGCTTTGAACCACCAACGTCAGGAGTGGCAATGACCAAATCCTCAGTTTTCAGAGATTCAATGTATGGAAGTAATACAGCAGATGCATACAAGTGGTCAACAGGAACATCAAAGAATCCCTGAATCTGATCTGCGTGTAAATCCATAGTAATCAAGCGGTCAATACCAGCTACGCTTAAAAGGTTTGCAACCAGTTTTGCACCGATTGATACACGTGGCTTATCCTTGCGGTCCTGACGTGCCCAACCAAAATAAGGAACTACAGCAACAATGCTTTTTGCAGATGCACGCTTAGCTGCATCAATCATTAGCAGTAACTCCATTAAATTGTCTGAATTAGGGAATGTAGACTGTACTAAAAATACATCTCGGCCACGGATGCTTTCTTCGTAAGATACTGCGAATTCACCATCTGCAAAATGGGTGATATTCATGTTGCCCAGTGGGCATTCCAAATGTTGACAAATCTTCTCAGCCAAGTAACGTGAATTGGTTCCTGAGAAAACCATAAAAGATGCTTTTTCGCTCATTTTTATTCAGTTTAGCAGAATACTAATCATAATTTTCTGCAAAGGTATGAAACTTCGTCCATACAAAGAAACATATTTTGAAAAATCCTTTTTTATATTTCTTTTTTCTTGTAAAAGTAGACTGATTCAACTCCTTTAGTGTATCTTTGCAGCGTCATGATAAATTACAAGGAAGAATTAAACTCTAGCCAGTATGAGGCCGTAGCTTATTGCGATGGCCCTTCGCTTGTTATAGCAGGAGCCGGGTCTGGCAAGACCCGTGTCTTGACTTATAAAATTGCATATCTGTTAGAGCAAGGATATAAACCGTGGAATATACTTGCATTGACTTTTACAAATAAAGCTGCACGTGAAATGAAGAACCGCGTCCAGAAGAGAGTTGGTGATACATTGTCATCAGGCCTCTGGATGGGAACGTTCCACAGCATTTTTGCTCGTATACTTCGAATGGAAGCTTCCGTTATAGGTTTTACTCCTAATTTTACTATTTATGATGCAGCCGATCAAAAAAGTCTTGTAAAGACAATTATCAAGGAGATGGGACTTGATGACAAGGTCTATAAGCCAGGAACTGTTGTATCCCAGATTAGTAATGCAAAGAATCACCTGGTTCTTCCAGATTCATATGCATCAAATCCAGCTTTTGCAGAAGCAGACCAGCGTAATGGAATGCCAGAGATTGCATCGATATACAGTCGTTATTGGCAGCGTTGTAAGCAGGCTGATGCAATGGATTTTGATGATTTGCTGGTATATACATCCATGTTGTTTCACTATCATCCTGATGTACTTCAAAAATGGTCTTCTCGCTTTCAGTATATTCTCGTTGATGAGTATCAAGATACTAATTTTGTACAGCATAGCATAGTCTGGCAGCTTGCAAAGGAGCATCAACATGTCTGTGTGGTAGGAGATGACGCCCAGAGTATATACAGCTTCCGTGGGGCACGCATTGATAACATTTTGGAATTCAGTAAAAAGTACACTGATACTAGGGTGTATAAGTTGGAACAAAATTATCGTTCAACTCAGATTATTGTCAATGCAGCAAATAGTCTCATCGAAAAGAATAGCCGTCAGATTCGTAAGCATGTTTTCTCTGAAAATGCGACAGGTGAGCGAATTCCCGTCATGATGTGCTATAGTGACATGGAAGAGGCAGAGATTATTAGTGGTAAGATTAAAGGGCTTAAAAGGGGTGAGGGCCTCTCGTATGATGATTTTGCAATTTTGTATAGAACAAATGCGCAAAGTAGAACTTTTGAGGAAATTTTCAGGAAAAGGGGAATACCTTATAAGATATTTGGCGGTCTTTCATTTTATCAGCGTAAAGAGGTGAAAGATGTCATCGCATATTTCCGCTTGGTTGTTAATCCAAATGATGAAGAAGCGTTTAAACGCATCATTAATTATCCAACTCGAGGTATTGGTGATACTACAGTTGCAAAAATAATTGCAGCTTCCAATGAATATCAAGTCAGTTTGTGGAACGTAATACAAGACCCTTCGTATTATGCGCTAAAAATTAATAAGGGAACACTTCAGAAACTCAACGATTTTCGTTCTTTAATCCAAGGTTTTATGGAACTTTTGGGAAAAGACGCATATGAGATTGGACAGGAGATTGTTCGTGGAAGCGGAATCTTGGCAGATATATACTCAGATAATACACCAGAGAACCTTTCACGTCAAGAAAATGTTCAGGAGTTGGTTAATGGAATGCATGACTTTGTGGAAATCCATAGAGAAGAGGGTGAAGAAGATTTGAGCTTACGTGCCTTCTTGTCTGAAGTATCTTTGCTTTCGGATTTGGATACAGATGGCGGGGATAGTGAAGAGAAGGTTACGTTAATGACTGTTCATTCTGCCAAAGGATTGGAATTCAATACGGTCTTTGTTGTGGGACTAGAAAAGGATCTTTTCCCAAGTACACTTTCTATGAATTCTGTGACAGAACTTGAGGAAGAGCGTAGGCTGTTCTATGTTGCCATTACTCGCGCAGAACGTCATTGTTTTCTTTCGTGTGCAAAAAGTCGATTTAAATATGGGCACCAAGAAATGTGTTCTCCAAGTATGTTCTTGAAGGATATAGATTCTGTATATTTGAATGTTCCTCAAGATGAAGGATACGGAATTTCCGAAGAACGACAAAGATTTACCAGACCAGTTACATCGTATGGGGAGAATCCAGGACTATCATTTAATAGAAGAGAGCCTCTACGTACATATCAACAGGAGAATAAGGTAGAACGGGTAAATCCTCTGATTCCTCCTTCTGGATTTAAAAAGGTGTCAGTAAATTCTGTGTCTTCTCGAGTTTCAGTTTCAGATTCCTCTCAAATAGCTGCAGGGATGATTATAGAACATGAACGATTTGGAATTGGTGAAGTGTTGGGCGTAGACGGATCTGGAGATATGTGTAAGGCAAAAGTGAGATTCAGATCATCTGGAGAAAAACAACTTTTATTGAAATATGCAAAGTTTAAAGTAATAGGCTAATGGATAATATAATATATAATGGTGCACCAACTCCATGTTATATCATGGAAGAGGAGAAACTTCGCAGAAACCTAGCTCTGATCAAACATGTTGCAGAAGCAGCAAATGTCGAAATAATATTAGCATTTAAGGCTTTTGCTCTTTGGAAATCTTTTCCGATATTTAGAGAGTATATTCATCATACAACAGCAAGCTCCCGTTTTGAGGCAATGTTGGCATATAATGAGTTTGGTAGCCGTGCTCATACTTATTCTCCTGCCTATACAGAGGAAGATTTCCCTATGATATTAGATTGTAGCAGTCATATAACTTTTAATTCGTTTAGCCAATTTGAACGCTTTTACCCTGCTGTCATGGCATATAAAAAAGAATATGTGTCATGTGGTGTACGTGTAAATCCAGAGTACTCTGAAGTGGATGTGGAATTGTATAACCCATGTGCTCCAGGAACTCGATTTGGTGTTCGCTCATGTGATCTACCAGATGTTTTGCCAGAAGGTATAGACGGATTTCACTGCCATTGCCATTGCGAAAGTTCATCTTACGAATTGGAACGTTCTTTAAAACATATTGAGGAAAAATTTTCGAAATGGTTTTCACAGATTAAGTGGCTGAATTTAGGTGGAGGCCATCTCGTGACCCGTGCGGACTACGATGTAAATCATTTGATTGGTTTATTAAATGGACTGCATGATCGTTATCCTCATCTTCAGATTATCCTTGAACCTGGATCTGCATTTGCATGGCAGACTGGACCTTTGGTTGCTAATGTAGTTGATATTGTAAATAACTCTAATATTAAAACTGCAATTTTGAATGTTAGTTTTACCTGTCATATGCCTGATTGTCTGGAAATGCCATACCAACCTAAGGTGCGTGGAGCTGTAACCTTGGATGCTGATGCTGTTAAAACAGCTTCTGCTGATGAATACGTTTACCGTTTGGGAGGTAATAGTTGTTTGAGTGGTGATTATATGGGTAGTTGGAGATTTGACCACGAATTAAAAGTTGGAGAGAAGATAATACTAGAAGATATGATACATTACACGACGGTAAAAACGAATATGTTTAACGGTATTTCTCATCCAAATATGGGAATTCTTCATTGTGACGGAAGTTTCGAGTTATACCGCGAATTTACTTATGATGATTATAAAAACAGGATGTGCTGAGATAAAAAACACTCTTTTTTTGAAAAAATCTTGTAAATAGTTTGGAGGATTAGAAAAAAGTCGTACCTTTGCAACCGCAAAACAAAAAGCAAGGGCAACCTTGAAAGATATTGCAAGCGATCTTATGCGGAAATAGCTCAGTTGGTAGAGCACAACCTTGCCAAGGTTGGGGTCGCGAG
>JAKSLR010000025.1 GCA_024401095.1 Bacteroidaceae bacterium
ACTCGGGACCTCTTCCTTACCAAGGAAGTGCTCTACCACTGAGCTAAAACAGCAAACTTTGCGGTGCGTACGAGGCTCGAACTCGTGACCCCATGCGTGACAGGCATGTATTCTAACCAACTGAACTAACGCACCATTATGCTTTGTTCCTGAAAGCGGGTGCAAAGATAGCACTTTTTCTTTACTCTGCAAACTTATTCCTAAAAAAGTTACCTTATGCCATTATTTATTCATTCAAAACACCACAATGTGGACATTTACACTTCTTTTGCGGAATAGGGCGACCACAGGCTCCGCATCGGTAAGATGACAGGCTATTGCATCGTGACAAGGCAAACCCAATATATAATATCAAGAATAAATAGCCTATATAATAAGGTGTAGTAAAGGTAAAGAATATATAACATACGACACAAATGGCTGCCAGACCAATCAAGTAAGTTATAGAATCTCCAATGGATAATTTCTTGAACACCTCATCTAATACAGCTATCATAAGTATTAGTATTCCCCAGACACAAGTGATAAAGCAAGCCAGGCCCAACGGTAATTCAAAAGGATTCAAACTTGGGTAATAATAAAAATGAACCCAAGTCTCTGGAACAAAATGCTGAATTGAACCATAAAAAACAGCTGAAACGGAAATGAGTATGCAAAGCAATGCTGGATATGGACTATCTATGTCATTAAAGTGCACAATCTGCAAAGGCTTTCTTAATGAAACCCGATATAAATAGTTTAATATGGCTAAACCTATGAGTAACAAGAACCATAGCAGATGAGTATGGCTAAACAAATAAATAAACTCTGAAATTGGATCATCAGGAGTAACTTTGTCTAAAAGCTGAGTTTCGCGAATCCAGCCAAACGTTTCCTGATCCCTTGCAACCTTTATGTATATTGAGTCTATAGAATCTTCTGGCTGTACCTGAAAATCTGCTACAACAATAAGATCACCTTTATAAATCGTAACAGAATCTGAATCTTGAGGTGCTGTTTCCAAGATTACAGAATCTGCAACTACAGAAAAATTATAGTTTATCGTATAGTGGTGTTCTTCAATAAAACGCATAGAATCACTTACCTCATCAGGCAAATTCTTTTGAGAATAGTCTGAAGACGGGTAAGTGCATCCTACAGCAAAACCGCAGATCAGCACAACAAGGAAAAACCATTTACTCTTCTGCATACACCTTCATCTGACAGTTCTTACAATCGAAATGAAGCCGGAACCGGCGTCCATCTCTAGAAACTAAATAATAAGGTTCCACAAAAGGCGACTTATTCTTCTGATGAACCGGGCACCACCCCATCATATAGCGAATACAATGACGACAGAACATAAGTGCACCTGCCCTAGCTGCAACTTTTTCAAAAGCAGAATCAACAGAAACAGCCCCCTGGTTCATATAAAAAGTCTGCGACTTTTGATTCATTGCATTAGCCAAATACGTTAGTGCTTGACCTTGGTAATACTTCCCGTCAGTGGAAGACCTTCGGCAAGCAATTTCCTGTGAATAGGTTATCTTCCTGGCACGAATCAATTTGTCAACACCTTCACGTCTCCATTCTGCAAGAATAGAAGAAGGAAAGAAATAATCCTTAGAAAGCTGGACAGAAATGGCCTTTGCCTCAAATGGGGTATTTCCAAGTTTAGACAGCTGGGTCTTAATATTCTCTGTCTGCGATGTTCTGGCTAATTCTTTTTCTCTACGCAGCGGAAGAACAACCTTATTATCATCTTCATCTGTCAATGACAGGCAAAAACCATCGGAAATTTCGGAAAGACTTATCTCTACAGCAATCTTACGTTGAGCAGAAGCACGCATAAGCGTCTTCTCAAACTCCTGATCATAATTCCGATAAAGAACAGTCCTTGGTCGGATATTCACTTTTTCCTGGGGGTAAAGCTTATTCTGATCTACCTTATTAATTCTAAATCCCTGCAAAGAACCTGTTTCATCCACATAACAAACCCCATCACCATTATTGAAATGACGAGTTCCTGACAACACGATATAATTGCCACGGAGTTCCTTAACGTATCCCATTTCTTCACCCTTTGATTTTGGAGATTCCATGGAACAGATGTCATCTCTACGTCCATGAAGAAAGTAATCCGTAAAGCCACGATTAAAACTTTTGTTTAACTGAGGAGTGAAGTTCAAGACAGAACGGCCAGAAGATGCTCTAATAAATTCTGGTCGGCGTTTAAATATAGCATCCAGCTTCTTACGGTAATAAGCTGTCACATTCTTTACATAAGTCACATCCTTCAACCTTCCCTCTATTTTGAAAGAAGATGCACCAGCATCCAACAGTTGTTCCAGATTCTCGCTCTGATTCATATCCTTCAGAGATAAAGGATATTTGTTGCGAGCTATTACCTTTCCAGAAGCATCCACCAGATCAAAAGGCAAACGACAGAACTGAGCACATTCACCTCTATTAGCACTTCGTCCGAAACAAGCCTGTGAGGCATAGCACTGACCACTATAACTCACACAGAGCGCTCCGTGAACAAACACTTCCAACGGCATGGAAGGAACTGCTTCATGGATGTTACTAATCTCCTTTAGGCTAAGTTCACGGGCTAAAACAGTCTGTCGGTAACCTAATTCCTCCAAATAACGTACCTTTTCAGGTGTACGGTTATCCATCTGCGTACTGGCATGCAACGGGATTGGCGGCAAATTCAAACTAAGTAAAGCGTAATCCTGCACTATGAGTGCATCTACCCCTATATGATACAACTTCCAGATTAGTTCTTCTACATCGGGCAGTTCCTCGTCTTTCAAAATCGTGTTAATCGTAACATAGACTCTGGCTCTATAGAGGTGAGCATATTCCACCAATTTTGCTAAGTCTTCCAAGGAATTTCCTGCGGCAGCACGGGCCCCAAATCGATTAGCGCCAATGTACACTGCATCTGCACCATGGTTTATGGCTTCTATTCCACATTCAATATTCTTAGCAGGAGCCAAGAGTTCTATCTTACGGCATTTTTTCATCGGATTTGTTCAATATCAAATGGTGTTTTCTGATAAACGTAATAATTTATCCAATTAGTATACATCAATGTAGCATGAGCTCTCCAGCAGACTACAGGGGATTGACTAGGGTCATCGTTCTTGTAATAATGCTTTGGCATATCTATAGGCAGGCCTTTAGCCATATCACGCTTGTATTCATTGTCCAAAGTATTAGGTGCATATTCACCATGTCCGGTAATGTATATTTCACGACCATCACGAGCAATAGAGATACACACTCCAGATTCTTCTGACTCTGCCAAGACCTCTAGTTCACCGCATTTCAAGATGTCTTCTTTTCGACACTCGGTGTGGCGACTATGCGGCATCTTGAATTTGTCATCAAAACCTCGGAATAATGGACAGGTTGGCTTCAAAACCGTCTGTTCAAAGATTCCAAACACCTTCTTATCTGTATCATATTTTGGAACCCCATAATGATAATACATTCCTGCAAAAGCAGCCCAACAAATATAAAGTGTAGAAGTCACATGAGTTTTAGCCCATTCCATGATCTCTGTCATCTCTGGCCAATAACTTACATCTTCAAAATTAAACTGTTCTACTGGAGCACCTGTAATAATCATACCGTCAAAATGTTGTTTTCGAAGTTTTTCGAAATCTTCATAAAACGCCATCATATGCTCTACAGGAGTGTTTTTCGGCGTATGGCTCTTGAGCTTCATAAAGGTTATCTCTACCTGCAAAGGGGTATTAGAGAGTATTCTGATCAAATCAGTTTCCGTGGTAATCTTTATAGGCATGAGATTCAAGATGACAATCTTCAGTGGACGAATATCCTGACCAGAAGCCCGGGTATTATCCATCACGAAAATGTTCTCATTCTTGAGAAGCTCTATAGCGGGTAATTTATCAGGTAAATTTAAAGGCATAGTTTTTATTTTTTACCAAACAGAAATACGTTTCTCTGGAGCTACATACATCTTGTCACCTTCCTTGATGCCAAATGCTTCATACCATGCGTTGATATGTGGCAAAGTACCATTTACACGCCAACGGCCCAAAGAATGTGGGTCACTCTTTGTACGACGGCGAATTTCTGCTTCACGGATATTCTGCCCCCAAACACTGGCATAAGCAATGAAGAAACGCTGTTCTGGAGTTAAATTATCAACAGTTGTCAAAGGTGCATCCTTGGTTGCATTCTTAAATGCCTGATAGGAAACCTCTAAACCTCCGTGATCTGCCAAGTTCTCACCCAGAGTCAACTTACCGTTTGCATTTAAGCCAGGAAGAACTTCAATCTGATTAAACCAATCTGCCAACAAGCCTGTCTTTTCATCAAACTTCGTACGATCCTCCACTGTCCACCAGCTCTTCAGATTACCGTCCTTATCAAACTGTGAACCTTCATCATCGAATCCATGTGTCATCTCATGACCAATTACAACACCGATTGCACCATAGTTGAATGCGTCGTCTGCATTCATATCAAAGAATGGATATTGAAGAATTCCTGCAGGGAAACAAATCTCATTTGTTGTAGGATTATAATAAGCGTTTACAGTCTGTGGAGTCATTCCCCATTCTGTAGGATCAACAGGCTTGTTCATGCGCTTTGCCAATTCATCTTGCCAGTTCCAAACACTAATAGCCTTGAGATTTTCATAATAAGACTTTGATGGATCAATCTGCAAAGAAGAATAATCCTTCCATTCGTCAGGATAGCCAACCTTTACAAGGAAAGTACTCAGCTTTTCATGTGCCTTTTGCTTAGTTTCTTCACTCATCCATTCCTGAGCATCAATGCGTTCGCCCAATGCTATCTGAAGATTCTTTACTAATTGTACCATTCTCTCCTTAGCCTCAGCAGGGAAATACTTCTCAACATACATTTGGCCCAAAGCCATACCCAAAGTACGGTTTACAATTTGAATTCCACGCTTCCAACGAGGCTGCTGCTGAAGGGTTCCAGTCAAGGTCTTACCAAAGAAATCAAAATGGCAAGCCAAAATCTCATCGCCAAGCATACTAGAAGCGCCATTCAAGACATTCCATTTCAAATAGTTCTTCAAGGCATCAAGGCTCTCACCGTTGATGATTGCTTCGGTTTCCTTTAGATGCTTTGGCATACCCACATTTAGCTGTTTCACCTCTGCACCAATAGTCTTAAAGAAAGAATCCCAATCTAATTGGCCGAATTGCTCCTTAAGTTCCTCAAGAGTCAATTTGTGGTACATCTCTTCAGGATTACGCATTTCCTCGTTACTCAAAGAAGCATTTGCCAAACGTGTCTCAATTCGCATCACATCTTCCATGCGGGTCTGAGCCATTTCTTCTGTATCACCAATCAACTGGAACATCTTAACGATATGTTCCTTAAACTTATTTCGGATTTCGGTTGTAGACTCATCATTCTCTACATAATAATCCTTCTGACCCAAAGAAAGGCCGCCCTGTGACAAATCAAAAAGGTTTTCCTTACTTGACTTCATATCTGCATCAATGCCATAGTTGAAGAATGCGCTGGCACTACTAATGCTCATTTCTGCCATGGTGGTAAAATAGCCAGCCTTATCAGTAATTGCATCAATTTTTGCGAAATCTGACATTATAGGCTCTGCACCTTCCTTATTCAATCGGGTACTATCAGTTGCAAGTCTGTACATGTCTGCAACCTTTTGTGCAACAGATCCTTGAGCTTGCTCTTTTGAAGCCAGTTCTTCAATCAGTCCACGCAATTGAATATTATTCAACTCTGCCAACACATCAAATGCGCCATAACGAGAATACTCATCTGTCAAAGGATTGTTCTTCATCCAATTGCCATTACAGTACTCATAAAAGTCATCACCTGGACGAATAGATTCATCTCTATTCTCTGCCTTGACACCAATGCCTAAAGGCTTAGTTTCTGTACAGCTGTAACATATAGTCCCAACCATTGCCATCACTAATAAATTTTTAACCTTCATATTAACTGTTTTTAATTTCTTCTAATTCTATTGACTTCAATTCCCATTGTTCCACAGCATTATCGAGTTGTTTCTTCAGTTCACCATGTCTTGTATATAAAGAAACATCAGAAGCGCCCTCCGCTGTTGCCATTTTATTTTCCAACTGCGTAATTTCGTCTTCTATACGGGAAATCTCCTTTTCACAGTCTTCTACTGCTTTTTCTGCCTTTTTTATACGTTTCTGAATTTCCTTTTGCTGCTCATAAGACAATTTTCCTTCACTCGGTCCAGAAAATAGAGGAGTTTCTACCCTACCACTCGCTGATGTGCCACTGGATAGTTTGTTCACAGACAACTGATCCAAAGATGACAATTGTTTCTTTTGAAGGAAGTCATAGATTCCACCAATATATTCACGGACCAAACCACCACCAAACTCGTAAACCTTGGTCACAAGTCCATCCAAAAACTCACGATCATGGCTCACAACGATAACAGTGCCATCAAATTCACGGATTGCATCTTTCAGGACATCCTTTGAGCGCATATCCAAATGATTTGTAGGCTCATCGAGTATTAAGAGATTAACTGGCTCCAGCAGCAATTTAATCATAGCTAATCGGCTACGTTCTCCACCACTTAAAACCTTAACTTTCTTGTCAGAAGCCTCACCTCCAAACATGAAAGCACCAAGAATATCACGGATACGAAGGCGAATATCTCCCTGAGCTACTCTATCAATTGTATCAAATACAGTTTGTTCTCCATCTAAAAGTTGGGCTTGGTTCTGAGCAAAATATCCAATTTGAACATTATGACCAATCTTCAATGTACCATCAAATGGAATCTCATTCATGATACATTTCACCAATGTTGATTTTCCTTCACCGTTTTTCCCTACAAATGCCACTTTTTCCCCACGCTTAATGGTTAGATTTACATGATGGAAAACCTCATGGGAGCCATAGGCCTTTCTTGTATCTTCACAAATAACAGGATAATCCCCACTACGTTGTGCTGGCGGGAATTTAAGTCGAAGCTGAGAATTATCAACCTCATCTATTTCTATCGGAATGATCTTCTCTAACTGTTTGATACGGCTTTGAACCTGTATAGCCTTTGTTGGTTTATAACGGAAACGTTCTATGAAATCCTTGATATCAGCAATTTCTTTCTGTTGATTCTCGTATGCACGAATCTGCTGTTCCCGACGCTCAACACGCAATGCAACGAATTCATCGTATTTTACTTTGTAATCGTAAATTCTGCCACAAGATATTTCTATAGTTCGTGTAGTAACATTGTTAATGAAAGCCCTATCATGGCTAACCAAGACCACCGCATTGCATCGTGTAGCCAGAAAATTCTCCAGCCACTGGATAGATTCTATATCCAGGTGGTTCGTTGGCTCATCCAAAAGCAATACGTCAGGACGTTGCAAAAGAATTTTCGCAAGCTCAATTCGCATTCTCCATCCTCCACTGAACTCACTTGTAGGACGATCAAAATCAGTGCGTAAGAACCCCAATCCTTGCAGAGTACGTTCTAGCTCTGCCTGATAGTTCATTCCACCCATCATGTTGAAACGTTCGTTCTCATGAGTAAAACGCTCAACCAACTGCAAGTAACTATCCGACTCATAATCCGTTCTATCAGCCAATTCCTGATTCATTCTTGCCAACTCATCTTTCATTGCACTGATGTGTTCAAAAGCTAATTCAGCTTCTTCACGAACGGTTCTAGAATCACTTAGAACCATAACCTGAGGTAGATAGCCTATGGTTGTTTCTTTAGGAATAGCAACGACGCCACCTGTTGGCACCTGCAATCCTGCTAAAATTTTCAGCAACGTAGATTTGCCTGCACCATTTTTGCCCACAAGAGCTATTCTGTCCTTGGGGTTAATTACAAATGAAACTTGTTGAAAAAGAGGCCGAGCACTAAACTCGACCTCTAAATTTTCTATGGATATCATTTTTTACTTAGAAGTAGAAACCAAAGCCTACTTTAAAACCAACCTTGCTATAGTCTTGGTTTTTGAAGCTCTGGTTATAAAAAACAGAAGGTTCAATAGTTAGATAATGATTCAGATAGAATGCATAGCCAACCTCAACTTTTGCCTGCAAATCATTATAATTACCTCCTGTCATGTTTTTATTATTCTCATGATAATAACGTCCGCCAACACCTAGGAAAATACCGTTATCATAGATGTAGTAACGAATACCTGCTCCAGCTGAAAGATCTTGAAGATGCTTGTGATTATAATCCATTCCCAATTCACCAATCAGGGCCCAACCATCCTCAATAAAAAGACCACCAGTAACATCAACTCCTAAACTTAACTTAGATTCACCTGTGTAAGTCAGGTCAAGACCTGTAACAGAAGTGTTAAGATAATAAGTGTCACGTTCAAATTGAGCAAAAGAATTTACGGACGCAAGAAGCACCAGTAAAGTAAAAAGTATTTTTTTCATCATCAATTGTTTTTATTGTGGTTTATATCATTTTCTCTTTCACGAGCCATCTTGTCCTTTTTCTTCAATATCAAGAATAAGATACCGATAATCAAATATGCTACAACAACTGTAATAATCTTTTCCGTTACATCCGCTTCTTGATTCTGTGGTAACAACCACAGGAACATTGCCGTAGTATAGACAAACAAGCACAAAGGGACAAACCAAGGCTTACGATTTCTTAACATTTTTCAATCATGCTTTTTTGTTCATGTATTTTTGAGCACGCGTTCTCTTCCATCTGAAAAAGAGGAGAACACAACCTATAGCTGCTGCAAATCCAGCAAAATATGGTAATGGTCCTTCAATACCGAATCCCTGCTTTGATTCCAAGATGAAAGTTGTACAAACAACAACCATAAATAAAGCAGGAATCATTGCTACTAAATAGTTTTTGTTGTTTCTTGCCAAATACACAGCCAAAGTCCATAAAGTGAAGATTGACAAAGACTGATTTGCCCAGCCGAAATAATTCCAGATCGTATTAAATCCATTTGGATCAGAAATTTGCCATATAAGCATTGCCATTGCAACAGCAAACAAAGGAATACATATAAGGAGACGATTCCTGATAGGACGTTGGTCCATTTTCAAATACTCAGCAATAATAAGTCGAGCACTACGCAAAGCAGTATCACCACTGGTAATAGGGGCAGCAACAACTCCCAGAAGTGCCAACACACCACCCAAGACACCTAACCAGCCATTGCAGACACTCATCACAACTTTTGGAGCAGCAAACAATTTATCAAGAGTACCACCTTGAGCCAATGCATTTTCTACGTCCTGCACAACCTCTGGAGAACAAACTTCTCTCCATCCTTCTGCATAGAAGAAATAGGATGACACTGTTGCCCAGATTAAAGCCACGATTCCTTCTGTAATCATTGACCCGTAAAAAATAGGACGGCCCATTGTCTCACTTTTCATACAGCGTGCCATAAGTGGACTTTGAGTTGCATGAAAACCACTGATTGCACCACAAGCAATGGTAATGAACAAGGCTGGGAAAATATGCTCTGATCTTCCAAATTTCTCTGCACCAAGATTTACCATACCGTCCCAAAGTTCTGGCAATTGAGGCATCTTGACAAATAAACCAATCATTAAAGCCACAGCCATGAAAATAAGAGAGAAGGCAAATAATGGATATATTTTACCAATAATCTTATCTACAGGCAACATGGTGGCAATAATGTAATATATAAAGATTGCAATAATCCAAAGCAATTGACTACCCCAAATACCCTGAAGAATGATGGCTGGACTATAAACAAATACAGCACCTACCATGATAAGTAGAAGAACAGAGAACACCAGCATGACATTCTTGATACGACGTCCCAAATAATAGCCTACAAGTCCTGGCAGCCCAGCTCCGTTATGATGCAGTGAAAGCATTCCACTTAAATAATCATGCGTAGCACCTGCAAAAATACAACCAAATACAATCCATAAATAGGCACTCGTACCAAACCACATACCCATGATAGCTCCAAAAATAGGACCTGTACCTGCGATATTCAGAAACTGAATCATAAAAATCTTCCAATTAGGAAGTACCATATAGTCGACTCCGTCGGCTTTTGTTATGGCAGGTGTAACACGTGATGGATCTGGTCCAAAAACACGCTCAACAAACTTGCCATAAATAAAATAGCCCGCAATTAATGCGAACAGTGCAATCGTAAAGGTTATCATTTTCTCAGAATCTCTTTTGTTATCTCATAAAATTAGGTGCAAAATTAATATTTTTTCTTAACTTTGCGCGTTCAAAATCACGAAAATACCCATGAGCAAAACAAAATATGGCTTTTTGCCCCTCTTTTTTCTCTTTTTTTTGCTACAAGTAGCAAATGCACAAATATCTCCCTTGAAATATGAGACACGAGCTGTGTGGCTAACAACCCTTAACGGCCTGGATTGGCCAAAATCAAAAGCAACTACAGCTGCAGGACGAGAGAAACAGAAAAAGGAATTAACTGATATTTTAGATAAATATCAGGAACTTCACCTAAATACTGTTTTATTACAGACACGTGTTCGCGGTTCCATGATTTATCCTTCAGCCTATGAAGGGTGGGACCCCTGTTTAACCGGGCAACCTGGGCGAGATCCAGGATATGACCCTCTTCAATTTGCCATCGAGGAATGCCACAAACGCGGCCTGGAGCTGCATTGTTGGATGGTTACAATTCCTTCAGGAAATGCCACTGTCCACCGGCAGTTGGGACAAAAGACTGTAACAAAGACACACCCAAACTTAGTCAAAAAAATAAAAGACTATTGGTATCTGGATCCGGGAAATCCTCAGACTCCAGAATACCTCGCAACATTATGCGAAGAAATAACACGGAAGTATGACATTGACGGCATACACTTTGATTTCATTCGTTATATTGAGAATAGCTCTGATGTTTTAGACCGTGATTCTTACCGCAGATACGGAAACAAACAAGACAAGGCAACTTGGCGTAGAAACAACATAACTGCTTGTGTCAGAGCAATGTACAAAGCCATCAAGAACATAAAGCCATGGGTAAAAGTAACATGTGCGCCATTAGGAAAATACCGTGACACTGATCGTTTTTCTTCAACCGGATGGAATGGATACAACAAAGTTTATCAAGAAGCACAAAAATGGATGAAAGAAGGCATTATGGATGGACTCTTCCCAATGGCATACTATAAAGGAGACCATTTTTACCCATTCATTTTGGACTGGAAAGAAAATACAGACCAGCGTCCTGTCACACCAGGATTAGGTATTTATTTCCTGCATCCGAGTGAAGGGAATTGGGTCTTGGCAGATGTTCAACGCCAGATGAATTATTGCAGAAGTTTAGGTTTAGGAGTTGCCCATTACCGTTCAAAATTTCTTACAGATAACACAAAAGGTTTATATGATTGGTGCAAAAAAGAATTTTATAAAAACCCTGCCCTCCCAACTCCATTGACTTGGCAAACCACGGAGCAACCTACCCAGCCCGATGAATTAAAGATTGAGCACAACAATGGAATTACATCATTACATTGGAATGAAGTTATAGACAACACCACAAAGTCCTATGTAACATATAATGTATACCGTTCGTCTTCACCTGTTGTAGATATCAATCTACCTCAGAATCTGATATCAGCCCGTCAAAGATCAACTGATTACCACGAAGAGACCTACGGAATGGAATACTATTATGCAATTACTTCTGTTAATAGATTTGGCATTGAAAGTGCTCCTCTTCAAAGTCTTTCCGGTCCTAAAGCAGAGCCACAAGAATTTGAATATTCCGCAGGAAGTCTAAAAGTAACAAACGTCTCCGATGCAAAAGCCATTATAGTCAAAGACCTAAGCAATCGAGTTGTCAAGACTTTTTCAATTCATGATAAAATGATTGTTTCAGATTTACAAACAGGAAGTTACCAAGTAATCCTTGTCAAAAAAGATGGCCGTAACAAACATCTGGGCATCTTCTTAAAATAAAACCATCATTTCACCAATAACGAATTCCAGACTGGAGTCCAGGCTGCCAGGAAAGAATCGTAAGAGGCATGTGCTATGTTATCTCTCCATTGACGAAGAAATGCTTTTGCTTCATTTAGTTTGGACAAACTTACAGGCTGCCCTTTCTGACCATAGACCTTCGGATTATTATAAGTCTCCAACAGCGAAAGATAACGGTCACAATCTGAACTGATTACCTCTGGTACCATGGCAACTGGAGCTGCTTCCATTGTAAAATTAGCACCAACGAAATGTTGTAATTCTTGTAAAGTGATGGTTTTTCCCCATCGGTTTTCCACCAAGATATTGCCTTCGTCATTATTTACAAATCTCCAGAACTGCTCTCCTGCCTTTGTATCAATCTTGGCACAAATACTACCATCAAGCCCTACTGATAAAACCTGTGTTTGTCCTATTTCGGGCTCTCCAGAATGAATCAAATACCAATGGTTCTCTATTCCTGTAGAAACAACATACGAATTCAAAATCTCAATACGTTGAGTGCCAGCATCTTTCGCATCTCGTACTAAATCCACAAGAAATGGAAGCAACTGGCTCTTTGGCAATTCTTGTTGATAACTAAGCATAGGCGCACTCTCTACAAATTTATTTTCAAATTCAATTTGGTCAAAAGGTATTCCATTTATCTCACGATTCCATGTGCCTTCCAGACGAGGAAGATAATAATCGCGAATCAAACCTGCCCACATTCGACAAGCATAATCATTTACAGGCTCATCTTTTTCATGATCCCCATACCAAACACTGACAATACGACGTGCATTAACCGCATTTCGTTTACGATCCACATCATTTGATGCAACATCCATAGCTTGTTGCTCCCATTTCTCTAAATTATACAATGGGTGTACTGACAGGGCACGATCCAAGCGAAGCATTAATTCCTTTTGAACCTTCAACAATTCATTAGCCTGTTCCAACATCTTTGCATCTACAGCTTTACGAATTCTGGCATTAATCTTCTCTATTTTACCACTTGTATAGATAGCTGCAGCTTCTATCAAATCTGCTTGCAAAAGAGAAGAAACTGGAGCGTCAGACTTTGCAACAGCCTCGAACAATTGCTCAACACCAGTGCAATAAGTTTCATTCAAGTTCACATTACCCTGACCTATGATGTTATTACGCACCTGCCAAGCAAACTGAGGATGATCTTGGAAGGAATTATAGACAGATAACCTCAAAGCTTCCTGATAATCCTGTAATTGATCCTTGATGGCCGGAATCCCATAACGACATTGAGTATAATTTGCCAACCAACTCTTTACATCGATGCTATCTTTTTCTCCGACCCAACCGCCATCTGTAATTAATTCGTAGAGAATTTCATTGTTTTCCACACCCTCTGGAGCAAAGCCATAGCCCGTAAGATTGCCTCGATTAGAAGAACGCTGGGCTTCTAAACGCGCATTAGCATAATAATCCAGGAAACCGGTCATGGCCGTCTTACCTCCCATATTTGGGATAACGCTCCACACCCACTCTTTCTGGTAAAACCCTTCATAAGTTTCCCAGTCATAAGGTGCATGCCAAAAGCAATAATTGTAATCGGATGCCATATCTAAGGCCATGAACTTATCATCAGGTACATTTTTGAGTAAGGCTTTCAAAATGCCATTTCCCCACGATCCTCTCTGATAGCCCAACGTCCACCCTTGCATAGTCCAAACGGCATCGGGATTGGCATCTTTCAAACTTTTGTAAATTGCATCCCCATAAGCTGTCATAACTGAAGGATCTGTAGGAATTGCCATTTCATTAAAAGAATCAGAAAGATAATAGGTACATTTTCCAAACTTTTCCTCCCATTTTCTGACAAAACGTGTACCGACCTCAATAAATGCATCAGAACCAGGATTGAGACGATGGTTCCTATAATCATCAGGCACCCAATCCCATCCTGTAAGATCAATGGTTCCTTGATAATGTTTAACAAAAGCCTTAGGTACGAATCCGCCAAAGGCTGGGCAGATAGGTTTCATACCCAATTTACGCATACGATCAATAACATGTTTGCACAGCTCCACTTGACGAGCATTCCAATCCTCACCCAGCGGTCCATCAAAACTGTTGCCACTCAAATTACCCATACGCATCCAAGGCAAATGAGCAGGGCCGACTTCCCATTCATCGATTTCTTCCTTAGAAAGTCCCATGTCCATAAAGACCTCTCTATAAACCTGTTCTTGAGCCAGTAATAGCAACGGCATATCAATACCATGCAAAGCCATCCAATCAATTTCCTTGTCCCAACGATCCTTATCCCAGAACGGTGCTGTATATCCATAAGTCACAACATTCATATACTGGTGATCCCGATAGGCAGAAGTCCTAAAATGAGGAATAGTAGATAAATCACGAGGCAATTCAAAACGGTTGCCACTCCAACTGCTAATTCCTGCACCTTTTGTTTTTACCCAATCATAGAAACCACGACAAGCAGCAATACCATCACTGGCTTTGATAGTCAGCACCTCTCCCTTCATTGTATAGGCATAAGAATCATGACCCTCCCTATCTTTAGGCAAGTTGAGCTGTACCTTTACCTTGAGCTGGTTACCCGTAAAGCGATTGATGATAGACAATGCTTCAGCCTCGCCCATTTTACGCTCTGACTTACTCAAATAAGATTGAGAGAATCCCATTACAGGAACTAAGACAAATAAAGCTGTCAGCAGAAAAAGGTTTGCTATTCTTTGCATATTATTCTTTTTTTTGTGTGTTTTTGCAAATCTAACAAAACTTTAACAAATGGTCAAATAAAAACGCCTTTATTTATATACCCTCCTCACACGTCTCTGAATCCATGAGAATATATGCCAAATAACAAGAGTGCTGATGAACAGGAACCAGAAGTTGGAAACCCGGTAGTGAGCTGAGCAGAAGATAACGGTCTTGAAGCATCTTAGGGTTAGCGAAATACTCGATTCGAAATACTCCTCTTTTCCCAGAAAGCAATAATCGAGAGGATAATTTCGTGGCTAGCTGGCCCATATTAAAACGTAAATTAATTTCCACACAAGGATGAATCTTAACAAAACCCTCATTGGTACGTATTAACATCATGTCTACACCAAAAGGTCCTTGGTAGAAAGGCGCAATTGAAGCAGAAAGCAACTCTATTAGTGATTCTTTAATGCATTGAAGAATAGAGTTATCCGATTCCCCATACTGCTTCAAGATGGAACGTTCTAGATTTTCTTCAGAATCTATGATATTGCCTGCATATTTTCCTGTATCACTTGTAAGAAAAACAGAATATCCACAAAAAGATACACCCTGCTTCTCAGCAATGAATTCCATAGCAAAATCCATGACACGTTCATACCTTGGTTCAACTACCACACCGCCATGCAATTGAATGCTACGAGCACACCAGTTTTGTAACGGAACTTCAAAATTTCCATCCAAACGTCGAAGTCCTTTTCCACTACTGCTCCACAACTGTTTCATGAGCAAACGGGGATATTTCTTTGCTAAATTAGCAATAGAGGACAAATCTGTGCAAAAGAACGATTCACCAATAAAAACTCCCGGGTTCCTTTTATGAAGTGCCCCAAGTGTTTCAACTGCCAACTGGCGAGAAGACAACTTTCGCACTACATTCAAATAATCTATAGAAGGCAATTCCAGAGTTGGAAATTGGCTACACAGCTGACTATGTATCAATTGATCCCATCCCCATGGTTTAAACTCATACGATACTCCAGGTGTCGGGAAGTCCGTACTGTTCACCTGTCCATCTACAATAGTACATGCCGAGAAATCCGGAAGAAGAAGGACGTCCCCATCCTCTGCAATCCATCGAGGCAACAAGGCCAAATCTTCTGCCATTTTTACTGCAGAAGCCCGTGGCTGATAATTAGGGCTGAAACTTGCTAAGGCCATATCATGCCAGGGATTGAAAATATGTACTGCTATAGGCTTCATAATGACTACAAAGATACAGTTTAAAAAAAAGATTTGACCCATACAATGCAAAAATATAATAAATCTTATTTTTTTGATAAGCCAACTTTGCAATTCCAATAATAAATTCTATCTTTGCAAGGCTTATTATAAATAATAAGGAGAAATGGAAGCTTTTTACAGAACCCACGCATATCTGGTTGAGCATTTAAATGCCCCAGTACGTCGCGCCCTCATGGACGAGATAAACTGGAATGACCGCTTAATTGGCATCAAAGGAACACGTGGCGTCGGAAAAACAACCTTTCTCCTTCAATATGCAAAAGAACATTTCGGAACAGATAGAGCTTGTTTGTATATCAACTTAAATAATTTTTATTTCCAACAAGTTGGGTTTGTTAACTTTGCCGGTCAATTCATGAAACGAGGAGGAAAAGTCCTCCTGATAGACCAAGTTTTCAAGTATCCAGATTGGAGTCATGAATTGAGAGAATGTTATGAAAGATTCCCGAATCTTCATATTGTTTTCACAGGATCTTCTGTAATGCGTTTGAAAGAAGAAAACCCAGAATTAAACGGCATTGTAAAAAGCTATAATTTACGTGGATTTTCTTTCCGAGAATTTTTAAATTTGAATACCGGAAACCATTTCCAGTCTTTCAGTCTGGAACAGATATTAGCAAACCACGAAAAAATAGCCAAAGAGATATTAAGCAAAGTACGACCTCTTGATTATTTCCAAGACTATGTTCACCATGGTTTTTATCCATTTTATCTTGAAAAAAGAAATTTCTCTGAGAATCTGATAAAGACTATGTCCATGATGATAGAAGTGGACATTTTATTTATTAGACAAATAGAATTAAAATACTTGAGCAAGATAAAGAAATTGCTGTATATGTTAGCTGTAGAAGGTCCAGGGGCTGCCAATATCAGCAAACTTGCATCTGAGATTCAGACTAGCCGTGCAACAGTCATGAATTACATTAAGTATTTGGCTGATGCTCGCCTCATCAACTTAATATATGATGAAGGAGATGATTTTCCTCAAAAACCTGCAAAAATATGTATGCATAACACCAGCCAGATGTATGCAATATATCCTTTAAAAATTGAGGAACAGGACATTCTGGAAACATTCTTTTTAAACACAATGTGGAAAGACCACAAAATGAACACAGGAAAAAAAGGTTACTCATATCTTGTAGATGGAATACACAAATTCCGTATCTGCACAAGTAAAAACATCAAAGGGAAAATAGTTCCTGATGTCATTTATGCACAACACAACACGGAATTAGGTCATGAAAACCACATTCCGCTTTGGTTATTCGGCTTCCTTTATTGAAAAAAAAGAGATAGTAAATACATAATTAATAATATCAATAAGTATTATGGCAAAAGAAAGAAAATTTGTAACTTGGGATGGTAATACCTGCGCCGGACATGTAGCTTACATGTTCTCTGAGGTAGCAGCTATCTATCCTATCACTCCATCATCTCCAATGGCGGAGCATGTAGATGAGTGGGCTGCACAGGGTCGTAAGAACCTGTTTGGCGACACAGTATTAGTTCAGGAAATGCAGTCAGAAGGTGGTGCAGCAGGTGCTGTTCACGGTTCTCTGCAAGCTGGTGCACTGACCACTACCTTTACTGCTTCTCAGGGTCTGTTGCTGATGA
This sequence comes from Bacteroidaceae bacterium, assembly GCA_024401095.1. Classification (GTDB taxonomy): domain Bacteria; phylum Bacteroidota; class Bacteroidia; order Bacteroidales; family Bacteroidaceae; genus Minthousia. Next base: position 17,582 of record JAKSLR010000025.1, read on the forward strand.
TTCCTAACATGTATAAGATTGCTGGTGAGCTGTTGCCATCAGTATTCCATGTTTCTGCTCGTACTTTGGCTACTCACTCTCTGTGTATCTTCGGTGACCACAGCGACGTTATGGCTTGCCGCCAGACTGGTTTCGCTATGTTGGCTGAGGGTTCTGTACAGGAAGTTATGGATCTGTCTGCCGTTGCTCACTTGGCAGCTATCGAAGCTCGCGTTCCATTCATTAACTTCTTCGATGGTTTCCGTACTTCTCACGAGTACCAGAAGGTTGAGTTAATTGAGGAAGATGATGTACGCGACTTGGTTGACATGGATGCAGTTGCAGCATTCCGTTCTCGCGCATTGAGCCCAGAGCATCCACAGGCTAAGGGTATGGCAGAGAACCCTGAGACATTCTTCGCACACCGCGAGTCTTGCAACCGTTACTATGATGCAGTTCCTGCAATCGTAGAGAAGTACATGGCTGCAATCTCTGAGCGCACTGGCCGTGAGTACAAGTTGTTCTCATATTATGGTGCTGAAGATGCAGAGCAGGTAATCGTTGTTATGGGTTCTGCTTCTGAGGCAGCTCGTGAGGCTATCGACTATGCTAATGCAAACGGCAAGAAGTATGGTATGGTATCAGTTCATTTGTATCGTCCATTCTCTGTTAAGCACTTGTTGGAGGCTATCCCTACAACAGCTACCAAGATTGCAGTTCTGGATCGTACCAAGGAGCCAGGTTCTAACGGCGAACCTTTGTTGCTGGATGTTAAGGATGCATTCTATGGCAGCGGCCGCAATCCTATTATCGTTGGTGGTCGTTATGGTTTAGGTTCTGCTGATACCACTCCAGCTATGATTCTGGGTGTATATGAGAACTTGGAACTGAACTGTCCAAAGGATCACTTCACTGTAGGTATCGTTGATGACTTGACTATGTGCTCTCTGCCTGCTAAGGAAGAGATGGCATTGGGTGGTGCTGGCATCTTCGAAGCTAAGTTCTTCGGTTTGGGTGCTGACGGTACTGTAGGTGCTAACAAGAACTCTGTAAAGATTATCGGTGACAATACCAACAAGTATTGCCAGGCATATTTCTCATACGACTCTAAGAAGTCTGGTGGTTTCACCTGCTCTCACTTGCGTTTCGGTGATACCCCTATCCGTTCTACTTATCAGATCAAGACTCCTAACTTCGTAGCATGTCACGTTCAGGCTTACCTGCACATGTACGATGTTATCCGCGGTCTGCAGCCAAACGGCCAGTTCCTGTTGAACACTATCTTTGAGGGTGAGGAGTTAGTAAACTTCATCCCTAACAAGATCAAGAAGTACTTCGCAGAGAAGAACATCACTGTTTACTATATCAACGCAACTAAGATTGCTCAGGAGATTGGTTTGGGTAACCGTACCAACACTATCCTGCAGTCTGCATTCTTCCGCATCACTGAGGTTATCCCAGTAGAGTTGGCAGTAGAGCAGATGAAGAAGGCTATCGTTAAGTCTTATGGCAAGAAGGGTGAGGATGTTGTTAACATGAACTTCGCTGCTGTTGACCGTGGTGGTGAGTACAAGACTCTGGCTGTAGATCCAGCATGGGCTAACCTGCCTGCAGATCCAACAGTAGAGAACGATGATCCTGCATACATCAACAACTTGGTTCGCGTTATCAACGCTCAGAACGGTGCTGACCTGCCAGTTTCTGCATACAAGGGCATCGAGGATGGTACTTGGGAGCAGGGTACTGCTGCATACGAGAAGCGCGGTGTAGGTGCATTCGTTCCAGAATGGGATCCTGCTAAGTGTATCCAGTGTAACAAGTGTGCATTTGTTTGTCCTCACGCTTGTATCCGTCCATTCGTTATGACCGACGAGGAAAAGGCTGGCTTCCAGGGTCAGACTATCGAGATGAAGGCTCCTGCTGCATTCAAGGGTATGCACTTCACTATGCAGGTAGGCGTTAAGGACTGTCTGGCTTGCGGTAACTGTGCTGACGTTTGTCCTGGTAATCCTAAGGCTGGTGGTCCTGCTCTTAAGATGGTTCCTTACGATGATTCATCTGCAAAGGCTGCTGCCGAAGCTGCTAACTGGGAGTACTGCGTTAAGAACGTATCTTCAAAGCAGGATTTGATTGACATCACCTTGAATCCAAAGAATTCTCAGTTCGCAACTCCATTGTTCGAGTTCTCTGGTGCTTGTGCTGGTTGTGGTGAGACTCCATATGTTAAGCTGATTTCTCAGCTGTTCGGTGACCGTGAGATCGTTGCTAACGCTACTGGTTGCTCTTCTATCTACTCTGGTTCTATCCCATCTACTCCTTACACTAAGAATGCTAAGGGTCAGGGTCCAGCATGGTCTAACTCTCTGTTCGAGGACTTCTGCGAGTACGGTCTGGGTATGGTACTGGCAACCAAGAAGATGAAGGCTCGTATCACCGCTACTTTGAATGAGATGATCGCTGACGAGCAGACTCCTGCTGAATTCAAGGCAGCTGCAGAGAAGTGGATTGCAGGCCAGAACGACGCTGCTGCTTCTAAGGCTGCTGCAGCAGAGCTGAAGCCACTGATCGCTGCAGGTAAGGCTGCTGGTTGTCCTAAGTGCGCTATGTTGGCAGAGCTGGATCACTACTTGGTTAAGCGTTCACAGTGGATCATCGGTGGTGACGGTGCTTCTTACGATATCGGTTACGGTGGTTTGGATCACGTTATCGGTTCTGGTGAGGATGTAAACATCTTCGTTATCGATACAGAGGTTTACTCTAACACTGGTGGTCAGGCTTCTAAGGCTACTCCTATCGGTGCTATCGCACAGTTTGCTGCTAACGGTAAGCGTGCAGGCAAGAAGGATCTGGGTCTGATGCAGGCAACTTATGGTAATGTTTATGTAGCTCAGGTAGCTATGGGTGCTGACCAGGCACAGTGCTTGAAGGCATTCAAGGAGGCTGAGGCATGGCACGGTCCATCATTGATTATCGGTTATGCTCCATGTATCAACCACGGTCTGAAGGCTAAGGGCGGCATGGGTAAGAGCCAGGCTGAGGAGGCTAAGGCTGTAGAGTGCGGTTACTGGCACTTGTGGAGAAACAACCCTGCATTGGCAGAAGAGGGTAAGAACCCATTCCAGTTGGATTCTAAGGTTCCTAACTGGGATAACTTCCAGGCATTCTTGGAAGGTGAGGTGCGCTTCCTGTCACTGAAGAAGGCTGCTCCAACCGAGGCACAGGAACTGTACGATGCATGTAAGGCTGCTGCTAAGCGCCGTTACAACTCATACATCCGCATGAGTAAGATGGACTACGCTGATCCTGATTTGCAGTAATTTCCTATACCTTATATAATAAAGAAGGCGTTCTCACATGAGAGCGCCTTCTTTTTGTTTTTTTAAGTTTTTAATGTATCTTTGCAACCGGAATTTATAACAAAAAGATAGTATGGGAGAGTTTTTTTCTGCAGAAGGATGGTTGAACGTTGCCATCACTACCATTCAGGATTATATTTGGACTTATTTGCTGATAGCAGTATTGTTAGGATGCGCTGTGTATTTTACAGTACGTTCTGGCTTTGTGCAGTTCCGCATGTTAGGCGAAATGATTAAGCTGCTGGGCAGTTCCAATAAGAAAAAAGAGAATGGAGGAAAACAGATTTCCTCCTTCCAAGCTTTTGCTGTAAGTGTAGCATCTAGTGTAGGCACAGGAAATCTTGCTGGTGTTGCATTGGCAATCACCACTGGTGGACCTGGTGCTGTATTCTGGATGTGGCTTATTGCCCTGTTAGGATCTGCGACAGCTTTTGTAGAAAGTACATTGGCTCAGCTTTTTAAAACAAAAGGAGAACATTCTTTCATTGGTGGTCCAGCCTATTACATGAAAAAAGGATTGCATAAACCTTGGATGGGTAGTCTCTTTGCGATACTGCTCACCTGTACTTTTGGCTTTAGCTACAACTCTATCCAGAGCAACACCATATGCAGTGCCATGGAAAAAGCATTCGGATTTGATCCATTTATAGTAGGCATTATCCTAACAGTAATTTCACTGAGCGTGGTCTTTGGTGGTATCCAACGTATCTCTAAGGTAAGCAGTGTACTGGTTCCTGTCATGGCTGTAGGCTACATTATTCTAGCAGTCTTCATCATCGGAATGAATATCACTATGATACCTGGCATCATCAAGCATATCTTTGCACAGGCATTTGGTCTAGAACAGTTTGCAGGAGGAACACTCGGTGCTGTACTTATGACTGGTATCAAACGAGGCTTGTTCAGCAATGAAGCTGGCGAGGGATCTGCGCCAAATGCAGCAGCTACCAGTGATGTAAGTCATCCGGTCAAACAAGGTTTGATTCAGTCGCTTGCCGTATTCACTGATACCATTTTGATCTGTAGCTGTACAGCATTCATTATTCTCATCAGCGGTGAATACCAAAATGGAATGAGCGACGGTATTGTATTGACGCAAAGTGCCCTGGAGCATGAAGTTGGAAGTATCGGCTCCATCTTCATAGCATGTGCAATCTTGTCGTTTGCTTTTAGCAGCATCATAGGCAATTACTTCTATGGAGAAACCAATGTGCGCTATCTTACCAAAAGTAAACTGGTTCTTACACTCTACAGAATTTGTTCTGGAGGTGTAGTAGTAATGTTCGGTGCCGTAGCCAGTCTTCAATTGGTTTGGAGTTTTGGCGATCTGTTCATGGCTCTTCTAACCGCCTGCAACCTTACAGCAGTGATTCTACTTTCACACTACCCTATGCGACTGTTAAAAGATTATCTGGCACAAAAGAAAGCAGGAAAGGATCCTGTATTCCATAAAAGTCAGCTACCAGAAATCGAAAATGATTTGGACTGCTGGGAGTAACAAAAAGCGCAAATTATTACCTTATATATAATAAAATTGCGTAAATTTGCACCTTAGAATTGTAATTAGAAGAAATTATCATGTTCAGTAAAGAAACATATATTCAAAGACGTGAAAAACTGATGCAGGAAGTAGGCAATGGCTTAATTGTCCTATTCGGCAATGCAGACGTTCCTTATAACTACCCCGACAACACCTATCATTTCCGACAGGACAGCACATTCCGTTATTATTGCGGTCTAGATGTGCCGATGATGATTGCCGTACTTGACATAGACAATCGCGAGGAATACCTCTTTGCTAACGATGTGGAAATAGAAGACATAATCTGGACTGGTCCAATGCCTCTGGTAAAAGATATGGCAGCCAGCGTGGGTATTAACCATACAGGAAGCTATGGAGAAGCCTCCACTTATCTAAAAAAGGCTGTTGCAGCCAACCGTCAGATTCACTACATCAAGCCATACCGTTCATTTACCGTACTTCAGTTACACGATTTGTTGGGTATTCCTACTGCTGAGGTGAAAGAAAAGGCTTCACATAAGCTTGTGCTAGCCATCATTAAGATGCGCAACAAGAAAGAACCTCAAGAGATTGCACAGCTAGACAATGCTTTCGAGATTGGCTATAAGATGCACACTGCAGCCCAGCAACTGTGCAAACCAGGGCAAAGCGAACAATACATTGCAGGTGTTATGGAAGGTATTGCACAGAGTTACGGACAAGGCTTGAGTTTCCCTACAATTCTTACTCAACATGGAGAAGTGCTGCACAACCACAAACCATGTCATCTTCTAGAAAGCGGCAAGCTAATGCTGGTAGACGCTGGTGCAGAGAATAACGAAGGCTACTGTTCTGACCATACCCGCACCAGTCCTGTTAGCGGCAAGTTCACCCAGTGCCAAAAAGAAATCTATCAGATTGTAGTTGATTGCCATGACTATGCATTAACTGTAGCTAAGCCTGGTAATACATGGAAACAAGTTCACCTTGACACATGCAAGGTGATGTTCAACGGATTAAAGGCTTTGGGCTTGACAAAAGGAGACACCGAAGAAGCAATTGCTGCAGGAGCTCATGCATTATTTATGCCTCATGGACTAGGTCACATGATGGGCATGGATGTACATGACATGGAGAATCTGGGCCAGCAGTATGTTGGATATGATGAAGAAACACGTCCGTCTACTCAATTTGGACTAGCCAGCCTACGTATGGGACGACGCCTGGAAGAAGGTTTTGTTATTACCGATGAGCCTGGAATCTATTTCATTCCTGATTTGATAGACCTTTGGAAGAGCCAACACCTTCACGAAGGTTTCCTAAACTACGATGTTATAGAGAAATACAAGGGATTCGGTGGCATACGAATTGAAGACGATGTTATCATTACTTCCACCGGCTCACGTTTCTGCGGCGACAAGGTCATTCCATACCATGTTGACGAATTGGAAGATTATTTAGCAAACAGAAAATAAACTTTCAACATTTTTCTCTATCTAATTAAGGTAAATTATTTATTATTATACAAAAACAAATAAAAAATGAAGAAATCAGTTTTATTTGCTGCTGCAACACTCGTAAGCATGAGTGCAGCTGCACAGAGACCAGCAATGCAACAGCAGGCTCCACAGCCTAAGTATGTGTTCACTACAGTAGACTCTGTAGGTATCACACCAGTTAAGAACCAGGCTAATGCAGGAACATGCTGGTGCTACTCAGGTATGGGTTTCCTGGAGTCAGAGTTGCTCCGCACCAAGAAAAAGGCATTTGATTTGTCTGAAATGTATGTAGTATTCAAGACTTATATGGATCGTGCAGAGAAGGCTGTACGCACTAGCGGTGATGTAAGCTTCTCTCAGGGTGGTTCTCTGTATGATATAACTTATGCTATCGACCACTTCGGTCTGGTACCAGATGTAGAAATGCCTGCAGGTAAAATGTACGGAAAGACCCTTTCTGCACATTCTGAGCTAACCGCTATTGGTGATCCTATCGTTGCTGCTGCTGCAAAGCTCCGCACCATGCAGGTTTCTCCTGATGGTGAGCAGTTGTGGAAGAAGGCATTCCGTGCCGTTCATGAGGTATATTTGGGCAAATGCCCTGAAACCTTTACTTTCGAAGGCAAGCAGTATACTCCACTGACATTCAAAGATTATCTTGGACTGAAGGGTTCTGACTATGTAAACTTGACTAGTTTCATGCACGAGCCATATAGCACCGGTGAGAACTTGGGTAAGACTTTTGCAATTGAAGTACAGGACAACTGGCGTTGGGGTCAGTCTATCAACATGGAGTTAGACGACTTCTGTGCAGTATTCGAAGCTGCAATCAAGGCTGGCTACACTATTCACTGGGCATCAGACGTTTCAGAAGCAGGTTTCTCTCGTCAGGGTGTAGTTACATATAACGACGAAGTTAAGGCAGAGAGTACTGTAAGCTCTGACCAGATTCGTCTGATTGGTGCTGATGCAGCACAGGCTCCAAAGGTTGATCCTAACAAGGAAGTTCTGCCTATGAAGCAGAAGGTTGTTACTCCAGAAGAGCGTCAGGCTATGTACGACGGAAAAACTACTACTGATGATCACGGTATGCTGATCTTCGGTATTACTAAGGACCAGTGGGGCAACAAGTATTTCATGGTAAAGAACTCTTGGGGTGACAACTCTGGTAAGTATCATGGTATCTACTATGTAACTCCTGAGTTCATTCGTGCAAAGACAATGAACATCGTAGTAAACAAGGCTGCTGTTCCAGCAGAACTGGCTGCTAAGTATGGCTTCGGTGCTCCAGCTCCTGCAAAGAAAGGTAAGAAATAATTAGTATATTCAAATGAAACATACAATCATCATGGCTGCAGCTCTATGCTGCAGCCTTGCTGTTTCAGCACAGCAACGCCCTCAGCAGGCAGCAGGTCCAGACTTCAAATTTACCACAGTGGATTCTGTAGCAATTACTCCTGTTAAGAATCAAGGTAACGCTGGTACCTGTTGGGCTTATTCTGGCCTCGCTTTCATTGAGTCTGAAATACTACGTACCCAAAAGAAAGCGTATGACCTTAGTGAAATGTATGTAGCTTTCAATACTTATATGGAACGTGCAGAAAAAGCTGTGCGCACCAGTGGTGATGTAAGCTTCGGACAAGGTGGTGATTTTGGCGATATTCTGGAAGTCATGAGCCGAATTGGTATGGTACCAGACTCTGAAATGCCAGCAGGTGCCATGTACGGCAAAAATATCTCTGCACACTCTGAGCTCTCTGCTCTAGTTGATAGAATGGTTGAAGCTGCAACTCGCCTGCGAACCATGCAGGTATCTCCTGATGGAGAACAACTGTACAAAAAGGCTATCCGCGCCGTTCATGAAGTTTATCTGGGCAAAGCCCCTGAAAAGTTCAAGTATGAAGGGAAAGAATACACTCCCCAGAGTTTTGCAAAGAGTTTAGGCGTAAATGCCAAGGACTATGTTTCGTTGACTAGCTTCATGCATCATCCTTACAGCACTGGTGAAAATCTAGGAGTTGGGTATGCAATGGAAGCTCAAGACAACTGGCGTTGGGCCCTTTCATATAATCTTGAACTGGATGATTTCTGCCAATTATTTGAAGATGCCATCAAGAACGGTTACACAATCCTTTGGGGTAGTGATGTCAGTGAAGCAGGATTCGGACGCCAAGGCGTAGGTGTATTTAACGATGAAGTAAAGGTTGAAAGCACGGTTAGCTCTGACCAGATTCGCTTAATTGGCGCAGACCAAGCTACTGCACCCAAAGCAGACAATCTGCCAAAGCCACAGAAAGTAGTAACTCCAGAAGAGCGCCAGGCAATGTATGACGGGAAACAGACTACAGATGACCATGCTATGCAAATCTTTGGAATAGCAAAAGACCAATGGGGCCAAAAATATTTCATGGTAAAGAACTCTTGGGGTAACACTTCCGGAAAATATCAGGGTATTTATTACGTAACACCAGAGTATGTTCGTGCAAAAACTCTAAATATACTGATCAACAAGGCAGCTCTTTCTGCTAACCTCAAAGCAAAATACGGAATTAAATAAAACTCTGTCATTTTGCTAAAAAGCCGATATTTCTGTTAAATTACAGCAGAAATATCGGCTTTTTCATGTTTTTTTCTTATTTTTACCGATTGAATGTGCAGTAACCGTTTTTCAACATGGAGCACACTGAGATAAGATAAAAATAAAAAAACATATAGATGAATTACAAATGGAATTACGAACCTCCTACATCAGAACGGCTCGAGGCGGCTAAGCAGCTAGGCAAATCGCTGAATATCAGCCCTGTGCTTGCCCGTTTACTTATGGACCGAGGCATCTGCACTGTTGAGGCAGCCAAACAGTTCTTCCGCCCTCATCTCAGTGAACTCCATGACCCATTCCTCATGAATGACATGGATAAGGCCGTTGAGCGCCTAAATCAGGCTATGGGAAAGAAAGAACGTGTCTTGGTGTATGGAGATTATGATGTTGACGGCACCACCGCCGTAGCATTGGTTTACAAGTTCCTCCTTCAGTTCTACTCCAATGTAGACTATTACATACCAGACCGGTATGAAGAGGGCTATGGCGTATCACACCAAGGAGTAGACTTTGCTGCGGAAAGCGAGGTGAAACTAGTCATCGTACTTGACTGCGGCATTAAAGCCGTGGAGGAAATTGCTTATGCCAAGGAAAAAGGTATAGACTTCATTATATGTGACCATCATGTCCCTGATGAAGTTTTGCCCCCTGCTGTTGCAATTCTAAATGCAAAACGCGTAGACAACCATTACCCATACCCTCATCTTTCTGGATGTGGCGTGGGCTTTAAGTTCATGCAAGCATTTGCCATGAGTAATGGAATTGAAATGAGTTCTCTTATCCCATTACTTGACTTGGTAGCTGTTAGTATTGCATCAGACATTGTGCCTATTATGGGGGAAAACAGAGTATTGGCTTGTCACGGCTTAAAGCAGATTAATACGAACCCAAGTGTTGGAATTCGAGCCATTCTAGAAGTTTGTGGACTCTCTGGACGAGACATTACCATGAGTGACATTGTCTTTAAGATTGGCCCAAGAATCAATGCATCTGGACGTATCCAAAATGGCAAGCAAAGCGTGGAGCTTTTGGTTGAGAAAGATTATCCAAGAGCCTTAGAAATGGCTAATCAGATTAATCAGTACAATGAAACACGTAAGGATCTGGATAAGCAGATGACCGAGGAGGCAAATGAACTGGTTGAAGAATATGCAGAACTCAAAGATAAAAAAAGCATTGTCATATTCAACGAAGACTGGCACAAGGGCGTGATTGGTATTGTCGCAAGCCGTCTGACAGAAATCTACTACAGACCAGCAGTTGTCCTGACACGTACTGATGATATTGCAACAGGTTCAGCACGAAGTGTTGCTGGGTTCGATGTTTATAAAGCTATAGAAAACTGCCGCGACCTACTGGAAAACTTTGGAGGCCACACCTATGCTGCCGGTCTATCTTTGAAAGTAGAAAACGTTCCAGAATTCTCCCGACGATTTGAAGAATATGTAGAACAGCACATTGAGCCAGAACAAACTGCTGCAAATCTGAACATCGATGCAGAATTAGAGTTCCGAGAAATCAATTCTAAATTCCATGCAGACCTCAAAAAATTCCGGCCATTTGGTCCTGATAACCAAAAGCCAACATTCTGTACTCATGGAGTCTATGATTACGGAACCAGCAAAGTTGTCGGACGCGAACAAGAACACATAAAATTGGAACTGGTTGACAACAAGTGCAACCAAATAATGAACGGCATTGCCTTTGGTCAAAGTTCTCAAGCGAGATATATCAAGACAAAACGAGCATTTGATATCTGTTATACAATAGAAGACAACATCTACAAAAGAGGAGAGGCACAACTTCAGATAGAAGACATAAAACCTTGCGAACCGATCCAATAACGTATGTACGAAGACATTCTTAAAGAATATTGGGGTTACGACCGCTTTAGAGGCATTCAAAAAGAAATAATTGAAAGCATCGGAAGCGGTCGTGATACTTTAGGTCTTATGCCTACCGGTGGAGGAAAATCCATCACCTTCCAAGTTCCTGCACTTGCTTTAAATGGCGTTTGTATTGTAGTAACTCCACTTATTGCTTTGATGAAAGACCAAGTTCAGAATTTAAGGGATAAGGGAATCAAGGCAACTGCCATTTATTCAGGACTGACACGTCAAGAAATACTTGTAGCCTTAGACAATTGCATCCTTGGTGACTACAAATTCCTTTATGTCTCACCAGAACGATTATCTACAGAACTATTTCTTCATAAACTTCGCCATATGAATGTGAGTTTCATCACAGTTGATGAAGCTCATTGCATTTCCCAGTGGGGATATGATTTTCGACCTTCATATCTCAAAATATCAGAGATTCGTAAAGAGCTAGCAGGAGTGCCTGTACTGGCCTTGACAGCAACCGCCACACCAAGGGTAATTGAAGACATTCAAGAAAAATTAGAATTCAAAGATTCTGCAGTTTACCGCATGAGTTTTGAAAGAGAGAATCTTTCTTACATCGTAAGACAAACTGAAGACAAAGAAAACGAACTCATTCATATCCTTAGCAGCATGCCTGGATCTGCCATTGTTTATGTTAGAAACAGAAAGGCAACTAAAGAAGTAGCACAACTGCTAGAAAGCAAAGGTTTTACCGCTACCTATTATCACGCAGGATTGTCTAATACAGAAAAGGACGAAAGGCAGAAAAAATGGAAAGACGATGAAATTCGAGTGATGGTTGCCACAAACGCCTTTGGGATGGGCATAGACAAGCCAGAGGTACGACTAGTAATCCATCTCCAGGTTCCAGATTCTCCTGAAGCCTATTTCCAAGAAGCAGGAAGAGCAGGAAGAGATGGCTATCGTGCATTTGCAGTTTTGCTTTATCATCGTGGGGATCGCGTAAAACTACTAAAACATATCTCAGAGGCATTTCCTGATCAAGATTTTATACGAGACATCTATGAACACCTGGCCTACTACTACCAAATGGCAATGGGTGATGGATTCATGGTTACAAAAGAATTTAACCTAGAGGAATTTTGCATTCGTTTCAAACACCATCCTGTACAGGTACATAGTGCATTAAAGCTACTGACGCAAATAGGATTGATTGAATATACGGAAGAGCAAGAAAACAGTTCGCGACTTATGCTCTCTATCCGCAAAGAGGAACTGTACCGTTTCCAAAACTTGGATGAAATGGAGGAGAACGTCTTGCTAAGTGTATTAAGATGCTATGGTGGAGTTTTTGCTGATTACGTATACATAGAAGAAGAGCTGCTAGCACATGTTACTTCATACAATCGTCATCAGGTTTATGAAACTCTAAAGAAACTATCTCATATGGGTATATTACATTATATACCAAGGAAGAGAACTCCATATATTACCTACATGCAAAAGCGCATTGAGAAAGAAAGAATCTACTTCCCTGAAGAAGTCTATGATGATAGGAAAAAACGTTTAGAAGAAAGAATAAAAGGAATGATTGAATATGCAGAAAGCCTCAGCACCTGCCGATGCGAAATGCTTCTACGATATTTCGGCGAAGAAATGGAACATACTTGCGGCCACTGTGATGTCTGCCTTTCTAACAAAAAGAAAAAGACTAATCCATCATTCCAGACAAAAATACGAGAACAACTATTAGAAATACTGAGTGATCGACAGCCACATCATTTTTCTGAGTTTACACAAAACACATCGAAAGAACAGCTCCCTCCTATTCTTAGGGAACTGGTTTTAGAAGAAATCATTCAGCAAAATGGGAATACATACCAGCTAAAACTATAAACACTATGATAGATTACGTAAAAGGCGAATTAGCCGAACTCACCCCCACACTTGCCGTAGTAGAATGCCACGGAGTGGGTTATGGGGTAAACATTTCACTTAACACTTATGCATCTATCCAAGGAAAGAAGGATGTTAAGCTTTTCATTTATGAAGCAATACGTGAAGATGCATATGTTCTATGGGGATTTGCCAGCCGCCAGGAAAGAGAATTGTTTCTGCTCTTGATTACCGTTTCTGGTATCGGAGGTAATACAGCTCGAATGATTCTCTCTTCACTAACTCCTTCCGAACTTGTTGAAGTTATTTCCAACGACAATGCTAAGCTATTGAAAAATGTCAAAGGTATAGGCTTAAAAACTGCTCAACGCATTATTGTTGAATTAAAAGACAAAGTGGTGAAAACAGATATTGCTAACCAGGCTCCCTCTATTGGACTGGGTATTGCTGCATCCAATACTACAAAAGAAATCCAAGCCGAAGCGGTGGCAGCTCTCACCATGCTTGGCTTTCAAGCGTCTGCGTCCCAGAAAGTTGTCGTTAACATCTTGAAAGAAAATCCTGATGCAAGCGTAGAAAAAGTCATAAAACTTGCATTAAAGATGCTATAAATCTCAATCCTTTGAATTTGCAGGTTCATCCTCCATCTTTCGGTGGATGAACTTTACTTTTGCACAGGCATCAGCATATCGTACACGTGCATCATTTAATATCTTCATCTGCAGATAAAGATCGTATACATCAGCAACAGCCTTCACATCAACAGGTAGAAGAGTTATGGTTATATTCTGAGAAGAACCAATATAGGTAAGTTTTACTTCTTTTCCTACATGCTGTGAAATAAAGGCAGAAACACCTACTTCTCTGTCATTACTGAAAACCACTTCCTCTAAATTCTTACCATTTGCTATTGATTTAAAAGTTGCGGAACTTGCCGGAGTTTGAAGCTGCTGACCCTCTGACTCCACCTTGATTGCCTTATGCCCCAATTCACCCACATATATGGATGTTAGCGTGAGCAATCCGTGTTCATCAACCTGTGCGCGGAGCATGTTATGGCCTACCTTATCTACAGTCTGAGAAGGTGATACGTAATTACCCACAGTTCCTTTGACCGGCTCCAAAACCATTTTGCTCTTCATTCGTTCAACCAGATCTGTTTTCTGCAAGATAATCTTATCAGATTCTTCAACAGCCTGTTGTCCCTCTGCCAAATCTATTTTTAAACGGAGATCCAATGCTGCCTTCCGGGTATTAAAAGCTTTAGGATAAAGCAATCGAATACTATCTATTTGATTACGAGCCACCTCATATGCGCCCTTGTTATAGGCTTGTTCTGCAAGAATCAAAAAAACATTTGCCTTGTCTTCAATACTATCTGTACATGCAAATATGGAGAAAATTACCAGAAGAGATAGTGAGAGTCTTTTCATTGTTTTCTATTTTTTATTTCAAGTCACAAAAATAATAAAAGAAAAAGAAAAAGCACTATCTTTGCACACGAAAAATAAAAAGAAGATTTATGCGAGAGCTTACAAGAGAGGATTTCATACATGAACTCGACCACACCATTTTTCACCGTATTGGTGATACGGCAGATGAGTTAGGTGTTGAGTGTTACGTAGTAGGAGGCTATGTTCGAGATCTTTTTCTAGAGCGACCATCCAAAGATATTGACGTTGTAGTTGTGGGCTCTGGCATTGAAGTTGCCAAAGCCTTGGCAAAGAAATTAGGACGAAGTGCACATTTATCAGTCTTTCGCAATTTCGGAACAGCTCAGGTAAAATACCACCAGACCGAAGTTGAATTCGTTGGAGCACGAAAAGAAAGCTATAGTCATGACTCTCGCAAGCCTATTGTTGAAGACGGGACACTGGAAGATGACCAAAACCGCCGTGACTTTACCATCAATGCCATGGCAATTTGCCTGAACAAAGAACGCTTTGGAGAACTCGTTGATCCTTTCGATGGCGTCTGGGATCTAAGAGACAGGCTTATAGCAACCCCATTGGATCCAGACATCACTTTTAGCGATGATCCTTTGCGAATGATGCGTTGCATACGATTTGCTACGCAATTGAACTTCATGATAGAGCAAGAGACAGAAGAGGCGCTCTTTACCAACAAAGAACGTATCCAGATTATTTCAAAGGAACGTATTGCTGATGAAATGAATAAAATCATGCTTTCTCCTGCGCCATCCATTGGTTTTGAGCTATTGTTTTCTTGTGGTTTACTTAAGCTTATCTTTCCAGAGCTTTTTGCACTATACGGAGTAGAAAAGGTCAATGGCAGAGCCCATAAGGACAACTTCTTCCATACCTTGGAAGTTCTTGACAATGTTGCTAAAGCCACCCAAGACTGGGATGACAAGGAACGCAAGTTATGGATACGCTGGGCTGCCCTACTGCACGATATAGGTAAGCCTAAAAGCAAACGATGGGAACCGTCTATTGGATGGACATTCCATAATCATAACGCCATTGGAGAAAAAATGGTTGCAGATATCTTCCGCAACTTGAAACTTCCATTGAACGAGAAAATGAAGTATGTCCAGAAATTAGTGTCCCTTCATATGCGGCCTATTGCCATTGCCGATGATATTGTTACAGATTCTGCTGTGAGACGTCTCCTATTTGAAGCTGGTGATGACATTGATGATCTAATGACACTTTGTGAAGCAGACATTACATCTAAGAACGAAGTCAAGAAGCAAAGATTCCTTGATAATTTTAAACTAGTTCGTAAAAAACTTGTTGACCTGGAAGAAAAAGATCGCATTCGTAATTTCCAGCCACCTGTAGACGGAAAGGAAATCATGGCAGTTCTAGGACTATCCCCATGCTCTCAGATTGGAGAAATCAAGGAAACCATTAAGGACGCTATCCTTGATGGCAAGATACCAAATGAACATGATGCAGCCTATCAGCTAATGCTAGAAAAAGCAGCAAGTATGAATCTTTATCCAATATATAAAGACACAGATAACTAAAAATTGTCACTTAACAAAATGCCTAAATCCGACAGACGTGTAATCATCACACTCTTCGGATTGATAATCGTTGGGATTATCTGGTCAATTTACCACACTCATTTTCTTTCTCTATCCGCTTACCAGCAAACAGAAACCTTGGCTGGTATTTCAGAAAATGATTCTGTTACTTACTCCAAAAAGAAAAAAAACACAGACCGGGAGTATAGACATAGGCTATTGATAGATTCTTTCGCCAAATTAAAGAAAATAAAAGAGGAAAGAAGACAAGAACGGGAAAAGAAATATCTCGTTTTAAGGGATTCTTTTGCTAGATTAAAAGCAGAGAGGGAACAACGAAAAGCTGATAGAGACGCCCAATGGAAAAAAACAAAAGATTCTCTTGATGCGTTACGGCCTAAAAAACTATCCCTAGGAGAATCAATAGAACTGAATGATGCCGACAGCCTACAACTCATTCAAATTCCTGGAATTGGAAAAGGATTCGCACATGCCATTATTCAATACCGAAACAGATTAGGAGGCTTTTACCACGTAGGTCAAATCTTAGAGATCAAGGGGATTCCGGAACAAGTCCTCAACTACATAGAACTCACTCCGCACACGCAAAAGATGAAGATCAATGAACTTAGCCTTTTACAACTTAGGAAGCATCCTTATCTGAATTTCAATCAGGCCAAAGCCATAATAGAATACAGACATAAATACGGAAAAATAAAAGATCTTTCGCAACTGTCTCTTCTAAGCGAATTTGACGAAAAGAGCATTGAGAAACTTAAACACTATGTCAAGTTTTAAAGGTTTCAATCTACAATAAAAATAACGACTAGTCCTTCGGGCACTAGGGACTGGTCCTTCTTGACTGAAGGACTAGTCCTTATTGTTGTAAGGACCAGTCGATAAAAAAACCTCTCAACTCAATTAAGTCAAGAGGTCTTTCTTTATCTTTTGAACTGATTATTCTGTATATCTCACAATAGTCTGATCTCTGTCAGGACCAATGGAAATAATCTTAATTGGAGTTTCCAACTGAGTTTCCAAGAAATCAATATAAGCATTAAATTCTTCTGGGAACTCATTCTCAGAAGTGAACTTGGTCATATCTGTCTTCCAACCTGGCATTTCCACATAAACTGGTTCAATGTCATCTTCCTTAATGTCAAATGGGAAATAATCAATCTCTTGACCACCAATCTTATATCCAACACAAGCTTTAATTGTCTCAAAGTCGTCCAGGACATCACTTTTCATCATGATCAACTTTGTAACGCCATTTACCATGATAGCATATTTCAAAGCTACGAGGTCAATCCAACCGCAGCGACGCTCACGGCCTGTTACTGCACCATACTCATGACCCAAGTCGCGAATCTTCTTACCAGTTTCATCAAAAAGTTCTGTAGGGAAAGGACCTGCACCCACACGAGTACAATATGCCTTCATGATACCATAAACCTCACCAATTTTGTTTGGACCTATACCCAAGCCTGTACAAGCGCCAGCACAAATAGTATTTGAAGAAGTAACAAATGGGTAAGAACCAAAATCCACATCCAACATTGTTCCCTGAGCACCTTCGCAAAGAACAGTCTTACCTTCTTTCAAGAGGTTGTTGATTTCATGTTCACTATCTACCAAATGGAATTCCTTCAAATATTCAATCGCTTCAAGCCACTGCTTTTCCAACTCTGTAATATCATACTCATAATTCATACTTTTGAGTATATCTTCGTGACGAGCCTTTGCTGCAGCGTACTTCTCTTCAAAATTATGCAGGATATCACCTACACGCAAACCATTACGACTAACCTTGTCTGTATAAGTAGGGCCAATGCCCTTACCTGTAGTACCAACCTTAGACTTTCCTTTTGCTGCTTCATAAGCTGCATCAAGAATACGATGAGTAGGGAGGATAAGGTGAGCCTTCTTTGAGATATGCAGACGTTCCTTCAAAGGATGTCCAGACATCTCTAAAGCTTCTGCTTCTGCCTTAAACAATGAAGGATCCAAAACCACACCATTTCCAATGATGTTTACTTTATCCCCTTGAAAAATTCCAGAAGGAATAGAGCGAAGCACATATTTCTGACCTTCGAATTCCAAGGTATGGCCAGCATTAGGACCACCCTGAAAACGAGCTACTACATCATAGTTGGGGGTAAGAACATCTACAACTTTTCCTTTACCCTCGTCACCCCACTGGAGGCCCAACAAGACATCTACTTTCATTTCGATTATTATTTTTTAGTATTTTTCATTCTACTTGCTCTTTTAAACTGAGCCTTGCACACAGAGCATATACCATATACCATCAATGTATAATCACTGTAGGTAAAACGTTTATACTTCTGGTCTTTTATCATCATATCAAGTTCTGCATT
Source organism: Bacteroidaceae bacterium (assembly GCA_024401095.1). Classification (GTDB taxonomy): domain Bacteria; phylum Bacteroidota; class Bacteroidia; order Bacteroidales; family Bacteroidaceae; genus Minthousia. Next base: position 35,629 of record JAKSLR010000025.1, read on the forward strand.
CATAAACTCTGTTATTTTACCACAATTTGTGCAAACCAGATGACAATGATACGCTTTTTGAAAGCTCACCTCATAAAAAGCTTTTTCTTTTACCAAGAATCGGGTCACAAAACCTGCTGTCACCAATTCATTTAGTGTATTGTAAAGCGTTGCTTGTGAAACATGGAAATGTTGTTCTTCCAGAGCAAGCCTTACATCCTCAAGCGTAAAATGTATTTCACAGCTCGCAATGCCATTTATAATAGCAGCTCGTTCCTGAGTAAAACGCCCTTCTTTCTCTTTCAAATAATCAGAAAAAGCCTTGCATAATTCTCTAGATAGAATCTCTTTCTCCATGATTCACACTTTACAGCTTCAAAGTTAGGACATTTTAGGGAATTGTGCAAAAAAAGCTCTAAAAAGTATATAACAATTTACAAGCTACATTCAAACTGCAGTTCTTCAATCCAACCTGCAAGTCTTGAATTTCCAGCTGCATGAATCTGGTTCAAAGCATTTTGTACAGCTTTTCTCTGTGCCTTTCCCTGTTGAACATATTTACGCAACAAAATAAAAGCTTGCAGTGCAATACGTTGATTTTCATCTTGAAGAGCTGTAATCGATTGGTCAACTAACTCAAAAGAAGCTGATTCATTAAACTCACAATGCTGCATACAGAGTCGAGTTAAAAGTAACAAGCCACAGACTTGAAAGATTTCACGCGAATCAGCAATCCAGCGAAAAGCGGCCATACTAGCATAAGGTAAACGAGCAAATAGATTCATAACCGTAAGTTCTGCTATCTCTTGCGTAGGAATCTGTTCAACCCAAATATCAGCCACATCCTGGCAGAAACGATCAACAGGCATCAACATTGCTGCCAAAATTTTAGACTCACGAATGTTTTCTTTCCAAAGTGCTTGTGCCAGTTCATGGTTTGGGGCATACTCTGATGCAATTGTACGCAATCGGGGCAATTCAATACCAAAGTTTAATTTATAAATTAAGCCCTGTTCTCTCATTTGTGTAGATGCCACCCCATTCATGGCAAGACGAAACTGTGTCTTTATGTCCTTTATTTGATCTGCTATTTCCATTTTAGTCATTTATTGAAGGTAACGAGCTATAGTCACGGCTATATCGGAGCATCTGCTCTGTATAACCCTCTCCATACTGGATTATCACGTCTTTCACTCTACCATCTTCATTTTTTAAAAGTTCATATTTTGGATTAATGAAACCTTTATAAGGTGCCAAATGTAGTTTTTCATAACGGCTTTTAACTTCTCGATGTAATTCTAAATCTATTTTTACCGCATAAGTTTCAACAAGAACTCTGGCACTCTCATAATCACCTTCACTCTTTATTCGCTGTATTTCCGACAGCAAATTTCCAAAAAGACCACGTAAAGCTCCATAGTCATTGATCTTCACATAAGTCTTTCCATTTTTTCTTATCAACTCGACAATATTTGACTGTTTCCCTTTTTCGAAGGCCCAATTAGCAATTAACGCCCGATTTCTCATGTGAGCCTCTTCAATCTCATTTCCTAATTCTATTCTAACAAGCTGAGTCATCAGTCCATTCATCATATAGGTATAGTATTGAGATTTAAAAGCGTCCATGTCAGGCAACAATCCTAGTTCCACCATTTTCGGGTCTGCCATATAATACAGGCCATACAAATCGGCACGAGCCTCTTCTATGGTTGAGCCATAAGCTTTTAAAGCATCAGGCGAAACTGACGGGAGCAGTTTGCCCGACCCATGCCCCAAGCATTCGTGCAAATCCGTGTGCAGGTCATCTGTTAAGCTATCATATTTTTCTATCAGCTCCAACTCAACCTGACTATATGCAAACTCAGCCATAAACCCATTTCCATGTGCAGCCTTACAATATGCATCGGTCAGATTTCCGATGGTAACACTCTTTGAACCATGTACACTACGAATCCAATTTGAATTTGGTAAATTAATGCCAATAGCACTTGCCGGATACAAATCACCTGCCAGAATTGCTGCTGTTATTACCTTTGCAGACACACCCTTTACCTGTTCCTTTTTGAAACGAGGGTCAACAGGAGAATGATCTTCGAACCATTGGGCATTCTCGCTGATAATCTCTGTTCTGCGTGTTGCAACTATATCTTTATAATTAACGATTGACTCCCAACTGGATTTATAACCAAGAGGATCACCATAAGACTCTATAAAACCATTATTGAAATCGATCAACGAAGCAACATCTTTGACCCACAGAATACTATATTCATCAAATGTTTTCAAGTCACCTGTTTTATAGAATTCTATCAGCTTGCATATAACCTGTTGCTGGGCATTGTTTTCCGAAACTTTAACCGCTTTCTCCAACCAGTACAGAATTTTATCAATAGCTTCTGTATATAAGCCCCCACTCTTCCAAACCTTTTCTTTTATTACCCCGTCTTCCTTTACCAATCGAGAATTCATACCAAACATCACAGGATTTGGATCAATTGGATTTTTTTGTGACTCATAAAAGGCTTCGGCCTCTTTCTGTGTTACATTACGATAATAATTTGAGGCTGACGTCAACAGCAAATCCTCACCTTCTGCCTGATTTACACGTTTTGGAGCGATGTTTGGATCAAAAATGACAGGAAATATCTCTTCACAGAATTCATCCAATGTCTGTCCTTCTGCCAGAGGCAATAAGTTAAGAGGTAATTTGTCTAACGCAGCACGTAGAAACACTGAAGAAAAACCTGGGACAAACTTCTCGCATCCATAATGGTGATGGATTCCACTTGAGAACCACACCCTCTTCAAGTAGATTTCTAGAGCTTTATAGTCATCAGATTCTCTATCTTCCTCTCTGCTTTCTGTGTACACAACTTCAAGCATACGTCTGATTCGAAGGTTATATCGTCCATTCTGGTCAAACAAGATATCTCTGCCCCAAAGTGCAGCCTCTGTCAAATAATAAATCAGTTCCTTTTTAGCCAGAGGCAAATCCTCAAATCCAGCAACTTTATAATGAAGAAGCTGAATGTCCGCAAATTGTTCGTCTACGTATTGAAAGTCTTTAACGCTACTCATGATTATAAAATAAAAAGGGAGTGTTCTTTAACACCCCCAATCACCATTATTTCTTAGCCTTATGCTTCATTCTATAACCTCTAGGAGTCTCTCCTGTGAATTTATAGAAAGCAGCATAGAAGGACTGTCGATTCGCAAAACCTACCATTGTGCCAATATCTTCAATATTAGCATCAAGGTAGCGCTTATCTACTAACAAATACTTAGCTTCCTCAATGCGATATTCATTGACTAGAGTAGAGTAATTCTTTCCGAATCTCACACTTACGACTGCGGAGATGTAACGAGTATTTGTTCTCAAATCAATCGCCATCTGCTTCGCAGAATACTCAGGGTCCTTGTATTTTTTCTGAACTACAATGATATTCAGAATTTTATCATACAATTCGTCCATTAATTCAGGACGAATAAGTGTACGATATGTCGCGTCTTTTTCTTTTAATTCCGTTAAATTGTACTTTGCCATAATCTACCAAATACCAATACTCGGTGAGTTTGTGTCTAATTTCAATAAAAACTATGGCAAATATCGTTTTTTTATCCGACTCTACCAAGTTTTATTGCTTTTTTTTAATAACTTCGCATGGATTTATTGTTTTAAAAATGCTGAAGACCTTAAAGTCCTATTTTGGATACAACTCATTTAGACCACAGCAGGAAGAAATAATCACCCATCTTTTAAATAAAAAAGATGCTTTGGTTTTAATGCCAACCGGAGGAGGAAAGTCCATTTGCTATCAAATACCTGCACTTATGATGGAAGGAACTGCCATCATTGTTTCACCACTGATTTCTTTAATGAAAGACCAGGTTGAAGCGCTTAAATCAAATGGAATACAAGCAGCTGCATTAAACAGCAACAACACTGATAGCCAAAATCTTGACATTCGATTTGACTGTCGAATGGGCCATCTGAAACTGTTATATATCTCTCCAGAGAGATTGATGCTTGAAACAGACCGATTACTAAAAGAAATCAAGATTTCTCTGTTTGCTATAGATGAAGCACACTGTATCTCACAGTGGGGACATGACTTCAGACCAGAATATACACAACTGGGACATTTGAAGGAAGAGTTTCCAGATGTCCCTATTGTGGCTTTAACTGCAACCGCAGATAAAACTACAAGAGAAGATATTCTTCAACAATTAAATCTGAATTCTCCCAAGATTTTCCTTACATCTTTCGATCGTCCTAATTTAAGTCTCGAAGTCAAAGGTGGATTGGTAGAAAAGGATAAAATAAAAACCATTTTACGTTTTATCGACAAACGTCCGAGAGAATGCGGCATTATTTATTGCATGACACGAAAGACGACTGAAAAAGTTGCTTTAAAACTTCGTCAGGAAGGATATATGGCTGGTGTCTATCACGCAGGATTATCTTCAAAAGAAAGAGATCTCATCCAAGAAGATTTCATCAATGACCGTATAAACATCATCTGTGCTACTATTGCCTTTGGCATGGGCATTGACAAGAGTAATGTAAGATGGGTCATTCATTATAACCTACCAAAGAGTATTGAAAATTTCTATCAAGAAATTGGACGAGCAGGACGAGATGGATTACCAAGTGACACTTTACTGTTTTATTCGGTAAAAGATATCATTACACTTACACAGTTTGCAAATGATAGTGGGCAACAATCACTAAACATTGACAAACTGAAATTAATGCAAGAATATGCAGAAGCAAGAGTTTGCAGAAGACGTATCCTTCTGAATTACTTTAGTGAGAACAGTAACTGTCATTGTGGGAACTGCGACAATTGCAAAAATCCACCTCAAACGTTTGATGGAACTGTTTTAGTCCAAAAAGCACTCTCTGCCATTGCACGTGCAGGAGAAAACATTACAAACCAAGCCGTCATTGATATTCTTAGAGGAAAATATAGCCCAGAAGTTGTAGAAAAAGGTTTGGACAAGTTAAAGACATTTGGTGTTGGAAGAGATGTTCCAGGAAGGGACTGGCAGAACTACATGCTGCAAATGCTGCAACTAGGGTATTATGAAATTGCATATTCAGACAACAAGCACCTGAAAATCACAACACTTGGTAAAGAAGTCCTTTTTGGAAACGCAAAGGCAACACTGGCTCTGCATGTAGAAAAAGAGGAGAAAAAGCAAGATATTACCAATAAAAAGAAAAGGAATAAACCTATTTTATCACCAACTGTCCCAATATTGATGGATGTAGAAGATGACAGTCTTTTTGAAAAACTAAGAGAACTGCGGAAGAAACTAGCCGACGAACAAGGATACCCCGCTTATATCGTTCTTTCTGACAAAGTACTTCACAGCCTTGCAACCATCAAACCTCAAACCATTCATGAATTTGGTGAGATAAGTGGCATTGGTGAATTCAAGAAAGAGAAATATGGAGATAAGTTTGTTTCCTTGATTCAAAGACACCTAAGCTAATTATTTACATTGAGAATAGTACTCTTCAAGGGACGCCTTGCTCATTCCTCCACGAACTGCACGGTCAAGCATTCTTTTGGCACTAGACTTTTTATTCTGATCTAAGTATACCAAAGCTTGCATGACTGTGTATATCGGGTCATTTTTACTTATTCTTCCTGCTTCTTCATAATCTATCAAAGCCAACTCATATAATTTTGCCTCACGTTCCATATTACCACGGGCTTCATATAAACTAGGATCGGAAGGAAAGCGTTCTATTAAGCGGGCAAAACGATCTGCAGATTCCTGAAAGCGCTCTTGTTTCTGGCAAAGGATTGCCATGCCTAATTCCCCATGTTTGTTCTGTGGATAATTCAACAACAAACTCTCAAAATCTAAACGGGCCTCAGGAAACATATTCTGTTGCATACGCAAATAAGCGCGACCCAGCAAAGCTTGCTCATGATCAGGTTTCTCATTTAAAATAGACGTAAAATCTAGTAAAGCCCTTCCTTTATCTCCTTTATCAAGATACAATCCTGCACGCTGCTCCAATACAGGAATAAGTTTTGGCTGTATATTCAATGCTTTCGTATAGCAATCCAGTGCCTCGTCTGTCTTTCCCATACGCTCATATACGCTACCTAAATTACCCCATATCAGACAGTTTCCTTCATTCTCCGGGTCCGATTCTAAAACCTGACCATAGAACTTGATTGCCTTTTCAAATCTGTTTGTTGAAGATGCTACCGTAGCAGAATCCAACAACTCTTGATAAGATAACTTGTCTTGGGCATCAAGATTCAAAAACGAGGTCAGAAGCACAAAAATAAGGCACAGTTTCTTCATATAAAAAATAATACCGTTTCAATTCATTTGTAAGATACTGCAAACTTACATACAGAATCTTAATTATGATTGAAACGGCATTCAGATTTATATATTTTTAGGCTTTCTTAATGTAGTCTACAATCCATGCACCTACTTCCTTTGTTCCATATTTAGCACCACCGGCAACTTGAATCTCTGGAGTGCGGATGTTCTGATCCAGAGAAGCATTGACTGCCTCGCGAATCAAAGCGCCTTCTTTCTTGAGATCAAAATACTCAAACAACATGGCAACAGATAATATCTGAGCTAACGGATTCGCTATATTTAATCCTCTTGCTTGAGGCCATGAGCCATGAATAGGTTCGAACACAGGTGTACTTGTTCCTGTAGATGCTGATGGCAAAAGTCCCATAGAGCCTGTGATACAAGATCCTTCATCAGTCAGAATATCACCAAAAGTATTTTCTGTGACCATCACATCAAAGAAACGTGGTTCCTGAATCATTCGCATAGAAGCATTATCTACATACATATAATCTGTAGTAACTTCTGGATACTGAGGTGCCATCTCTTGAGCAACCTTACGCCACAGACGACTGGAAGCCAAGACATTTGCCTTATCTACGACAGTTAAATGCTTATTACGCTGCATTGCATACTGATAGCCCACTTTCAAAATGCGCTCAACCTCTGGACGTGAATAGTAGTTTGTGTCCAAAGCATCCTCTGTGCCAATTTCTGGATTCATGGCAGGCTCTTGCTTCTTTCCAAAATACATGCCACCTGTGAGCTCGCGAATACAGATAAAATCCGCACCTCTGACCAATTCATCTTTCAAAGGAGATTTATGAACCAGGCAATCAAATGTTGTAACTGGACGAATGTTTGCAAACAAGCCCAATTTTTTTCGCATAGCCAACAATCCTTGTTCAGGACGAACCTTTGCATTTGGATTATTGTCAAACTTAGGATCACCAACACTGGCAAACAAGACGGCATCAGCTTCTTCACAAATCTTAAAAGTCTCCTCTGGGAAAGGATCACCGACTTCATCAATAGCATGTGCGCCACACAATGCCTCTTTAAACTTAACACTATGTCCAAACTTATCAGCCACAGCACTCAAGACAGCAACACCTTGTTCCATAATCTCTGGTCCGATACCATCACCAGCCAGAACAGCAATTTTCAAATCCATATAATATTATTTTTTAATTATCGGGCGAATTATATACACTCTCTATGATATTCAAAAGTTTTATTGTAGCTTTTATAGCAGCTTCCGTTTGATCGGCATCCAATGCATGAGTTCGATATTGTTTGCCTTGAAATTCCCATTCTATCGTAGTCTGAACTAATGCATCTGTTCGTCCACCAGGAGGTATTGACACATTATAATTTGCCAACCAAGGAAATTTCCGGTCAAGTTTATTCCTATATATGTGGCGGATAGCCCGGACAAACGCATCAAACTGGCCATCACCTGTAGCATTCTCCTCATAGATAACCCCGTTTACTTCAAGCAAGACACTCGCTACTGGTTTTAAACCGTATGCTGTTGACACCATATAACTTACAAGACGAACCTTATCATCAATGTTTGTATGTTTCAGGACATCACTTATGATATAAGGTAAATCTTCCTGAGTAACAAGTTCCTTCTTATCTCCAAGTTCAATGATACGAGCAGTAACCTTACGCATAGCCTCCTCATTAAGATCTAGACCTAGTTCTTCCAGATTCTTGCGAAGATTTGCCTTTCCACTTGATTTTCCCAACGCATACTCGCGTTTACGGCCAAAACGCTCCGGCAACAAATCATTACAATATAGATTGTTCTTGTTGTCTCCATCTGCATGTACACCGGCAACCTGAGTAAAGACACTACTTCCGACAATTGGTTTGTTTGGTGGAATAGCAATTCCTGAATAACTCTCAACTACATGTGAAACCTCATTCAGTTTCTCCTCATTGATATTCGTCTTTGCATTGAAATGATCCTTCAGGATTGCTTGAACACTGGCTAATGGAGCATTACCAGCACGCTCTCCTAGTCCATTAATCGCTGTGTGAAGTCCTTTTGCACCACTTAAAACCGCAGCCAAGACATTACTTACAGCAAGATCATAATCGTTGTGCCCATGAAAATCAAAATGAACATCAGGGTAACGTTTGATCATCTTTCTAAAGTATTCAATAACTTGCAGTGGATTTAAAACACCCAAAGTATCTGGAAGCATGAAACGTTTTATTCCCGCATCCTTCAGCCCATCCATCAACTGGAAAACATAGAGCGGAGAATCCTTCATGCCGTTACTCCAATCCTCCAGATATATATTAACATCAAAACCGCGATTATGAGCCATCTGGACATTAGCAAGAATATCCGACAAATGTTCTTCTGGTTTTTTTTTCAATTGATGAACACAATGCCGCAACGACCCCTTTGTCAAAAGATTGATTACACGCCCACCTACGGATTCTATCCAATCCAGTGATTTCCCATTATCTACAAATCCTAAGATTTCTACACGGTCCAGTAATCCTCTACGTTTTGCCCATCGGCAAATGTACTTTGCACCATCCATTTCACCTTCAGAGACTCGGGCAGAAGCAATCTCTACTCTATCCACATTCAGTTCATCGAGCAACAAGCGAGCTATCTGGAGTTTTTCATGTGGTACAAACGATACGCCACTAGTCTGTTCTCCGTCGCGTAACGTGGTATCCATGATTTCAATCTGAACCGGTTGTTTAGTTTTTCCTATTTCAGAATGGCTCATCTTTGGTTTTCGTATGCTTCTATCTTTGCAGTATTTTCCAAAAGGAAGTCAATATCGTCAAGGGCATTCATCAAACAGTATTTCTTGTAGCCGTTAATGTCAAAATGCTCAATCTTTCCGGTAGAACAGTTTTTTACTGACTGTTCAGGTACATTAACAACAACACGTGTTTCTGGATTGGCTTCAATGCTTTCAAACAATTCCTTCTGGAACTCCTTTGAAACAACAACAGGAAGTACAAAACAGTTCAGCAAGTTATTTCGATGAATGTCTGCAAAAGACGAAGTGATGACTACACGCACACCATAACCTGCAATAGCCCAAGCTGCATGTTCACGAGAACTTCCCGATCCCCAATTTTGTCCACCTACTATTATTTCATGAACTCCTTCACTTGGGGCTTCAGAAAATGCAGGCTGGTTCAGGACAAAATCTGGTACAGGCTTTCCATCTGCATCAAAACGAAGGTCATGCATGAATGCATCACCAAAGAATTGTGGATCACGAGTCGTTGATGCCAAATAACGGGCAGGAATGATAAGATCTGTATTACAATTGTCAATAGCAACAGGAATACAAGTAGAATCTATAATATTGAATTTTGCTTTCATAATTAAATCTTTCTTGGATCAGTAATTACTCCAGTAATGGCACTTGCGGCTGCTGTGAGTGGAGAGCAAAGGACTGTACGCGCACCTGGTCCTTGACGACCAACGAAGTTTCTATTACTAGTTGAGATGGACAATTTTCCTGCTGGAACCTTATCAGGATTCATAGCCAAACAGGAAGAACAAGAAGGCAAACGAAGCTCAAAACCAGCTTCCTCTAAAATCTTATCTAATCCTTCCTCTATGATCTGCTTACGAACCAGCCAACTTCCTGGCACTAACCAAGCAACAACATTTTCTGCTTTCTTCTTGCCTTTCACAACACTGGCAAAAGCACGAAAATCTTCAATTCTTCCATTAGTACAAGCACCTAAAAACACATAGTCAACGGGATGTCCTTCCAATTTCTCACCCGGGCTAAATTGCATATATTTCAACTGGTTCAGGAAACCTGTCTGTTCTGCTTCAGAGATCGTTTCCAAAGATGGAATCGTTCCATCTATAGCAATGCCTGCACCTGGATTTGTACCATAGGTAATGCGTGGCGCAATATCTTCTGCATGATAAGTGACTTCCTTATCAAAAACAGCATCGTCATCACTTTTCAAAGTCTTCCAATAAGCTACAGCTTTATCCCAGTCTTCTCCTTTTGGGGCGTATTCACGACCTTTAAGATAATCAAAAGTAATCTCATCTGGCGCTATAATACCAGCACGGCTTCCCATCTCTATTGAAAGATTAGAAAGTGTGAGGCGGCCTTCCATAGAAAGATTGCGGATTGTAGAACCTGCATATTCAACAGCATAACCTGTGGCACCAGAAGTTGTCATTTGAGCCATGATATATAAAGCAATATCTTTTGCAGTAACACCTGGCTGAAGTACACCTTCAATATTAATACGCATAGATTTAGGTTTTTGCTGAAGAATACACTGACTTGCCAATACCTCTGCAACTTCACTGGTTCCTATACCCATTGCCAATGCACCTACAGCGCCATGAGTTGATGTATGAGAATCTCCACAAACAATAGTCATTCCTGGCAAAGAAAGGCCTTTTTCCGGTCCTACAACATGAATGATACCATTATCTTTCGTACCCATGTCAAAATGGGTAATGCCAAATTCCTCACAATTCTTCTTCAGTGTTTCAACCTGCTTTCTTCCCACGGGATCGTTTATTACATCTTGTTGGTCAGAAGGTGTATTATGATCTGGCATTGCAAAGATCTGTGATGGACGAAATACTTTTATTCCTTTATCACGAAGAGTATCAAAAGCCTGAGGAGTAGTCACTTCGTGGCAATAAAGGCGATCAATAAAAAGCTGAGTAGGACCATCATCTACAACTTGAACAACGTGAGAGTCCCAAATCTTATCAAATAGTGTATTCATTATATTACTTATTTACAAATTTGTTGATACAATCAATATATGCTTCTACAGATGCTACAACAATATCTGTATTCGCTCCAAAACCGTAGTATACATGGCCATCGTATTCAACCTGCATATGTACTTTACCTACATCATCAGACCCCTTTGATATTGCTTGTATGGTAAATTCTTTAAGCACCATCTGACGATTTATGATTTTTTTCAGAGCCTTAATTGCAGCATCTACAGGGCCATTACCAGTTGCTGCTGCTTCAAATTTTTCATTCGCAATTTTCAACCCGATGCTTGCAACATTACGCAACCCCATACCACTGGTAACTTGAAGATAATCCAATTTTACAAAATGGTTTTCACTGCGATCAGCTCCTGCCAACATTAAGACATCATCATCCGTAACTTCTTTTTTCTTATCTGCCAATGCCAGGAAATCATTATAGATTTTATCCAGTTTTTCTCCATCAACATCAATACCATTCACATGAAGTCGATGTTTCAAGGCAGCACGTCCACTTCGAGCAGTCAAGACAATACTATTATCATCTATTCCGACTTCTTTTGGATCCATAATTTCATAAGTAGATACATTTTTCAAGACACCATCTTGATGAATTCCACTTGAATGGGCAAAAGCATTACGGCCTACGATAGCCTTGTTTGGCTGAACTGGCATATTCATAAGAGAAGATACCATTCTACTAATAGGATATATCTTTGTCGTATTAATGTTTGTGTCAATGCCAAGATATGGATGTGTTTTTAAAGCCATCACCACCTCTTCCAAGGAAGTATTTCCTGCGCGTTCGCCAATTCCATTAATTGTAACCTCAACTTGACGAGCACCGTTAATGACACCAGCAAGAGAATTTGCTGTTGCCATACCTAAATCATTATGGCAATGAGTTGACAGAATAGCCTTTCCGGAACTTAATCCATCAACATGCTCCATTAAATACTTGATTTTTTCTCCATATTCTACAGGAATACGGAATCCTGTTGTATCAGGGATATTAACAACAGTTGCGCCGGCTTTCACTACAGCATCAACTACACGTGCCAGGTATTCATTATCTGTTCTTCCTGCATCTTCAGCATAAAATTCTACATCCTCTACATATTTCTTTGCATATTTCACAGCAGCAATAGCACGTTCAATAATCTCATCAGGAGTAGAATTAAACTTATATTTTATGTGAGATTCGCTCGTTCCTATACCCGTATGAATACGCTTATGTTTAGCAAACCGTAGGGCATCAACAGCTACATCAATATCTTTTTGTACAGCACGCGTTAATGCACAAATGGTAGGCCAAGTTACAGCTTTTGATATTTCTATAACAGAATTAAAATCACCTGGACTTGAGATCGGGAAACCTGCTTCAATAACATCTACACCTAAAGACTCCAGTTGCTTAGCGACTTGTATCTTTTCAATAGTGTTTAATTGGCAACCAGGAACCTGTTCACCATCACGTAAAGTGGTATCAAAAATGAAAAGTTTGTCTCTCATATTTGTATTTATTAATCTTCATTAAAAAAGCCTTTCACACACGGAAGTGAGAAAGGCTTTTTATATATCCAACAGGACCATCAAGCATAGCTCTCACTTCCGGCTACTCTGTGCAGTCGAATAATTAGAGAACTCAGCAAAATGCTTAAATAGATACTGTTCATACTCTCTTATATTTATTTGATGCAAAGATAAAACTATTTAACGACCAAAACAAATAAATTATAAGATTTCTCTGCCCTATAATTACAAATTATTACTAATATCCTTCAAAGTTATCAAAACGATACAAAAAAAAGACTCCAGAGATGTTACTCTCTGAAGTCTTCTGCTAAAACGGC
>JAKSLR010000026.1 GCA_024401095.1 Bacteroidaceae bacterium
CACCAGTCTTTTCAAACTTTCTCTTAAACTTCTTGAGAGCCTTTTCAATGTTCTCACCTTCTTTTACAGGTACTACAATCATTTTTTTATTTATTTATGTTATTAAATAAGTTATGCATATTATTTGCGGGGTGCAAAATTACAGAGACTTTTGGAAATAGCAAAGCTTTTTGGGTAATATTTGAAAGAAAAGGGCTGTAGGAAACACCCACAGCCCTTTATTATTAAGGAATGTAACTAAAATCTATTAAAGATTTGGATTCTCCTTAACCCACTCCTCTACTGGAGGAATGATACCCAAACCAATAATTTCATCACGCATCTTCTGCAAGTGCTCATAAGAAGCAGTCAATGCTGCCATCTCTTCCTCTGTACCCTCAGGAGCAGTGAAATGAACACCATCCTTATCGATAGTAGTAGGCATAGCCATCATCACATTCTTGAAACCACAAGCGTTTACATAGCAACCTGCAGGCCAAGTAAATGGTTCACCGCCCATAGCGCCTTCAATCATCTTTACTGCCTGATAAGCTGGGCTCTGGAATGAGCTACGGCCACGCAACTTAATGATGTTTGAACCGCCCTGAGTAGTCATGTGCTTGATCTCTGCCCAACGCTCTGGTGCTGGCATCATGTCAGCAAGTGGCTTACCATCGATAAGTGCCTTAGAAGCAAATACAGCCATCTGCTCACCGTGACCACCATAAGTGTAAGCATTAGTTACCTTGTCCTGCTGTACACCGAACTCCTGAGCCAACTGCTGCTGTAGACGGGTAGAATCCAAAGCTGCCAAAGAAGTCAGCTGATTTGGCTTCAGACCTGAGTGAATCAATGCAGTCAATGCGGTAACATCTGCAGGGTTGAAGATTACAACGACATGATTTACGTCTGGACAATACTTCTTGATATTCTCACCGAAGTCTGCTGCAATCTGGCAGTTACCTTTCAGCAAATCCTCACGAGTCATACCCTCCTTACGAGGAGCACCACCAGAAGAAATGATATACTTAGCACCAGTAAATGCTTCTGCAGGATCTACTGTGTAAGACAAGTTTGCACCAGGGAAAGCGCAGTGGCACATTTCATCATAGACTCCATGTACACCTGGCTCATAGATATCATACAAACAGATGTTAGGAGTAAGACCTAGCATCAACACTGACTGAACCATGTTTGAACCGATCATACCACCGGCTCCAACGATAACCAATTTGTCGTTAGTTAAAAATCCCATAATCTTATAATTATTTAAAAAGTTAGTACATTCTGCCCACAAAGATAGGTAAATGATTTTAATATTTTGCGATAAAACATAAATATTATTTCCATATAAACAAGTTTACGAGATAAAAATCGTAACTTTGCTCTATAAACTAAAAAAGAGAAGTGACATGGAGGTTAAAAATAGAGTCGAAAAGCTAAGAGAATGGATGAGCCATCAAGGAGTTTCTGCCATGATCATTCCAAGTACTGACCCCCATTGTGGAGAGTACGTACCTCATCATTGGGAAGTGCGCAAATGGATCAGTGGATTCACAGGATCTGCGGGTACTGCCGTAATAACATTAGATAAAGCAGCATTATGGACAGACTCCAGATATTTCATTCAAGCAGCAGAGCAATTAGATGGAACCGAATTTCAACTCATGAAAGAAAGAATCCAAGGCACCCCATCTATTTGCGAATGGCTTGAATATGTTTTGCCAGCAAAAAGCATAATTGCTGTATGTGGAGAAATGTATTCTCACCAAGAGTTTGAAGAAATAAGCCAGGGACTGAAAAACGGGCTTAAGCTCATCTCCTTTGATGTTCCCTTTAGTGAAATCTGGGAAAACCGTCCAGAATTACCCACAACGCAAATATATGAACAGCCCATTGAATTTTCTGGAACTACAACCAAAGATAAACTAAATGCCATTAGGGAATTATTAAACAAAGAAAATACTACAAACATTTTATTATCAGCTCTCGACGAAATTGCATGGGTAACAAATCTCCGAGGTAACGACGTACACTGTAATCCGGTTTTTGTAAGCTATTTATTAATATCAAAAAACAGCGCAACACTTTATATCAATAAAAGTAAAGTTTCTACAGAGATTCGTGAAACACTTTCTATCCAGGGGATAAATTGCCAAGCATACGAAGACATTTTTAAACATTTAAGTCAACTCAAAGACATATGGATAGATCCTGCTACCACTAATCAAGCTATTTATAAAAGCATTGAATGCAAGCCTCTTGAAAAGAAATCCCCAGTATCTTTATTAAAAGCAGTTAAAAACAAGCAAGAGATTGAAGGCTTTAAAAAGGCTATGCTTCGAGACGGTGTTGCCATGGTAAAATTTCTCAAATGGCTTCATCCCGCAGTAAAAGCAGGAAATCAGACAGAATTAAGCATTAGCAAAAAGTTAGAATCCTTACGGGCAGAACAAGAAAACTACCTAGGTATTAGTTTTGACACAATTGCTGCTTACGCACATCACGGAGCTATCGTGCACTATGAGCCAGATGAAATTTCTGACATTCCTGTTAAATCTGAGGGCTTCCTTCTACTTGATAGTGGAGCACAATACAAAGAAGGAACTACAGACATTACAAGAACTATCTCTTTAGGACCTGTTACGCAAGAGATGAAAGAAGACTACACCTTAGTGCTTCGAGGTTTCATACAATTAGGCCTAGCAAAATTCCCTGAAGGAACGTGCGGAACACAACTTGATGTGCTGGCTCGCCAGTTCATGTGGAAAGCGGGCAAGAACTATTTACATGGTACTGGACACGGAGTGGGTTCACACCTGTGTGTTCATGAGGGGCCACATCAAATTAGGATGAACAATGTCCCTGCCGTTCTGAGAGCCGGCATGACCGTAACAGATGAACCTGGACTATATCTTGAAGGCAAATATGGTATACGCACAGAAAACACTTTACTTATAACCCCTTATTTGAAGACAGACTTTGGCAAGTATCTACAATTTGAACACCTCACGCTTTGTCCTATCGACATGAGACCTGTTCTCTTGCACCTATTAAATCCAGAAGAAAAAGAATGGATTAACGAATACCATAAACATGTGTACGAAGAACTTACACCTTATTTAAATATAGAAGAAAAAGAATGGCTTAAGGAAGCCACTAAAACAATTTAATATGGCACTTATAAAATCAGTTAGAGGATTCACTCCAGAAATCGCCGAAGACGTTTTCTTGGCAGATAATGCAACAGTAGTAGGAGATGTGAAGATCGGGAAAGGCTGTAGCCTTTGGTTTAACGCTGTCATCCGTGGCGACGTAAACAGTATACGTATTGGAGAGCACACCAACATCCAAGACGGAAGCGTCCTACACACTTTATATGAAAAATCAACCATAACTATTGGAGATCATGTTTCTATTGGTCACAATGTTACCATTCACGGAGCAGATATAAAAAATGGTGCTCTTATAGGTATGGGTGCTACAGTTATGGATTATGCTGTTGTAGGAGAAGGAGCTATTGTTGCTGCAGGAGCTTTAGTTTTGAGTAAGACAATTATTGGCGATGGAGAATTATGGGGAGGGGTTCCTGCCAAATTCATAAAAAAAGTTGATCCTGAACAAAGCAAAGAATTGAATCAAAAGATTGCCAACAATTATGCCATGTATGCAAGTTGGTATTCTGAAAATGAATAGTTCATTATTCCTATAAACCTTCGCTGTACCTTCGCTGATTCTCTAGTTAAATAGTAGAAAAAACTAGAGGATCAGCGAAGGTACAGCGAAGGTAGAACGAAGGAACAACGAAGAAAGACAGAGCGTCTACTAAGAATGTGACTTAAAATAACGTGACACATACTCATGGAAATCACTCTTACATGTACGATCTTCATAATGAGGAAGAAGGCCCTCTGATTCAAGTCTTTGAGCTTCTTTTATCGCCTCTGCCATTATATTTTGATGTTTTTTCTGAGCAAAAGTGCGAGGCTTTTTCACTCTGCCAATTTTCTCGCAGGCAATCGTTTGATCCAAATCTGCATAATACTTTAAAGTCACCCCCAAAGCATCTGCCTCACGTTTTTGTTCTTTAGTATATCTTCCCGGAAATTTTGCCATAGAAAAGGTTTAATTCTGTAACAATGATTACAATTGCTCACGAAGGGAGCTCTCTGCAAAAATCTTTTCCAAAGCACCCACCCTACTTTTCACATAAGCACCTGCTGCAGAACCACTGTTTTCTAGCTGTTGTTGAGAGTTCAATAATTCATCCATCTGAGAAACAAAAGATTTCATATCACAAATTTCCTTTCCACCCCCACATGTTTTTAGCTCTTGAGCCTCTTGGAAACGTTGATTATTAGGTCCAAACAGAACAGGTATTCCATAAATGGCGGCTTCTAACAAATTATGAATGCCAACTCCAAAGCCACCTCCCACATAAGCTACATCTCCGTAATTATAAATTGAGGACAACAAGCCATAGCAGTCTATAATCAAGCATTCTGCACTTTTCACATTTTCGGGTGTGGCCTGCGAATAACGTACTGTTTTTCGATCTAGCTTCTCCAAAATGCCTTTTATATGTGACTCACTAACTACATGAGGAGCTATAATCAACTTCCAATCCTTGTGCTCGTTGAAATAAGGGATAAACAAATCCTCATCAGGTTCCCAGCTACTCCCGGCAACAAAAGTTTTACAATCTCCTCTAAAAGATTCCACAATTGGTAATTGTTTTGCTTGTAATGCAATATCCCTGACACGGTCAAATCGAGTATCACCTACTATGGTCACATTATCTTTTATTCCACGAGTTGCCAATAAAGCTTTAGACTGTTCATTCTGGACAAAGAAATGCGTAATGCGTGTCAAAACCTGATAGTATTGACCTCCATACCAACGGAAAAATACTTGCTCTGGTCGAAATATGGAACAAATGCTATAAATTGGAATTTCATATTTTTGCAAGGCTTTCATATAATTCTGCCAGAACTCATACTTAATGAAAAAAGCCATAGCAGGATGAACCGTTTTTACAAACTTTCGAGCATTAAAAGGAGTATCAATTGGCAAGTAGCATACAATATCTGCCCCATCATAATTCTTTCTCACTTCATAGCCAGATGGAGAGAAAAAAGTTAAAAGAATCTTATACTTGGGATATTCCTTACGAATACGTTCTATAAGAGGACGACCTTGTTCAAATTCTCCCAGCGATGCAGCGTGAAACCAAAGATATTTTTCTCCAGGTATCAGTTTCTCTTGTAAGATTCGATAAACTTGCTTATGTCCTTCTACCATAAGGCGAGCCTTCTTATGGTTAAAGAAAGCTGCCATCCGGATAGCTGTCAGATACAGACTTATGACGACACTGTAAAGTCCCAACATATTAGCCTAAAACCTTAATTGCATAACGCATGCGATTCAAGGTTTCTTCTTTTCCTAAAAACGCTGCTAATTCATACATATCAGGGCCCTGACCAGCACCAACAAGACAAACACGCCAAGGATTCCAAGGTTTCTTTTCGTTTTGTTCTGCCCAAACATCAACCACAGCCTTCATTCCTTCAACTGTAAAATCGGTTACTGTTTCCAACACGTCAGCTAGTTCTGACATATCTGCAGCAGCATTTTCTTTCCAATTCTTTTTGATGAACTTGTCCTCCTTGTCAAAAGAATCTGGAGCCACAAAGAAGAATTTAGTCAATGGCCAGAGATCACTTACAAAGCTTATGTTACGTTTCTTGGTTTGTCCACTCAATGTGTCAGTATATTCAACAACTTTTTGTTTCATCATACTAACAACTTGTGCCTCCTTCTCTGGAGTAGAATCTACACCATTTTCCTTCAGTAACTTGTCGAATGCTGGAGTCCAGTCCATGTCCTCCTGCTTCAGGAGATATTGATGATTAAACCATATTCCCTTCACATAATCGAACTTTGCACCAGCCTTACTACACTTACTCAAATCAAAGAGTTTTATCAATTCTTCCATAGAGAGGACCTCTTGCTCTGTACCTGGGTTCCATCCTAATAAGGCCAAGAAATTAACGACTGCCTCTGGCAAATAGCCCTTTTCTCTATAACCAGAAGAGATTTCACCAGACTTAGGGTCATGCCACTCTAAAGGGAATACAGGGAAGCCCAGCTTGTCGCCATCACGCTTTGATAATTTACCATTGCCTACAGGCTTTAGCAACAAAGGTAAATGAGCAAAACGTGGCATAGTATCAGCCCATCCAAATGCTTCATAAAGTAAAACATGAAGTGGAGCAGAAGGCAACCATTCTTCGCCACGGATAACATGAGAAACTTCCATCAAGTGGTCGTCAACAATGTTTGCTAAATGATAGGTTGGCAATTCATCAGCACTTTTATAAAGCACCTTGTCATCTAGAATAGAGGAGTTTATGCTAACTTCTCCACGAATGATATCATTAACTAAAACATCACGACCAGGTTCAATCTTGAAACGAACCACATACTGATGTCCCTCAGCAATCAACTTATCAACTTCTTCCTTCGCCAAAGTCAAAGAATTGCGCATCAAGCCACGAGTCTGAGCGTCATACTGGAAATTTGCAATCTCTGCACGTTTTGCATCCAGTTCTTCTGGAGTATCAAAAGCTATATAAGCTTTGTCTGTATCTAAAAGCTGCTGTACATATTTTTTATAGATATCGCGACGTTCTGATTGACGATATGGTCCATGGTCACCGCCAAAACTAACACCCTCATCAAACTTAATACCCAACCACTTAAATGACTCAATAATATAATCTTCCGCACCAGGGACAAAGCGGTTTGAATCTGTATCCTCAATTCGGAAAATCAAATCTCCGCCATGCTGTTTTGCAAATAGATAATTATACAAAGCAGTGCGTACACCGCCAATATGTAATGGTCCTGTTGGACTTGGAGCGAAACGAACTCTTACTCTTCTTTCTGCCATTTTTCGACTAATTTTTAAATTATTGCGCAAAAATACATGATTTTTTCCGATTAGGTGCTATTATTTTCGTAATTTCGCAGAGAAATAGGTTTAAAACATGGAAATAAGAAAAAAGGAAAAAGAAGCTGCCGGAAAGGAGATTCTATACAAATTCGCCATTTTGCTCGTCAGTGTAATTTGCATCGTATATACTTTGCCACGAGGCAATGAAAACAATTTACAATTTGACGAGGGTATGCCTTGGCCGTTCAGCCCTGTTATGGCAGAGTTTGACTTTCCAATCTATAAAAGCGATGCTGTTTTCAAACAAGAGCAAGATAGCATTATGGCCGATTTTTCTCCATATTGCAAACTCTCAGACTCTTTAGCTTTAGCACAGACTAAAATTCTTTCCGACAAGCTTCAGCAAATCCCAGAGATCACAAGTTTACAAAAACAGCTATTAATCAGCAACTTGAAAGACTTATATAATAGTGGAATCATAGAAGGCGAAGAATATGCATCTATGGAAGAAGACAATACGAAGCAAATTATGGTTTATACCAACAATTCTGCATATCGTACACCACTATCATCCATCTATACAACAAAAAAAGCATACGAAGTGATGATGAGTACAGACTCGCTTCACCTAAATAAAGCAGCTTTGCAAAAATGTAATTTAGCCGATATCATTCAGCCTAATCTCTTTTACGACACAAATCGTACAGAGGAAGTACGAGAAGATCTTCTTGCCAGCATTTCGGAAACAGCAGGAATGGTTGTTGCAGGAACAAAGATAGTGGACCGAGGTGAAGTTGTTACTTCTCAAATCTATAACATGTTGGACTCATGGAGAAGAGAAAATGAAAGAAGAAACTCTTCCCAATCACTTCACCAGTGGATTCTCCTGGGACAAATAATTTTTGTTGCGGCAATCATAGGTCTCTTCATTCTATATATCACATTGTTCCGAAACGACTATTTTACAGAATTACCAAAAGTCTTTCTTCTTTTTCTGCTTACAATTGGGTTCCCGATTCTTACAAACCTATTCGTAAGAAGCAACTGGTTCAGTGTATACATCATTCCTTATGCTATGGCACCAATGATGATACGTATTTTCTTGGATTCCCGAACTGCATTTACATCTATCGTATGTATCTCATTGTTAAGTTCGATTGCGCTTAAATATCCTTATCAATTTATTTTGCTGCAAATTGTTGCTGGTCTTGTAAGTATCATGGCATTACGAGAATTATCAAGACGCTCCCAGCTCATCAATGCTGCATTCATGATAACCATTGCAAGTATTGGGTTTTATTTTGGATTTGAAATGATTCATGAGAATGATTTATCCAAGATGGACATTGACATGTACAAATATCTTTGCCTCAATGGTATATTCCTTTTGTTTACCTACCCATTGCTGTATTTTGTCGAGAAAATCTTTAAGTTTACAAGCGACGTTTCTCTTATCGAGTTATCCAACATCAGCGCACCTTTGCTTCAGAAGATGTCCGAAATTGCTCCTGGCACTTTTCAGCATTGTATGCAGGTATCCAACTTAGCTGCAGAAGTTTCAAAGAAAATTGGAGCTAAAACACAACTGGTCCGAACCGGCGCCCTTTATCATGATGTAGGAAAAATTAACAATGCAGTATTCTTTACAGAAAATCAAGCTGCAGGTATTAACAACCCTCATTCTGCCTTCAACGAGAAACAGAGCGCACAGATTATTATAAATCATGTCCAAGATGGTCTTAGTCTGGCACAAAAATACTCAGTACCAAAGGACATTACCGACTTTATCGTTACTCATCATGGGGCAGGCGTTACCAAATACTTCTATATAAAATACAGGAATGAGCACCCAGAAGAAGAGGTTGACAAAGCTTCTTTTCAATACCCTGGTCCAAATCCATTTCTAAAAGAACATGCTATTGTTATGATGGCAGATTCTGTAGAGGCAGCCTCACGTTCATTACCAGAATATACAGAAGAGACCATTGGTAATCTTGTTGACAAGATTATTGATGGACAAATGAACGATGGATATTTTAAAGAATGTCCTATCACGTTTAAGGATATTGCTGTTGCAAAAGAAGTTTTCAAGGAAAAACTTAAAATAATCTATCACACTAGAATAGCTTATCCTGAACTGAAAAAATAGAATCCTTACTGTGGATCCACATCGCAATATGCCTGCAAGGAACGATTATTACTACATGCCAGTTGCAAAACTGTCTTTAACCCCTTGCGGACATTTTGCATAGGTGCTGTTACTTCTATTTTTAGCACAATTTTTCGGATATACAAATTCTGGATTCTAGATATAACAGGCTTGTCAGGCCCAAGTACACGTTCTGTACCAAACATTTTCCGCAACTGCACAGCCATCCACTGTGCAACACTCTCTACCTCTTCTTCTTCTCTGTGTTTCATGTAAACATTTATCATACGATAAAAGGGAGGATATCGAAATGCCTCGCGTTCAGCCAATTGATGATCATACATACCGGCATAATCATTCGCAACAACTTGATTTATGATAGGCAAGTCAACATTACGCGCCTGCAAAATCACCAATCCTCGATGGCCATGACGACCTGCACGTCCTGAGACCTGAGCCATCATCTGAAATGCTTTTTCATAAGACCTGAAATCTGGGTAATTCATCATCATGTCAGCATCTAGGATACCCACAACACTCACATTATCAAAATCAAGTCCTTTAGTAACCATCTGAGTTCCAATCAAGATATCTGTCTCTCCTTTTTGGAAATCACAGATAATCTTTTCATATGCAGATCTTGTTCTAGTCGTATCCAAGTCCATTCGGGCAATCTTTGCATCTGGGAAGATGTCTTGTATGAGGTCCTCTATCCGTTCTGTTCCGTAACCACGGTTAACAACTTCCTTACTTTCACATGCCGGACACATCTGTGGCTGTTGTATGGTATATCCGCAATAATGACAAGTTAGCAGACGCAAACCTTTGTGATAGCTCAAACTCACATCACAGAATTTACATTTTGGAACCCAGCCACAAACCTTACACTCCACCATTGGAGCAAATCCTCTTCTGTTCTGAAAAAGAATAACTTGCTCTTTCTTTTCTAGAGCCTGTCGCATACAACTTAAAAGCGGAGCCGAAAAAGGGCCATTCATGTATTTCTTTTTCCGTTGTTCTTTGACATCAACCACTTGTATCTCAGGAAGCTCAATTCCTTGGTAACGTTCTTGAAGTGGGACATATGCATATTTCCCTTGATGCGCATAGTAATAGCTCTCTATACTAGGAGTTGCTGTTCCTAATAAAGTCTTAGCTCTACTTTGGCTGGCTAAAACAAGAGCTGCACTTCTAGCATGATATCTTGGTGCAGGGTCTTGCTGTTTATAGCTGTTTTCGTGTTCCTCATCTATAATTACAAGCCCCAACCGCTGGAAAGGAAGGAATACACTGGAACGTACCCCTAGAATAATATCATATGGATGATCCGACAATTGTTTCTGCCAGATTTCAACACGTGTAGAATCAGGATACTTTGAGTGATATACCCCCACACGAGCCCCAAACACCTTACACAATCGTTCGGTCAACTGGGTTGTCAGTGCTATTTCTGGGAGCAAATACAAGACCTGTTTTCCTGCCTCTAAAACCTGCTGGATAAGATGTGTATAGACTTCAGTCTTTCCACTTGATGTTACGCCATGTAGCAAGCATATATCCTTTTGAGAGAAAGCATTTAACACTCTATTATACGCTTGAGCCTGAGCAGCAGACAAAGTCTTTAGATGTATCTTTTCATCTGTTCCCAAAGCCAGACGTCCCACCTCGTAAGAATACAATTCCAGGATACTCTTGTCTATCAAACCTTTTAAGACACCTGGACTAACATCAGATTGTTTCAGTAAATCCTGCCGAGAGACAGGGCAAACAGTTGCATGCTCTTCAAAAGAATCGAATTGAGCCATCTCTAGATACTTTAGAAAAAGCTCTTGCTGTTTCTTCGCTCTTTCCAAAGATTCTAATCTTGATTCTATTATATCTGCCCAGCCTGCATTTGACAAGATTTCGGATTCATGTGCCAAACGAACTCGAACCTCTATTCTTGGCTTATAGGCTTTACGAACCTCTTCTTTTAAAAAGATTGCCTGCTTTTCCAACAAAGAATGTATTGCAGGAAGCACGTTCTTGATACCTACAGCCTTCTGAATCTGCAGCACCGTCTGTTCCTGTCTTGAATACAATATGTCCCATATTTTCTGCTCACGAAGAGTCAAAGGAGAATCAGCCTCAAAATCGGGATTTAGTACCACCTTTGTTTCACTTTCCAGTTTCAACCCTGTTGGTAAAGCGGCACGATAGACATCACCCAAAGTACATATATAGTATTCTGCAATCCATTGCCACAGTTTCAGTTGCTGTGGTAATAATATGGAATGGTCGTCCACCATTTCCAAAATAGACTTTATCTCAAGATTTTCAGGTGCGTCATCATGAATGCGAATCACGATAGCAGTATATATTTTCTTCTGCCCAAATGGAACAATAACACGGTAACCGACCCCTACCTTACCCTGAAATTCCGATGGAATTAAGTATGTATAGCAGTCGGCTAAAGCCAAAGGAAGTATTACATCTGCATATTGCATGGAATCAGAAAAGCATAGTCAATCCTACACGCCAGGAATTTTTACGGTAATCAAAATTATTATCGGACAAGTCTTCGTCCTTTTCCTTACCTAAAATATTATAAGTTATTCCTAACTGAAGACGGTTAAGCAAGCGCAAGCCTGCACCCACATTCCAGCTCCTATTGTCTTTGTTGCATCGAAAAATTTCTCCATTGACAGAAATCAATGATTTATCATCTTCGCCTAATTGGTTATCAAACTGAAAGCCACCAGATAAATAGAAGGCCAACATTTTAGGTAATCCAATACACAATTTTAAATTCAACGGAATAGTTATGTAGTTTTTCCCAACTTTTTCAGAGCCACATTCCAGCTCATGATGAGTATACAGAACAGAACCATCAACTTTAATTCCCAAAGGCAAGCCAATCTCCAAGGTTGGTCCTGCAAACCATCCCTGTCTGCTAATCTCTGAGTCAAATGATCCTATTTTTTCTATCTCCAGTTCCTTCATAATAAGACCACCGCTAATGCCATGCTTGACACTCAATTGCGCTTTGGAAGGAAGAGTATAAAGCAATGAAAAGAAAAGCAAAACGAAAAAGTACAATTTCTTCATAACGGTAGTAATCATTAATCTAGATTGCAAAGATAATGAGAAAAAAACAAAAAGCGGGGAAAGATACGAAAATCTTTCCCCGCTTTTAATCAATTATATATTTTTCTATTACAATTCCATATCAGGCTTAACTACGTCATGGCACTGCTCAGAGAAAGACTTAGCCAACTTGAATGGAGCAGTAGCACGGATATCCTCTACACTTGCACCAAACTTAACGGTGTAGTTACCAGCTGGAGCCTCCCAGCACTGGGTAGCCTCATTATATGATGCCAAACCATAAGCAGTTACGTTCATGGTCAGAGTCTGGCTTTCACCTGGCTGCAACTCCTTAGTCTTACCAAATGCCTTCAATTCCTGAGCTGGCTTCTCCAAACCACCTGCAGGAGCAGCAACGTACAGCTGAACAGCTTCCTTACCTGCTACCTTACCGGTATTGGTTACAGTAATCTGTGCAGTGAAACCGTCCTTAGTTGGCTTAACAACTGGCTTGCTATAGCTGAAGGTAGTGTAGCTCAAACCGAAACCGAATGGGTAAGATACCTCTACATTGTTAGTGTTGAAGTAACGGTAACCTACATTGATACCTTCAATGTGCTTAGTATAGTCTGTGAACTCAACAGGAGCCTGAGGACCACGGCCAAATCTCATCTGAGGAGCAGCAGCCTTTACGTTAGGATAGCTGTTGGTAGAAGGAACGTCAGCCAGAGCGATAGGCCAAGTCATGGTCAACTTACCAGAAGGGTTACCCTTACCAGTCAGCACGTCAGCTACAGAGTTACCACCTTCCTGACCTGGCTGCCATGCCAACAGAATAGCATCTGGCAGGCCCTTCCAAGAAGCAGTCTCCAATACATTACCCATGTTCAGGATAACAACAACCTTCTTACCCAAGAAGTGGAATGCCTCTGTTACGTCGATCAGCATCTGACGCTCCTGATCGGTCAGGTTGAAGTCGTTTGCCTCGTGACGGTCAGCACCCTCACCAGCCTGACGGCCCAATGTGATGAATGCGATATCTGCAACCTTTGCCTCCTTGTCAATCAAGGTACGGGTTACCTCCATTTCTGGAAGAAGAGCCTTACCCCAACGACGACCAGCTGAATTTGCAGCAGCCTTAGCCTCACCGTATGCCTTGTACTTCAGATAAAGATCCTTGGTTGTTTCAGTAACCTGAATACCAGCATTGGTCAAACCTTCCATCAAATCAACGGTATATGCCTTGTTTACATCACCTGAACCAGTACCACCAGCAATGAAGTCATAAGAAGTGATACCGAATACAGCAGCAGTCTTCACGTCCTTCAAAGGCAGAGTGTTATCATTGTTCTTCAGCAATACCATACCTTCCAGAGCAGCCTGACGGGTAACAGCAGCATGAGCCTTCAAATCAGGCTTGTTAGAGAACTTATAACCCTTGAAGCGTGGAGTCTGAACGATGTACTGCAACATGCGCTTTACGTTGCGATCTACGTCAGCCATTGGGAGAGAACCATCCTTCATAGCAGCAATGATGCGGTTGATCTCAGTCTGGTTACCAGGTTCCATCAAGTCGTTACCTGCGATAACAGCCTTTACAGTACCTTCCTTAGCACCCCAGTCGGTCATTACAATACCCTTGAAGCCCCATTCATCACGCAAAATGGTAGTCAGCAAGCCCTTGCTCTGCTGAGCAAACTCACCATTAACCTGATTGTAAGAAGACATTACTGTCCAAGGATTAGACTCCTTAACAGCAATTTCAAAACCTTTCAGATAGATCTCACGGAGAGCACGCTGAGAAACAACCTCGTTAACAAAAGTACGGTTGGTTTCCTGTGAGTTTACAGCGAAGTGCTTGATAGAAGTACCTACACCCTGGCTCTGGATACCGCGAACATATGCAGCAGCAATCTTACCAGCTACAACAGGATCCTCTGAATAATACTCAAAGTTACGACCGCAAAGAGGAGAACGGTGAATGTTCATACCTGGAGCCAGCAATACGTCATTACCATACTCCAACACCTCGTTACCGATAGAATGTCCTACCTCTTCTACCAACTCCTGGTTCCAAGTACAAGCCAAAAGAGTACCTACAGGGAAACCGGTGCAATAGAAAGTATCAGAAGTACCAGGACGGGTTGGGCTGATACGTACACCTGCAGGGCCATCAGTCAATACTGTGGCAGGAATGCCCAGGCGATCGATAGGACGAGTCATACCAGCAGCACCTGGAACCAAGTCTGCGTGCTGGCCCAACAAACCATTATTAGTCTCAGTTGACTGAGCACGGCTATAACCTACGAGCAGTGTAGCCTTTTCCTCCAATGTCATGGCCTTCAAGACCTCATCAACATTGTCAGCCTGTAATTTAACCTGTGCCTGCATGGAAGAAGCACAAGCCAACAGCATTACAGAAGCTGCGAACATCTTAAATTTCATAGTAATTTTTATTTGGTTAAAAAAATGCAATTCTTTTGCAAATGTAGGACATTTCTTCTAATTACACAAAATTTCAACTCGATTATTGTATTAAACGACACTCAGATTCCTGTATTAAAAGTCCGTCAAGACGGACATCTGCTTTCTTCACATAGCGTAACATATTAGCTAAACAATCTTCCTTTTCCTTCATCCATTAATTATTTCTACTATATTTATTTTGTCATTATTATATAAAGATATAACTTTGCATCGGTTTTTGAAACAGGGTACAAACTGTAACCTGTGAAAGGGAATCAGGTGTAAAACCTGGGCTGTTCCTGCAGCTGTAAGTCTTATACCCATAATCTAGCACCCCATGTGTCACTGCGAAAGCGGGAAGGCCGTTAGGTTAAAGACAAGCCAGAATACCTTCTTAAACCATATATTAAGAAAGAACCATCCCAGGAGATTGGGGTTCTGGAAACAAATTATATCCACGAAAAGTGAAACATATTTTATCGCTCATTTTCATCATGAGCTGTCTTGCTGTATCTGCTCAAGATAAGCAATATACATTGCCAGAGGTTGTTGTTACCGGAACAGGAACACAACATCTGTTGAAAGACGTACCCGTGCAGACTGAGGTCATTTCACGGAAAGCCATTGAAAGTTATGGAGGTAAGTCATTGGAAGAAATTCTTGGTGGCCTCACAGCCTCTTTTGCCTTTAACGAAGGCGACATGGGCAGTCAACTCCAGTTAAACGGATTAGGTAATAATTACATTCTTATTTTAGTAGACGGGAAACGCCTTCATGGCGATAACGGTGGAGAAAACGACCTAGGCCTGATAGACCCACATAATGTGGAAAGAATAGAAATTGTGAAAGGAGCCCAGAGTGCACTCTATGGAAGTGATGCTATAGCAGGCGTAATAAACATCATCACAAAAAAACATACAGATTCTGGCATCTATCTCGAAAACACCACTCGTTATGGCTCTTTCAATGATTTCAGACAGCACAATGGCATCTCTTTAAAATATGGGAAACTTACCAGTTATACCAATTTCCAGATGCAACATACAGATGGCTGGCAAAACACATCGGAAGAACATACTGAAGGAACAATCGTTCATGACAGTAAAAACAAAACTGTAAATCAGTATACCAATTGGCAGATTAGCGAACGCCTTTCTTATGATTTTTCCAATGCATTAAGCCTATATGCAGAAGGTTGGATCTACGGAAAGCGCATTTATCGCCCTACCGATGGAAATTATCCTAGCTGTGATGTTTATACTTATGACTTGATGTATAGAAATGCCAATGCATCAGCAGGAGGACAATTAAAATTAAACCAGACAGATTACATCACTTTTGATGTAGACTGGAACAAGCATGCATACTTTTACAAATATACCGACACGACATTGGAAGATGGGTATGATCCTAATGGGCAATTTACTAATTATTTCCCTTATTTTGCTGGACAGAAAAACTTACAAAGTGACCAGCAACGTACCCTTGCCACATTAAAAGGTATATTTTACCTGCCTGCCGAAAACACATTAAATATAGGTGGCGAATTCCGTTACGATTATTTAAATGCGCCAATGCGTGTAAATACTGGTACTGCAAGTGATTGGACAGCCTCTATTTATGCCCAAGATGAGTTTAATCTATTGCGCTGGTTCAATCTTACAGCCGGAATCCGACTGAACCAAAACGGAGCCTTTGGTTTTAAAGCAACTCCTAAAATCAGTAGCATGATTTCTTTAGGTGATTTCAGAATTCGCATGGGCTGGAGCCAAGGATTCAAGACCCCTACCCCTAAAGAGTTGCATTATCGCTATTTGAGGCAGATGGGCAGCAAGACCTATTTCTATATGGGTAATGAAAACCTAAAAGCACAAACCAGTAACTATTGGTCTACAGGATTGGAATACAGAAATCAGAAACTAACTGCATCGGTTACAGGGTACGTGAATAAACTGGAAGATATGATTACCCTTGTGAATATTCCCGTTAGTGAAATTCCTGTTGGATCCACTCAATTCTGGGGAGATGGCAGTTCTGAGATCATTCCTCGTATGTACAAAAACATGGAAGATGCAAAAACATATGGCATTGACGTGAACTTAAGCTACCAGATTTCTTCTGAATTATCGACCGGAGGGAACTATTCATACCTTGATACAAAAGCTCACATCTATGATGCAAAACACAATAGACTAAATGAAGTGACTATTGATGGTATGGCACATCACAAATGGAATGCCTTTGTGAGTTGGAATCATCGCTTTTCTCCTGCTTATAAATTAACTGCAGGTCTTCACACTCGTGGTAGCAGTTTACGTTATTATCAAAATGATGGAAACGGAAAAGCATTCCAAATCTGGCGTCTTTCCACAACTCATGATTTAGGAAAAGCGAAAAAAGATATCAGCTATAAATTGGAACTAGGTATTGATAACATTTTTAATTATGTTGACAGGACTCCACTCCATTATCATTTAGGAACCACCACTTCTGGTACCACTTTCTACGCAACATTTAGCATAAAATATAATACAGGAAAAAGAATTAAACATTTATCAACTAAAAAAGATAACTACGATGAAGATTAAATCACTTTTGATTGCAATGGTTGCTGTAGCAGCTACTGCATTTACATTCGCATCTTGTTCTGATGACGATGATCCAGGGAACAATTACACCAAGTACCAAACTGCAGTAGACCAAGAGGTTCAGGCACAGAAGAAAAAGAGCGGAAACAAGAAGGCTATTCTTCTGGTTGCATTTGGTTCTACCTGGCAGCAGGCTTTCGATGCTTTTGACAGCACAAAAGCTGCTTACGAAGCAGATTCTCGTTTTAAGGGATATGACGTTTTCGTTTCTTACAGTTCCGCAATCTGTATCAACCGTGCAGCTGCTGGTGAGCACAAAGCTGATGGTGCTCAGGTTCGTAACTATTATGCACCTAACTTCTGGCTGCATGCATTTGGTTCTGCACAATATGATGAGATTTTAGTACAGTCTCTTCAGGTTATCCCTGGTGAGGAGTTTACACGTGTCATTAACTACATAAAGGACTTTGCCAACAACTATCTGGGCGATTTGGATGACACATATTTGTCAAAGGTTACTTTGCGTCTGGGTGCTCCACTGCTTACAGACGTTGACACAGATGTTCCAGCTGTAGCAAATGCCTTGAATGCAGCTTATGGTGAAAAGGCAAAGAAGGGTGTAGTTGCATTCATGGGTCATGGTAATCCTAATGACTATGACACTTATTCAGCAAATATCCGTTATACTCAGCTGGAAGAGGCTCTACAGGCTATTAACCCAAATTACTATGTTGGAACTGTAGATATGCCAGACAACTACAAGCAGAATGTTTGGGAGAGAATGGAAGAAAATGGCATTCAGAACGGTATGGTATATCTACATCCTCTTATGTCTATCGCAGGTGACCACGCTCACAATGACATGGGTGGAGTTGGTGCAGAATACTGGGATGAAAGTGATCCTGAAAGCGAAGACAATAGCTGGTTTGAATTCTTCCGCAACAAGGGCTATAATCTGAATGAAAATGAGAGTATCCTTATGTACGGTTTGTTAGAGGTTCCTGGTGTACGTAACATTTGGATGAACCATACTGCCAACGCAATTGCTGATGAAGCGCTTGACGAGTACTATCACTCTATGTTCCCAGAAGAATAATGATGAACACTCCAAAATTTATTGGATTCTTGATACTAGCTTGTATCTTTCTGGCTTCCTGCTCTGGAAGCCAGAAAGATCAAAACAGTTACATCTCTGCAGATGCACTTTTCCAACAACATGATTCTATTTTAGCACATGCTGAGGAATTCTCTGATTCTGTGGAGATTCTCTATGCCAAGGGCTTAAAGGTAAGTTATCAGGAAGATGGGATTCACGTAAGTATCAGCAATCCCGATCCTGCAGTAAAGCATGCAAAGGCAGAAGAATTAATCATCACAAAGCCTGCAACCAAATTTATCTGTACCACAGCTCTTCAGTTAGGAAACTTCGAAGTTCTGGGATTGGAAGACCGTATCGTTGGAATGAACTCCCTTAAAAATTTGTTTAGTCCAAAGATGAGACAGCAGATGAAAGAAGGAACAACGGTCAAGATAGGAAAAGAAGGAAACTTCGATTTGGAAACCATCATAGCCACTCAGCCTGAGTATATTTTTGTATCCGCCAGCAAACATGGCGGATTTGAAGCTTTGAAAGAGTGTGGAATTCCATTGATAAGCCACCACGGCTATAAAGAAGTTGATCCTTTAGGACAGGCAGAATGGATTAAACTCATCGGCCTCCTTACTGGTGAAACTCGTCGTGCAAATGCTGTATTTGCAGATATAGAGAAGAAGTATCTGACTTTAAAGGAAGAAATCAAAACAGACTCTTTGAACTGTCCTACCGTCATCTCAGGAAGACAAATTCGTGACGGTTGGTATGTGGTTGGCGGGAAAAGCTACATGGCCCAAATATTTAAGGATGCTGGTGCAGACTATATTTTAAAAGACAACGAAGATTCTGGTGGTACAACCTTGGATTTTGAAGCTGTCTATGCACAAGGAATCAATGCAGAATTCTGGCAAATTGACAGCAGTTTTGATGGAGATTTTACACTAGATGTACTTGCGAATGAGGATGCACGCTATGCCACAATGAATGCTTATAAAAATCAGAAAGTCATTTTCTGTAATTTAGCACAGACCCCTTACCGCGAACTAGCTGGTGTTCAGCCGCACTTTGTCCTTGCTGATTTTGCAAAAGCTTTTCATCCAGAGATATTGCCTAACTACCAACCAAAATTTTATAAGTTAATCAAATAAAAAGTAGAATGAAATCTTTTTTGATTGGTGCGACCTCATCCGGCTGTGGAAAGACAACCTTCACTATGGGTTTACTGCGCGCGTTGACAAAAAGAGGATACAATGTTCAGCCGTTCAAATGCGGTCCAGATTACATTGATCCTCTTTTTCATTCTGCAGCTAGTGGGCAAGAATCTGTAAATCTTGACACCTGGTTAGGATCTGAAAAACATGTCTGTGAACTATTTTCCCATTATTCATCAAATGCAGATATCAGTATAGTAGAAGGAGTTATGGGACTATTCGACGGATATGACAAAAGTAAAGGTTCCAGTGGAGAAATTGCAACTCTTCTGGATACTCCCGTTATACTCTTAGTAAACGCAAAGTCGGTTGCCTACTCAGTAGCGCCATTAATTTATGGCTTCAAGAATTTTCATCCAGAGATAAAACTAGCAGGTGTTGTCTTTAACATGGTAGCCAGTGATAGTCACTATTCTTATCTAGAACAGGCATGTGAGGACGCAGGTGTTACTAGTCTAGGTTATATGCAGAGAAATCCTTCTCTTTCCATTCCGAGTAGACATCTTGGATTAACTATCACAGCTAAGCAAGAAATGGAAAACCTTATACAGCTAGCGGCAGAAGAAATAGAAAAACATGTAAATATAGATAAATTACTAGCTTTATGATTATAGCTGTTGCAAAAGACGAAGCATTTAATTTTACTTATCGTGCCAATATAGATGCCATGAAAGTATGTGGGAAAGTTGTTTTCTTTTCACCACTTTCTGATCAGGAGCTACCTAAATGTGACATGTTATATCTTCCGGGAGGATATCCAGAACTCTTTGCAGAAACGCTGGAACAGAATGCTTCCATGCGCCACTCTATACATCAATATGTTGAACAAGGGGGATTTGCATTTGCTGAATGCGGAGGAATGATGTATCTGACAAATAGCATCTCCATAGATGGAAAGAGCTATGCAATGTGCGATGTATTTCCTTTCTTAGCAACCATGGAGAACGCTCATCTACATTTAGGTTACAGATGTATATCTACCGATAATGATACCCTCAAAGGGCACGAATTTCACTATTCGGAAGTAAAGGAAAATGCCAACTCAGAAATACAAATTACCCAGAACCAATTATCGGCTAAAGGTAAAGAAGTAGCAACATCCATTTATCGCTACAAAAACGTTATTGCAGGCTATACACATTGGTATTGGGCAGAGAAAGGTTTTGAGAACTTCCTCAATAATTTCAACGTTTTCTTTTGAGCAATACCCACAATGCTACTGGAGCACCTATCAATGCAGTGACAGAATTGATAGGAAGAGCTCCCTCAAATCCAGGTAAACGCGCAATCAAATTACATAATAGCGCAAGGCTTGCACCACAAAACAAGGTAGAAGGAAGTAATATACGGTGATCTGATTTCTTAAAGAGTCCCCTGCAAATATGTGGAACGGCTAATCCCAAAAACATGATTGGACCACAATATGCTGTAACTATTGCCGTCAGAATTCCCGCTGAAGAAATAATCATCAACCGTGTTTTACGGATGTTAAGACCTAAATTCAAAGCATATTGCTCTCCAAGAAGAAGCATGTTCAAAGGTTTTGCCAGTAACATAGAAAGCGGTAAAAGTACTGTCATCAATCCAACAAACACATACACTTGTCCACCGGTAACACGAGCAAAAGATCCTAATCCCCAAATTACATAAGCACGTATATCTTCTTCTGTTGAAAAGTATTTTAGAACACCAATAATAGCACTTGCAATATAGCCAATCATTACACCAACAATAAGCAAGGTAACATTTCCTTGCACACGTTGAGAAAGGTAGACAATAATTGCCATTACAGACAATGCTCCTATAATTGCAGCCAAAGTTAGAGCGGTATTTCCAAAAAAACCAAACTGGGTCATGATACCTCCTCCTAATGTACCAGAAAGTAGGACAACAAAAGCAACACCTAAACTAGCTGCACTGCTGATACCCAGAACTGAAGGACCTGCCAATGGATTATGAAATACAGTCTGCATTTCCAGACCAGCTACAGCTAAACCCGCACCACAAGCAATGGCAGTCATCGTTTGAGGCAAACGTGTCATCATAACGATATTTGTCCATACATCATTTGAAGTATCACCTCCAAACAGAATGTTGAATACTTCCTTAACAGGAATGGCAACAGAACCTACAGTTAGGTTCAGCAAAGCCAACAGAGGAATGCTCAAAATGAGCATAAGCATTATTGAGGATTGTCGCATATCAGTCTTATTTCAAGTTCTCCTGCAGGGAAAACAGTTCTACAATGTTTATGGCACAATTTCTTTATCTCTTCAAAAAATGCAGGAGGCATGATTCCCCACAGTTCCCTTGCCATGGTAATTTGGTCAATCTTATACGCATCAGAACCAGCCAATTGCTTTAAAAAAAACTTATTCATCACCACCTTATGTGAATGGGTATTCAAGTGTCCCTCGGCAAGTTTTACAGCCTTACCTATCATAATAGCCAAAACCACCTTTTTTATTCCTATCTTATGAGCGGATTTTAAGGATTCTCCAATAAAATTACCATAATGAATACAACGGATATCTCTATCCTTTTTCAATGCTTCCTCACTTTTTAATCCTGACACTAAGGCAATTTCCTGACATCCTATAGCTTTAGCCACTTCAATTTCTTTACTAATACTTTGGATAAAAGCTTCGTGTGAGAGTGGTGAAACAATTCCTGACGTTCCTATAATGCTAATTCCTCCTAAGACACCCACTTTGGGATTAAAGGTTTTCTTCGCTAATTCCTCTCCTCCTTCTACTTCTATCATCACATCATAATCTGCAGAAGAAAGTGACCGAATTTCAGATGTAATCATTTTTCTAGGTGTTGGATTTACTGCAGGTTCACCGATAGGTATTCCTAGCCCCGGTAATGTAACAGTTCCAACGCCTTCACCTTTTATAAACCTAATGCCATGTGTGCCAGGGGTTATACATGCCGTAATCTTACATCCCTTTGTAACATCAGGATCATCGCTAAAATCTTTAACCACCGAAGCTTTTCCCTTTTCTTCCAATGAAACAGGAATTGTCATGATTTCCCCATCAGGGAGAGCAAAACTAATTTCCTCAGGAACGTCATCGGACAATAATGAAAGAAGGGCTGCTTTCACTGCAGCTGTAGCACAGGCTCCTGTAGTATAACCTGTCTTCAAAGGGAAAAAATTGGGGACAAGTTTTTCGATGACTCTCCTCAGACCATATTTTCCTGTAACATATTGCCAATTCTGAGGTAGAGCAGGATGCTCTATTACAAACACTTTCAACCCTAAATCTATGGCAGCTCCAACTTTGGCATCAAAGCCCCCACTTTCTCCGCTTTCTTTAGTAAGAATTGCATCACATCCTACCGAAGTCATCATCTGCTTCTCTTCTTCCAAAGAAGGAAGAATCATGTTCTCCGGATAAAACAACAAATTACTCGTAGGGAATTTGCTCTTTAAGGCTAAGTCAATACTCTCCGAACGATTAAGAATACGAAAGAGGGTTTTATGCTTTTTCCAATAGTCTGCTAGCTTTGCTATGGTATTAGTTCCCGACAAGGCCAATAGACATTGAGGAGAATGTGCATCCAACTTATTTATGGCATCCTGATAGTCGGAACAGTAGATTACATTTTCTCTATGGGATCCAAAAGAGCGTTGAACGCGAATAACTGGTAAACCTACACTTGCTATTTCCCGATGCAATGTTTCTGCAAATGGATGGGCAGCATCAATAATACACTGTACATCATGATTCTGGCAGAATAACTTCATTTCTTCGGCGGTACGCCCTCCTGTCAGTCGTACACCATAGTGTAACTCTACCTCTTGCAATGCGCTTTTAGTAGAATAGTAAAATGGCTTTCCTGCCTGTTCACAGACATCTACAGCCATACGACCTTCTGTTGTACCACCAAAAATGAGTATCATTCTTTCCCTTTTCTGAACAAGTGAGTAAAATGACCGTCGTATAATTTACTTAATCCCTCACGATTATCTATAGCATCACCAACAACAATCATTGTTGTTAGCGTTAGGTTATTCTCTTTGACTATCTTTACTAGATCTTTCAACTGACCTCGAAAAATACGTTGATCCTTCCAAGTAAGCTTATAACATGCTGCCACTGGAGTTTCTGGTGCATAGCCTCCTTCTAGCAACTCACGTTGAACTTGTTCAACAATACTGGCACTCAAGAAAATACACATTGTGCTCTGATGCTGAGCCAGCATATGGAGTTTTTCCTTATCTGGCATTGGAGTTCGACCTTCTCCGCGGGTTAAGATTATTGTCTGACAACGTTCTGGTATTGTAAACTGGCTACGTAATTCTGCTGCTGCTGCCAAAAACGAAGATATACCTGGGGTAATATGATAATCCATTTCGTATTTATCGAAGAATGCCATCTGTTCCTGAATGGCACCATAAATACACGGATCACCGGTATGCAAACGGACAACCAAT
Organism: Bacteroidaceae bacterium; assembly: GCA_024401095.1. Lineage (GTDB taxonomy): Bacteria > Bacteroidota > Bacteroidia > Bacteroidales > Bacteroidaceae > Minthousia. The sequence continues at coordinate 23,952 of JAKSLR010000026.1, forward strand.
TTTCCCTGGTCATAAAACTCCTTCATGAGAGCAAACTGTTCTTCCAAATCCAAATCGGCAGATGATCGGACAGTTGCCCCAGCCTTTGCGCAAAAAGTCAATTCACGAGGAACCAGACTTCCCGCATATAGAATAAGGTCTGCCTTCTCCAAGAACTTTCTTCCACGCACACTAACCAGATCAGGATCGCCAGGACCTGCTCCGACAATTTCTATATGTCCATGTTTCTTTTGAGGTTCGGCCAAAGCAAATGTATAGTAAGCTTTGTCTTCATCCTTAATATAACATCCCTTCTGCTTCTCTACTGCTAAAACACCTTGATTTGAAGAAGCCAGCGCTGATGATTCTGCAACACCATAGCATCCTGTTACCTGGAATACTTTTTCACTAGGATTCGGTATTTCTATTTCTGCTAATTCCTGTGAAGAATAAATACATAGTTCTGCCTGAGGCAAAGCCCTTTCCAATTCTTTCAGCAAAGGCTCTTCTTTTTTCAATTCTATACTATTTATAGTTGCAATAGATTCTGGAGAAAATCCTAGCTCAACAATCTCGTCGAGAAGTTGGAATGCAATCTCTTTTGGAGCCTGTTTCTGACAGCCAACTCCTAAATGCAAACAACGTGGATAATACTGAAGAACAGGAATGCCAACATTAGCATATAGACGTGAACTAACCAAAATCAACAATTCAAATTGACCCTTTTCCAATCCATAAGCAGTCATGCTATGAAACAACTTCACATGAGCAGGACAAGTCTCTTCCAGATATTCTGTTCCATTGTCACTGCATTCCAATACCAATGCAACTGGTTTTTTATTCACAAAAGCAGATATAGCCTGATTCATCTCCTGCCGGGAAAGATTAGAAACTCCCCAGCCATATTCTTGAGCTAATGTATCCAACGCCCAGAGTCCTGTATTGTCACTCTGAGTAGTAATGATAGCTTCTCCACCCGTGATTCTTGCAATGTCTTTTGCTAGCTTATTGGCTCCTCCGATATGACCACTTAAAACAGGAATAACATATTTACCGGTAGAGTCAACACAAACCACCGCAGGATCTGTATACTTATCTTTGATTAAGTCGGAAATCCTACGGACACAAATTCCCAATGCCCCTATAAAAACAATGGCATTGGCCTCTTGTTCAACTAGAAGTTCTTTTTGAATCTTTTCGCCTAACTTCTTTCCGGCTTCACTTATAGCTTCGACCTTTATCATTCTGCTTTCATTATATAGATTGGATTGAAATCATCTAAAGCCATACGAGAAACCTGAGTCAATCGCAGACCAATAGCACGAATTCCATCCTCAAACATTTTTTTACTCTCTTCTGAGACAGAATTAAACACAATACATGTATTTGGTGCCATAACTTCCTTTATTTTGGCAATCATTTCCACTAATCTTCCTCCATGTCCTCCTATAAACACAGCATCAGGAGTAGGATATCTTGTCAGATCTTCCTCCAGAAAATCACCGATCACCACCTCTATTCCCGGAACACCAAACTTCTTACTGTTCTGTTCCATCAAAACCCGTCCTTCTTCACGGACCTCAAACGAAGTTATATTCAGATGAGGGAACTGTAACTTGGCTTCAATACTCACACTTCCAGTACAAAAGCCCACATCCCAGAAAGAAGTCCTGTTGTGTAAATCCAACATTGAAAGAGACAACAAACGGATAGGCATTTTTGTTATCATCTTAGTCCTTCCATTCAGCAGATGGAACTCACTCTCAGGAATACCAAAAGGACGATTTCTAGATGTCTTTTTTTGCAGAATTATACAATTCGGATTTGCATAATCTATCCCATGCTCATATTTAGATACACGTTCTGTTTCTTCATTCCCCAGATTCTCTCCTACGGACATCTCATAATTTGTATATCCATATTCTTGCATTCTGTTCCAAATAGTCTGAGGAGTCTTTTGCCTATCAGTCAGACAACCAATAAAGGATTCACCCGATATTAAAGCCTCATCAAACTTATTCCAAGGGCGACCTGTAAGGGAAACAACATGCATGTCCTGATATGGAAGATTCAAGCGATGAGCCAGTAGCTGAAGAGAGTTGAACGAAGGAAAAACTTTCATATCGACTCCTGGTAACTCACGAAGAACTGTAGCAGCAAAGCCATAAAACAAAGGATCACCTGATGCAAAAATAACGATGTCATCAAATGCTTTATATTGCTCAAAGACCTGAGAAAGTGGCACAGTAATGTCTATCCAAGTCGATTCGGATGGCAAATAATTACACATGATTTCATGATGGCGCTTTCCTCCCGAAAAAATCTTTCCTTGAGAAATCACTCTCATGACTTCTGGGGGAAACCATTGGTTTCGCCTATCACTTATTCCAATAATCGTGCACCTATACATCTCTTCCTGGTCTCAATTGTTCCGCATCATCAAAAGTCAAGACAGAATTCACTAAAGTTGCTGCTAGATTACTACCACCCTTTCTGCCTTCTATTAATATCTTAGGGACATTCTTGAATGTCTTTGCAGCATGTTTGCTTTCTTCTACATGAACAAAGCCAACTGGTGCACCAATGATACCGGCAGGACAACATTTTTGCTTGATAATTAACTCACATAGTTCCAACAAGGCTGTAGGAGCATTACCAAAGACATATAATGCATTAGGATGTTCCTCTGCAGCTAAACGCATACCTGCTTGTGCACGAGTTATTCCCAACTTTTTAGCCATCTCCGAACCACGGGGATCATTAATGTAGCAGACCACCTGAATGCCTAAACGCTCTAAGGCACCTTTCCTGATTCCTGAAGCTGCCATGGTCACATCGGTTACAATTGTCTTCAGTTCACCAGACTTAACCTTCAAAAAAAGCTTAGAAGTTGCTTCATCATCCATCCATACCAGGTTTTCCATATCAAAATCAGCAGTCGTGTGAATAGCATGAAGCATCGGCCACAATTTCCATAATGGTATACCTGGATTTTTCAATTCCTTGCGAATAGTCTGGAAAGACTTAATCATAATAGACTGACCCACATTTTTTCCTTCCTCAGACTGTTCACGATAGTATCCACGAGGAGTAATGAACTTTCCCCCAGAAATATAAGACTGGCTGTTGCCTATAATAACAATGGTAAACATGTCGACCTCCTCTGGATCAAAATCCTTTAGGGTGGTAACAGTTACAGTTTGTTCCTCACGACCTGCTTGCCTAACATAGCCTACCACGTTATTTTCATTTCTCTCCTGAGAAAATATTTCCTTTACTCTATGTAACTGCCAGTAGCGCCCATGGCTTTTAGGATTATAAATAGCTGTGATAAAATCACCAGCTGCTGCAGCCTTGGTTCGCTTCTCTATAAGGCTCCAAGGAGTCATCAGATCACTCAAAGATATCACACAGAAATCATGCCCCATTGGTGCACCTAAAAGAGATGCTGCTTTCTGAAAAGCACTGATTCCTGGGAGTGGAACAATTTCAATATCAGAGCCTCTGTCAAGCTTCATTTCATAAATGAGCGGTGTCATTCCATAGATACCTGCATCTCCACTGGAAATCACACAAACTGTCTTCCCCTGTTCTGCCAAAAGGAAAGCCTGTTCTGCCCGATCGCGCTCCTTCTTCATGCCAGTATCTATACATTCTGTACCTGGATTCAGATAAGGTTCAATGAACTGGAAGTAATATTTATATCCCACGACCACATCACTATCCTTAACAGCTTGAAGCACTGCTGGTGTGATATCTTCTGGAGAGCCAGGGCCAATGCCCGCTACATAGATTTTCATATTTCTTTTTAGTCTTTGAATTTTAATGCCAGACTTACATAAACCGATCTGCCTGGACTGATGGTTGAGAAATTAGAATTCCAAGGTGTGGTATCTCTCTGGTTAAATAAATTCTCAACACCCAAGCATGGTTCCAAAGTAAAATGCTGCAAAATGAAAGTATGACGGGTATTCAGGTCCCATTGCTGATACTTTGGCGCATAACCATAAGTACTGCTATATCGTTGTCCCTGAATGTGCCCATTAAGATTTATATTCAGATAATAATCACCCCACGAATGATTCCAGGTTACATTGACATTAGCTACATCTCTCACACTTTTATCCACAGGAGTTTCTGTTACTGTATATACCTGTGTCTTTGTATCCAACGTCTTTGTCTTTGCTTTGGAATCGGTATAGCTATATCCACCACTCAAAGAGAAGCCTGCTGGAAGGATAAACTTTACGTTTGCATTTATTCCCTTCAAGTAAGCCTCATCTATATTATCTCGCTGACGAATAGTAGTCCACCCTTCCTCATAAAGTGAAGTAAGATGACTGTTACCTTCAATTTCACTTTGAGTTAAAGTCCTATAGTTAATCATGTTTTTTATATTGTTGATATAACCACTAAGACTAATACTCATCCAATTGTTGCTGTATTCCGCATTCACATTCCAAAAGCCATTCTTTTCTGGTTTTAAATCTGGATTAGACAGGGTATAACGTGCATTTGTCTTTGCCTGATCGGTAGCAAAAAGCTGTGAAAGCGTAGGAGTTCTATATCCTCCTGCATAACTGGCACGCAAACGGAAGTCACCGATATGATAGAAAAGTCCTGCATTTGGAGTAACCTGAGAACCAAATCCTGCGTTGTAAGTATAACGCATACCCAACACTGCCTCCAAACCTTTCAGCATTTGAATCTCATCCTGAGCAAAGGCATTATAAGTATTGGTTGTTTCAAACTGTATATTATCGCTCTCACTATTCAGTGCCTCTTGAACCAACTCTATTCCGGATGACAACTTATTCCATGAGTTAAGGCGGAAAATACCTTTCAAAGTCTCATTAGTATAATGTGTACGTTTGCGAGTAACTTCATAAGCCTCTTCTTCTACTGTTTGCCAATATGCATATTTAGAGACGAAATTATCACTATATACATCTAAATAGATGTGAACATCCTTGTTAGGGACCCAACGCATTCCACCACCGTAAGTATAAGAATTGTGATGCAGATCATATGTATAGGCTGCCTTTGAGGTATAGGAATAAGATCTCTCGCCTGTAGTCTTGTCCGTTGTTGCCTTTTGGGTAAAATATGTGGCAGTTTGTGGTCTTGCAGTCAAGTGATCGTAATAATTGCCACGCACATAGAAAGACAACTTGTCACTAAGGGTCCACTCCAACTTTTCACTGATATTCTCCGAATTAAAGCCTGTAGACATTGGCCTGCCTGTCAACTTCAAAACCTCTTTCCCATCTTCATCAAAAGCTTGGTATTTATTAACCTGCCAATTGTCCGCTTCTTTGTGATTGTATGAAGTAAAACTACTAATCTTACCAGAATTAATGGTTAGGTGGATATCTTCATCCAAACGGCCTTTGCTATTAAATTTAGTAAAATTAGAAGCCTCAACACGATTCTTGCTCTCGTCTGTAATAATATTTATAACACCTGCAATCGCCTCACTTCCATATAAGGCACTTGCTGCACCACTTAAAATCTCAATACGCTTGATATTACTTACACTAATTCTATTCCAACGGTCATCTCCACTCATCCTTTTACCATTTTCCAGAATCAGCATATAATTATCACTCATTCCATTAAAATTGATAAAGGTTCCTTGGCCATTGGTATGAGTGGTTATATTTGGAGTTAGTCGTGACAAAGCATCTGACAAGTTGGTCACTTGTGCATCCTTTAAATCTTTTGCAGAAATAACCTGAACGGCCACAGGTGAATTATCAGCCTTATGATAAGTTCCTGTTCCAATAACAGTAACAGGATTCAAATCTATAGTCTTCAATACATCATCAGACTGAGCATAGATAGAAGATGTCAAGACTGTAAATGAAAAAAACAAAAATTTTCTTATGTTCATATTTTATTTTGTTAGTTGTTTCAAATGCTGTAGAAAAAGATCTCTTACTGCAGCCTCCTCTCCCAATCCATGGAAGAATACATCTACTTGATAACCGTTTTTCTCTAATGCTGGTTTCCATTCTCCATCAATGTCTTCATGTGCATGTACACCACACGCAAGGAGAAATGGAATTAAAACAACTTTCTTTATCTTCTGTCCCCCCAGTTGCGCTATAGACTGGTCTAAATCTGGCCATCCCTCCACTGTACCGAAATAGCATCGAGACACGCCTTCTGACTGCAACATATTCATCAGCATACTGTAAGTGGCATTACTTGCACGATCATTACCATGTCCTACGTACAGCAAAGCTTCATTTTTGGCTGGAAGCCGTTCCTTCAGAATTGAGACCATATTCTTAAAATCATCAACAGTATAAAGTAAAGGATCTCCCACCTTTACCTCCTTGAAAAAACTGGCTACCCGATTTACATCTTCCCTTAAGAGATTCATCTCTATTCCATCGAGTAAAAAAGTTGGTTGTACATACACCTTCTCATATCCTTCCAGATGTAACTTCAGCAAAGCATCAACAGGATTATCTTTGTGTATTCCACGTTTTTCAAGAATGCGACAGATGGTAGGAGAAGTATACGCTTCTCTAACTTCCATATCCGGATATTTATTTTTAATATCTTGAAACAAGACATCAAGAGCAGCCTCACGACCTTCTGCGTTACTTGTACCAAACTGAGCTACCAAAATTGCAGTCTTCTGAGCACTTGCACACAAGGTAACAAACATCATCATACATAAAAAAAGAACTCTTTTCATCATTTTTTATTTATCACAATTTGAAAATACACAATACTAATGTACCCCCAGGCATGTTAAAGACGAGAAAAGCAGTCAAGCTATCAGAATAAATGCTGCTGTTTTTATCCAACTCCTGGGAATAAACCATTCTTTAATGCTAACTTGGCAGGTATTCTGGCTTGCATCCCTAATAGACAACTGCCTTCCCATTGGTACGCCAACAGTGGCCTTCTGATTATGTCTACCTGTGTCTCTTCTCATTTTAATAAATGAAAAGATTGATGCTTACAGCTGCAGGAACAGCTCCGGACTTGCACCGGATTCCCTTGCATCGGGATAAGTTATTATCGCACGATTTCCAAATCCGCAGCAAAAGTACAAAAAATTATATATAATTTTGTACCTTTGCATTCGAAATATAAGTACGCAATATGGTTATTGGCCACGGAAATGACAAATATAAGTATGGAAAGGAAATATTACACGATTTCAGCTCCAATATACCAGGTGGAATGGACCACTCTGGTCTCTTCGCTTTTCTACAAGAAAAGCTGCCTTCCATCACAGATTATCCGAATCCTACAGCCTCCCCGTTGGATGAATATATTGCAAAACGATTAAGTATTCCACAGAATACAATCTGTATCAGCAATGGTGCCACCGAAGGCATTTATCTCATTGCACAAGCTTTTCGAGGTTGTCGTTCTTGCGTTTTAATGCCTACTTTCAGCGAATATGCTGACGCATGTCGGATGCATGGCCATTCTGTAAACTCAATCTTTAGCCTAAATGATATTCCTAATGATAGCCACATGATTTGGCTATGTAATCCAAACAATCCAACGGGTACCATACAGGAAAAGAATCTCTTGATACAGCTCATTAAAGAAAATCACAATAAAATCTTCATCATCGACCAATCTTACGAATGCCTTACCGAGCAGCCAGTACTACAAGCTAATGAGATTCTTAATTATGAGAATGTGATTCTTATTCATTCCCTTACGAAGGAATTTGCCATACCAGGTTTACGCTTAGGTTATCTTACAGCTAACCCCGTGCTCATCAAACGAATTGCAGAAGAACGTATGCCATGGAGCGTAAATCAGCTAGCTATTCAAGCAGGTTGTTATTTACTACAACACGAACAGGAATACAAACTGAATCTCCAATACATATTGCAAGAAAAAGATAAATTAACAAATGAATTACAAGAAATAGGTGGAATGAAAGTCTGGCCAAGTTGTACAAACTTTATTTTAATACAACTTCTATTTGGGAAGGCCCCTGACCTCAAAGATTATCTGGCAAAAGAATACCAAATACTCATTCGGGACTGCAGTAACTTTGAAGGATTAAATGAGCATTTCTTCCGTATTGCTGTACAAACGTCTGAAGAAAACAAACTATTGTTGGATGCCATCAAAAAATGGATGAATAAATAATGGAATATACACTTATTTTAGTTATTGCATGGATTTTGGATCTTCTAATAGGAGATCCCGCCAGCCTACCACATCCCATTGTTTATTATGGGAAATGGATTGCATGGGGTGAACGCCATTTGAACCAGGGGAACAGTCGTTTATTGAAAGGCGCATTTTTCGCTGTTTTATCCATTGTCATGACTTTTATGATTTCCGCCATATCTCTCTATTTAATTCATGCTTTCAATACACTTTTCTACATTATTGTCAGCATTATTCTTCTATTTTTTTGCCTAGCAGGAACCACTCTTATCCGCGAGGTTCGATGGGTTTTCCTAGCTTTAGATGAATCGTTGGAAAAAGGAAGAAAACAAGTTGCTCGGATTGTAGGAAGAGACACTCAAAACCTAACAGCACAGGAAGTACGAAAAGCTGCCCTAGAAACTTTGGCGGAGAATTTAAGTGATGGTGTGATTGCACCTCTTTTCTGGTTCTTGCTTTTAGGAGTACCAGGAGCATTGACCTATAAGATGGTAAATACACTGGATTCCATGATTGGATATCAAAACAAAAAATACAAAGACTTTGGATGCTGGGCTGCCCACATAGATGATGCTTTCAATTTCATCCCTGCAAGACTCACAGCCCTACTTATGGCTTTGGTAAGTGGCAAGAATTTGAAGCAAATGCTGCAGTTTATCTTTAAATATAGTCGTTGTCATGCAAGTCCAAATTCCGGATGGCCAGAATCTGCCTTAGCAGGAATACTAAATTGCCGTTTCGGTGGGCCACACGATTACTTTGGCGAAGTCTTTTACAAACCATACATCGGTGATCACGAGCGGGAACTGAACACACATGACATGCAAATCGCCACAGCAGTAAACCGTAAAGCAGAATTTCTGTTTGTTGTAGTCCTAATACTTATTTTTATCTGTTAAAACAAGTATTATCTTCCCATTATTTCATAGAGTTTCTGCACATCCACATGAGCACGGACATGGGCTGCCAGCTTATCATATTGTTCTTCTTTATATGCTTGATAATCAATCTCAGAATGATCCAGTTTATCTAAATATGGTTCCAACAGGTAATTTATGAAAGAGTCATTATCCAGTATTCCGTGAATATAAGTTCCCATACATTTCTGATTCACGAAACAACCATCTGTATGACCATCAGGAAATACCACAAAAGGTTCTGCCTGCTCCAGCATTTTTGTCTCTCCCATGTGAATCTCATATCCTTTTAATCCCTCATGACCCTTAAAAGGAAATGATACTTGGCGAGTAATCTTTTCTCCTGTCATGCTTGTAGAAGTAGGCAATAGGCCCAAACCAGGAAGCTGATGAATAGACCCCTCAACCCCATCTGGATCCAGAACTTCTCTTCCCAGAATTTGGAAGCCCCCACAGATTCCCAGAACCGTTTTTCCTTCACGATGTGCTCGTAGAATTGCCTGAGCAACACCATTTCTACGCAGTTCAAAAAGATCATCCAACGTACTCTTGCTACCAGGAACAATGATAATGTCTGCTTTCCGAAGTTCATCTACATTATTGGTATAATACAGATGTACCCGCTCATCTACTTCCAGACGATCAAAATCGGTAAAGTTTGAAAGATGTCGAAGTAATACAACAGCTACGTTTATTTTTCCCTGCTCAGCCTGCAAATGCTTGTAATCCAAAGAAAGGGAATCCTCCTCTTCAATATGAATGTCCTTGAAATACGGAACAACGCCCAAAACTGGCACACCACAAATCTCCTCCATCATCTTCACCCCTTTTTCAAAGAGACGTATGTCACCGCGAAACTTATTCACAATGATTCCTTTAATCCGTTCCTTATCTTCTGGCTTCTGTAACATGATAGAACCATAAGCGCTGGCAAAGACACCGCCTCGATCAATATCAGCAACTAAAATCACATCGGCACCTGCATAGCGCGCCATTGGCATGTTAACCAGATCTGTATCCTGAAGATTAATCTCAGAAATGCTTCCTGCTCCTTCCATGACAATAGGATTGAAGCGCTTTGAAAGACGATCAAAAGCAGCATGTACTTCTTGACGGAGTTCATCTCTACCTTCAGTGCGGAAATAGTCGTATGCATGACGGTTTCCTATTGGCTTTCCGTTAAGGACAACTTGAGAAGTATGGTCGGATGAAGGTTTCAACAAAAGCGGATTCATGTCCGTACAACAAGGGATTCCTGCTGCTTCTGCCTGAACAGCCTGTGCACGACCTATTTCTAGTCCATCAGGAGTAGCATAAGAATTCAAAGCCATATTCTGCGCCTTAAAAGGAGCAGGGCTATATCCATCTTGCTTGAAAATTCGGCATAGAGCTGCAGCCAGGACACTTTTGCCTACATCACTTCCGGTTCCAGCCAGCATTATAGGGTGTAATTTCTCTTCCATCAGAAAGTTATATGATAATAAGCCAATGCAGCCATTGTAATGTGCATACTCAATTCACAAAGTAAAACGGTTGCTCCACAACAATCTCCTGTATATCCTCCGATATTTTTTTTCATCAAGGAATATAACGCTACCAGCATTAATACAGGAGTAGTAAACCAAAATAGCAAACCGTTCATCTTATATGGGAAAAGCAGCAGGAAAGTCACAAAAATCAATGCCGCAAAAATAAACATATACAAGTAAACAGAAATATTCCAGGGAGCATAAACCATCTTCACCTTGGCAGCCTCGGCTGTACGAGCATATGGTAAAGTAGCAGGAACAAACATGGCCAAAAATCGGCTCCAGACAGCAGTAACCACTACTATTAAAAAGCATGCTTGAGGCGCCTTATACAATCCCATAAAATCTGAAGCCCATTCTCCTATAGAAACAAAAGTCAATAGAAAATAACTGATCAATGCTAAAACTCCATAGGTACCAATATGAGAATCCTTCATAATTTCAAGAATACGCTCCTTGGTTGTACCTCCCCCAAAACCATCAAAAAAGTCAGCTAGGCCATCTTCGTGAAATGCGCCAGAAATAAATAAACCAGCTAAAATGTAGAAAAGTACAGTCAAAGATACCGGCAACCAAGAATAGAGTAGAAAAAAAGTTACTCCACCTAGCAAGGCTGCTACTACACCACCAGCAACCATCCAATGGTGGATTGCATGAGGGTAAGCCTCAGCCGACACGTTCCAGATACGCCATAGAGGCAGACGTGTAAACAAACAGAAGGCTGCCCATAGGTGGGTCAATTTATCTTTCATGTATTAAAAATATTTAGTCACACCACCTGTTTCCCAACTATTCATCTCATTAATCATTCTTACAGCAGATTGGACAATTGGATATGCACAAAGTGCACCTGTACCCTCACCCAGTCGAAGTCCTAATGCAAGCAATGGTTTAGCATTCATAAGCTGCAGCATCATTTTATGACCACTCTCATCACCCACATGACCGAAAATAGCATAGTTCAGTATTTCTGGATAAAGTCTACTAGCTGCCAACATACATGCACTCATGATAAATCCGTCTACCAGAATCAGCATCTTCTGTTCTGCAGCACGGCACATAGCCCCGATAGCAGCTACCATCTCGTATCCACCAAACCAACGAATAATCTCACGAGCATCAAACGCAGGACATTGCTGTTTAAAGTTCTCAACAGAAGCTTTCAGCACCTCGTATTTATGCATGATTCCAGGATTATCCAACCCTGCTCCTGCACCGACGCAAACCTTCAAGTCCAAATTACCAAACAGACTCATCCAAATGGAAGATGGAGAGGTATTACCAATACCCATCTCTCCCAGACAAATAATGTTGCACCCTTCTTCCTTGCACTGATCTACCAAAGCAGCTCCTATCTCAAGCGCCTTTTCCATCTCCGATTCTGTCATTGCAGCCTCGTACAAGAAGTTACGTGTACCCTTTGCAATCTTTCGATTTAAAATCGAAGGATAGGCAGAAAGATCATAGTCTACCCCTAGATCAACTTCTATAAGCTTGAAACCATGCTGACGGCAAAACATATTCACACCTCCGCCTCCGCGGGTAAAATTGATCATCTGCTGCCAGGTAACCTCACGAGGAGAAACACTTACATGCTCACGTTCAATACCATGATCTGCTCCTAAAAGCAAATGACAAGGATGAGATAACATAGGCTTCAAAGTCTGTTGAACCAAGCCTATTTGCAAAGCAAGCTCCTCCAGAGTTCCCAAAGAACCTTTCGGCTTATTTAGATTATTGATTTTATCTATCAGGACATCCTTCATGCCCTGATCAGGCTTTTCAATCTTAAAACTTATCATATTATTTAACCTTTACTGGTAATCCAGAAACCATGAGTATCACCTCATCGGCCTGTTGAGCTACAAACTGATTCAGCCATCCTAGCAAATCTGTAAAATGACGCTGTACATCATTGGACGACGTGCCCCCCAAACCTATCTCGTTGGTCACAACAACAAAGGTTGCATTCTGAGAAAATAACTTCGAGAGCTCCTCCTTGCACTTTTCAAATGAACTTTCTACCGGTTGTTCCTCCCCCCCTAGAAAGAAATAATTTGTACTCCACAAGGTAAGACAATCCAACAAGACCACACGCCCATTAAAATCATGTCGGGAAAGATAAAGTTCTTCTTCAACATTTGTCCACTGAGGCCCTCTCCTTTCCTTATGCAGTTCTACCCGATGACGAAATTCGTCATCCCATATATGTGCCGTTGCCAAATATACAGGATGATTCGAAAGTTTCAGCGCCAGTCCTTCGGCATAAGTACTTTTGCCAGAGCGCTGACCACCTGTTATCAGAATCAATTTGCTCATTTCGTTCCAATTCTTCTGCAAAAGTACAATTTTTCAACTATCTTTGCAACATGATATATATACATACTTCTTTTATTTAAGTATATTTATATTCAATGTGGTCAAATAGTAATATCTTACAGACAAAATAAACATGAAAAAAAGTATCCTTACCGCTGCATTTTTATCATTAAGCTTGGGCTCTCAGGCAGAAAACATCCGTTTCGCCTATCATCCATGCCTATCTCCTGATGGAAAGCAGATTTACTTCTCCTACGATGGAGACATATTCCGTGTTCCTGTAACCGGTGGCCAGGCTACCGCTATCATTACCATGCAAGGTGAGCAAAACTCACCTATAGTGTCTCCCGATGGAAAATGGCTGACATTCTCATCTAACATCCAAGGAAACAACGATGTCTATGTAGTTCCCGTAGCTGGAGGAAAAGCTACACAGCTTACTTTCCACGAAGCTCCAGATACCCCAGTTGGGTGGAGCGCAGATTCCAAATATATTTATTTTGAGTCAACGCGTACTAGTTCTCGCAAAACAACATTTCGGGTAGCAGTCAAAGGTGGCACTCCAGAAATCATGTTCAATGGGTATTTCAACACCATCGTAAATCTCACAGAAAACCCAAAAACTGGAGAATTCCTGTTCAATGAATCAATGGAAAGTATCAGTTTCCCAACTCGTAAACATTATGTAGGTGACCACAACCCTAATATTAAGAGTTGGAATGCTAAAAGCAAGACATACACCGAACTTACAACCTATATTGGTAAAGATCAGTGGCCAATGGTTGATAAAAATGGTATTATTTATTATGTATCTGATGAATCCAATGGTGAATCACAGGTAGTACGCTATCAAAAGAACGGGAAACCTGAGGTACTAACCAAGTTCGATAAATCCGTACAATATCCTTCCATTGCATTCGACGGATCTTCCATCGTCTTCTTGAAAGATTATCAGATTACCGTGCTTGACCCTAAGAGCAAGAAAGTGAGTGTCCCTGAAATTCAAATAGCATCAGGTGCTGTAGAGGTACGACGTTCATTTACAGGCCAACGCGTACAAGGCGGAGCTGTCTCACCTGACGGAAAGAAATTCGCCTTAATCATTCGTGGCGAGCTTTACATTTCTGACACAAAGGCAAAATACTTGCAGAAACTGGAAACTCCTGCCAACGAACGTGTAGATGAAGTTGTTTGGGCAAAAGACAGCAAAACCATCTACTATACCCGAACAAATAAGGGATGGACAAATATCTTCAAGATTGCAGCAGATTTATCGGCTGCAGAAAAGGCAGTCTTCACATCTAAGAATAATGTAAAAAACCTGACCGTAAATCACAAAAACGACAAAGCAGTATTTGTAGATGGAAGTCGCGATGTCCTACTGTTGGATTTGACCAATGACAAGACAGAAAAACTTTGCAGTGCAGAATTCTGGTCATTCCAGGGCTATGACTTCAGTTTCTCACACGATGACGCTTTCATTGCTTTCAACGCCATGAACCTCTTTGAGAGTGATATCTATGTCTATGACCTCAAGGCTCACCAACTTCATAACCTTACAAATTCTGCCGGTGTAGATAACAATGCGGTTTTCTCTCCAGATGGAAAGTATATGTATCTCACATCTAACCCTACCAGTTCATCGTTCCCAAAAGGCGCTAGAGCTTATTTGTACAAACTAGCTTTACAGAAATACGAAACACCTTTCAAGTCTGACGTTTTCGATAAACTCTTCACAGAAAAAAAAGACGAGAAGGCTGACAAGAACCAGAAGCCAGAAAAGGATGAAAAGGCAGAGAAGGTTACTCCTGAAATCAAAATCGATTATAAAGATATCTACAAGCGTATGACACGCATGGAGCGTGGTGACAATGCTCAAAGCAACCTCTTTACCTATTCTAGCAAGGGAAAAGATTACTTGTTCTACAACAGCGGTTATCAAGACCAATACGTGCTTGAGATCAGTGATCCGGAAGCAAAGCCAAAGAAAATCAAGGATGGAGCGTACGGCACATACAGTGTTAGCAATGATGCTATCTATCTGGGAACAAACAATGGAATTCTGAAGTTAAACCCAGAAGCAGCAACTGCTACCAAAATTGAAATCAAGAAGGATGTAGAAAAGGTATTAAATGATGAGTTTACCCAGATGTTCTACGAGACATGGGCTGTAATGGACCAGAACTACTATGATCCAAAGTTCCATGGTGCCAATTGGCCTGCTGTTCGCGACTACTATGCATCATTCCTTCCATACGTGCGTACACGCGAAAACCTCCGCACTCTGCTTACAGATCTTTTGGGAGAATTAAACTCTTCACACTTAGGTTTCACTTCGAATGGTGCAGAGGAAAAAACAGAGACCCGTATCCGTTCATACGCTACTGGCATCATATTCCAGAACCAAGCCCCATTCACTATAGATTATGTGTTGGCAAATTCTGCAGCTGATAAGATTGAAATCCAATTACAAAAAGGTGACGAGTTAGTGGCTGTCAATGGGCAAAAAGTAAATGCTTCCATGAACAGAGAAAAATTATTTTCCAGCTCTGTTGCTATGGATGAGGCAAAATGCACTTTCAAGCGTGGAGGTAAAGAGTTCAGTGTAAAACTACACCTGCAACCATACGCAGAAGTAAAAGCCCTGGAATACAAACAGTGGGAAGAGCAACGCAAAGAAATGGTCGAGCAGAAAACCAATGGACGTGTGGCTTACCACCACATGCAGGCTATGGGCGGAACAGACTTGAATGACTTCCTCTTGGCTATGCATACCGATGCCGTACATAAGGATGCTTTAATTCTTGACCTGCGCTATAACAATGGCGGAAACGTTCATAAAGAGGTTATTGACTTCCTCCGTGGAGAGAATTACTTTACCTGGGCTCACCGTGACTTCCCTAAAAACAGTCATCCAAACGTAGCTCCTGCAACAAAACCTATTGTAGTACTGGTAAACGAGCATAGCTTATCCGATGCAGAGGTTACTTCTAACGGTATCAAAACACTTGGAATTGCAAAATTAGTAGGTACTGAGACATATCGTTGGATTATCTTCACCTCATCCGTTCGCTTGCTTGACGGCTCTACATGCCGTATGCCAGCATGGGGATGTTACAATGTCAAGGGAGAGGATTTAGAGCATGTAGGTGTAAAGCCAGATATCTATGTAAAGAACACTTTCAAAGATCGCCTGGAAAACAAGGATCCACAGCTTGATGCTGCAATTCAAGAGATTTTGAAACAAATGAAATAAAAACCAAAATAAACATTTTGACTATGAGTATTTTTGGAAATAAGAAACTGGGATTTGGTCTCATGCGTCTTCCTGTGACCGACCCACAAGATATGGGCTCCATCGATAAGGAATTGGTGAAGCAAATGATTGATTCGTTCATTGAACAAGGTTTTACCTATTTTGATACAGCCTGGATGTATTGCGGATTCAAGAGTGAGGACAGTATGAAGGACTGTCTGACTAGCCGTTATCCTCGTGAGTCTTACACTTTGACCACTAAGCTGCATGGCGGTTTCATTCACTGTCTAGAAGATCGCGACAAAATCTTTGAAGAGCAACGTCGCAAAACAGGTGTAGAATATTTTGACTATTATCTGCTGCACGACATGGGCTATGACCACTATGCCATATACAATAAATACGACTGCTTCAACTGGATTCAAGAAAAGAAAGCACAGGGGCTGGTGAAGCACATTGGTTTCAGTTGCCATGACAATGCCGAGTTTCTGGACATGGCACTTACGGAACATCCAGAGTTTGAGTTTGTCCAATTACAAGTAAACTACCTGGACTGGGAAAGTAATGCCATTCAAAGCCGTCTATGCTGTGAGGTTTGTAAAAAACACGGGAAGCCAGTTATTGTCATGGAACCAGTTAAGGGAGGAACCTTGGCACAAGTTCCTGCAGAAGTTGAACAGGCATTCAAGAATTATCACCCTGATATGTCTATTCCATCTTGGGCCATTCGTTTTGCAGCAAGTCAAGAACCTGTGGAATTAGTGTTAAGCGGCATGAGCAACATGGAACAGCTTCTAGATAACACCAGTTACATGGCTCAATTCCAACCTATGAATGAGGAAGAACTTCTCTTGGTTAAGCAAGCAGAACAGGCCATCAATGCCAATATTGCCATACCTTGTACTGGTTGCAGCTACTGCACTGACGGATGTCCGCAAAACATTGCCATTCCACGTTATTTCTCTCTATACAATGCAGACAAGCAGGAAGTAAAGTCTAAAGGGTGGACTCCACAAGGAGAATACTATGACCGTCTTACCATGCACTTTGGAAAAGCTAGCGACTGTCTGGAGTGCGGTCAATGCGAGAGCATGTGTCCACAGAAACTCCCAATCATAGAGAATCTGAAACTCGTGGCTGAATATTTCGGCAAATAAACACAACCCCAAAGCTCTTCACTTTTCCCCCCAAAAATGGAAAGTGAAGAGTTTTATTCTTTTTGTGCAAACTTCGTGGTAATCAAGGTTAAGGCACCATCACCAGTAACATTACAAGCTGTGCCGAAACTATCCTGAAGAGCGAAGATTGCTATGAGCAAAGCTGTTCCTGCATCATCAAAACCTAGAACCGAAATCACTATACCCAAAGATGCCAGGACTGTACCACCAGGAACACCAGGAGCACCAATGGCGAAAAGACCCAAAAGCAAAATAAAAAATGACAAGGTTGCAAAATCCGGCAAAGTTCCATAAATGAGCTGTGATACCACTGCTATGAAAAATACCTCAGTAAGAATAGAACCACATAAATGGATATTACTGAACAACGGAATAGCAAAATCCTTGACTTTCTTATCCAAAACCGAACTTTTACCTGCACATTCCAAAGCAACTCCTAAAGTAGCTGCACTAGACATTGTACCCAAAGCTGTCATGTAAGCTGGACCATAATGACGCAAAACCTGCCAACCGCTCTTGCCACTGTACAATGTGGCTACACCATAGAGCAGAGCCAACCAGATGTAATGACACACCAGTACACATATCAGAACTGGTAAGAACACAGTGAAAGCTGATACAGATCCTTGATAGGAAAGAGCAGCAAAATTCGCTGCTATATAAAAAGGAAGAATAGGAATAAGCAAATTCTTAACCAGCAACAAGACCACGTGCTGGAATTGACCAAGCAAAGGTTTGATATAATTACATTTACCCAGCTTCTCATCAGTACCAATAGCCTTGTCTACCCATATACTACCCAATCCAATAAATACTGCAATGACCAAAGCAGTCATAACAGACATAAGTGGCGGTATTTCTAATTGGAAAGGCAATTCTGGAAGAGCCCTTCCTTGCTCTAACTGAGGAATGTCCAACATAGGGACAACAACTCTACTCACCCCTGCGCCAAAGAATGCTGCACCTACAGAAGACATATAAGCAATGCTAAAAACAAACAGCAGCAATTTTGAGACATTCCCCGACAACTGCGCAATAGATGGTGCAACAAAACCAAATATGATAAGAGGAACCAGAAAAAAGATCAACTGACCTGTGATTTGCTTGATGAGCAGCACTACATTCATCATTGAGGCTGGTAACACCATACCTCCGGCAATACCAATTGCTACAGCCAGAAGCAACAGTACTGTGGTGTTCTTAAGTATTTTCATTTTTCTTTTACGTTTTTTCTTAATATTTTAAAGAACCGGTATGATATACACCAGGCCTAAACTTATACGTTGTGTATCTTTATATGAAGCGCCCAAAGCCTTTCCTTTATCAGTCAGACTATAGCCTTTGTACAAGAAATGAGCAAAGAGTTGCAGTTCTTTATCTTTCATCGGAAAGTACTCCACACAGCACTGCGCATTCCAAGAACGATAATAACTCCCCTTAGGTAGAGCATCCGCATCCTCCACCTTAAAGATTCCGGCAGTCTCATAGGCACCCTTCAAATATAGGTTCCAGTGATCGTGAATGCGGTAATCCACATCTCCAATAAAAGAAAGGTATTCCACATTCTGAAGTGTATTTGGGTTCGTACGATAACGTTGTAATTCACTCACAATTCCCATGTTGTCCAAACCTTGACGGGTGTACATCACATCCAGATAAGCTGTTAGTGGTCCATTTTGATACACATTTCCAGCAGTAAGATAAACCATTCCTTTATGCTGTGCCTGTTCTCCCGAAGCTAAGCCGTAGCAAAAGAAAAGTTTCTTATCCGCAAAATAGCCATTCCAGTTCAGGACACTCATCAATGGGATTTTTGCAGACTTCAATGTAGATGGAAGTCCGTAAATATAAGTATCTGCATCGCTTCCATTCCTATTGTTCATGATTTGGATATTGAAAGTGTGGTTTTCTGAAGGGGTCAGATTCAAGGCCACACCAGCATGGTAACAATTAATGTTATTATTGAAGTCACTGAATTCGCGGACCTTAATTCCATTTACCCAGTATTCATAACCACCAAGTCGGAACAGTTGCTTTCCCACGGTAAGTCCTACAGCAGGCTGCATCTGCCACTTCACATAAGCATACTCCACGCTATTGCTCAAATTATCCACAGAATGAGGATTGCTAACCTTGTTGAACGATTGTCTGAAATGGTAGCTGAACTTATCGTGAAATGACCCATGTATTTCCCAGCGGACACGATTCACCTTAAACCCGGCTTCATCCAACGCACCTTCTGAAAAGTAAGCACCTCCACTTGTGTAAAATTCCAGGTTCATGTTGGTCTTCACGTCCTGGTTCTTCTCGGCCAACAATTTACCAATTATGCTCTGTACGGAATCGGGTAAAAGGACTTGATCCTGCGCATACAGAATACCTGACAAAAGTAAGCCACAAGCAAAAAGCCACAATCTTTTCATAATTACGTGTTCAAGATTACTTTTGCAAAGATACATTTTTATTCCTAAAATGGTTCTTAATTCATGAGAAAATACCTAACTTTGCATAAATCATTGAGGATAATATGAAAGACGTAGTTAGACAAAGTTTATTCAAGGTTTGCTCTACTTTGGTAAAGGCAGACAAGGTTATCACAGCAGAAGAAGGAGAAAAGCTTAAACACATCTGTGAAAATTACGAAATCAACCTCATGGACCGTGCAACAAGCTTGTGTATGACGTTAGGAGAAGCTTTTCAGCAACTGTCTACTCAGAAAGAAAAGCTTAGACGCGAAGTATTGCACCATATGAGGGACATCTCTCTTTCCGATGGCTCATGCTGTCGTGAAGAAGCATTACTGCTTTTAGCAGCAGAATACTGCCTAAGTGGAGAAATCGCACCCGGACATGTTATTGTTTCATCCCCTTGCGAAGGCCTTGAATTGGAAGACTCTCAAGTAATCTATCTGGAGAACCAATACGATGCCGACACGAATGCATTCATCGAAAAGAGTCTCCGACGTATCACGGACCTATTGCAAGTTGCCGGCTTCCATTTCATCTACATTCCAAAGATTGCCCAGCAATTCAACAAGACAGATGAAAAGCTCATTAAGAGCATCATCGGCTATTTAGCACCAACGCTCTCGGAAAGCGATTCCTCTGCCGTTCACAATGTCATCAGCCACATCTCCACGTCCTATTTTAAAAATGAGCTCCTTCACCAAAAGTTCGGAATCAAGATCAATGCTCCAGAACCGATCTTTTTAATTAAAGTGGGAAACAGTTATGTGAACGGTGTGCGACATGCTGATTTCCTGTGCCTGCAGGTTGAAGCAGACATGATGTCACAGTTAGAAAGACTTATTGACAAGTTCCTAGACCTGCAAAACAGTCAAAGCATTATCCTTCAAAAAACGATGGACAAGGGGAATGCTTTCATCTACACTGGCTTTTACAAGACACTGTTCGATATGGTCACAACACGAAAAGGTGTCCGTAATAACCTCATAGTCCAACCTTACTCACATGCTCACATGTTATCGGTTAACAGTCTGGATAACAGAATTGACATGGGCCCAAAAGAAGCTGCGTTTTATATGTTGCTGGTTAGTGAATCTCTAAATGACTCCAAAGGCATTAGCTTCAACATGGATGGCAAACTCTATCTGAAATATCTGGATTATATCCAAAAACGCTATACAGAGATCTATCGTGTCCTTTGTGGCAAGGATAACGCTCCAGACATTACCGACTGGAAAATACGCAATCCTATTGTATCAAAAATAAAAAAAGCCATTCGCGAGAATGAACTCATAACCGAGAAAGAAAGTTTCCTTCCACAAGAACGAGGAAACGATGCCCTCTCCGTATCTTTGGAAATGGATCAGATTTTTGTTTGGCAAGATAAGAAACTGATTCCGCTAAAGGATTTTGAGCCTTTAAGACAAGAACTATAAACCAACCTTAAACAAATATGAAGAAAATACTTGCTACTATTCTATGTATGGGAATAACCTTTTCCTGCCCTGCCCAAGATGCACAGGTACAAGGATTTGTACACGAACAATCCAAATCATCTGATTATATCTGGCCTACTGACCAAAAGGTGCTGGAAAAGCTGGATCAATGGCAAGACTTGAAATTCGGTGTTCTTTTCCATTGGGGGCTTTACAGTGTACCAGGCATTGTAGAATCATGGTCTATCTGTTCGGAAGATGTGGACTGGATTTCACGTCATGAACCACTCCCATACGATGAATACAAGAAATGGTACTTTGGACTTCAAGACAAGCTGGTTCCTACCCAGTTTAATCCGGAACAATGGGCACAGGTCATGGAGAACACCGGTATGAAATACATGATATTCACCTCCAAGCATCATGATGGTTTTTGTACCTATGATTCAAAATACACCGACTTCTCTGTAGCAAAAGGTCCATTTAAGGATAATCCCCGCGCCAATGTAGCAAAACACGTTTGGGATGCCTTCCGTGCCAAGAACTTCATGATGGGCTGTTATTTTTCAAAACCAGACTGGCATACTGAATGGTATTGGAATCCAAATTATGCAACGGCAAATCGCCATCAGAACTACAAGAAAGACCGTCATCCTGATTGGTGGAAGAATTATGTTGAATTCACACAAAACCAACTCGATGAGCTCATGACAGACTATGGCCATTTTGACATCCTTTGGTTAGATGGCGGATGGGTAAGCGGTGAAGACATCAATTTGGACAAAGTATTACAGAAAGCACGTCAGCGTCATCCCGGTTTGATAGCTGTAGACCGTGCTTGTCACAACCACAATGAAAACTACCAGACACCAGAACGTGGTATTCCAGAAACACAGTTGGACTATCCATGGGAAAGTTGTCTGACATTAAGCTATGACTGGGGATGGGTGCCGAATGCCCCTTACAAATCACCACGCTGGATCATAAACACCTTAGCCGAGATTACAGCCAAAGGAGGATGTTTTCTTTTAGGTGTAGGACCTACGGCACAAGGCATTATTGAAGAGCGTGAAGTAAAGATACTGGAAGAAGCTGGAGAATGGCTAAAACTGAACGGAAAAGCCATATACAATACCCGTAATGCTAAAATTTACCATGACGGCAATATATGGTTCACTGCAGATAAGGACCAGAAAACACTTTACGCCATCTATACTCTGCCTGAAAAAGAAAAGCTTCCAAGCACCATTCAATGGAGCGGAAATATTCCAACCGGGAAAATGAAACTACTTTGCAATGGCAAAAGCGTTAAATATTCCGTCAAAGATAACCAAGTTACCGTAACACTTCCAAAAGGTTTAAAAGACGATACCATAGCATTGCAATTCACCCTTAAATAATATTTCAATACACTCCCTGACCTATTTTGTCAGAATAAAAAAAGATTTTTGTCTTTTTTGAGAAAATTATTCAGTAGGTAGTTTGTTTAAATCGGTAAAAGCCTTACCTTTGCACCCGCTTTAAAAAGATGATAAAACTTAAATAACCTAAAGAATATGACAAAAGCAGAATTAGTTAAGGAGATTGCTGGTAAGACCGGCATCGAGGCAAATGCTGTTTCAACAATCGTAGAGGCTATGATGGAAACCGTTAAGGACAACATGGCTGCAGGTAATGAGGTATTCCTCCGTGGTTTTGGTAGCTTCACTTTGAAGAAGCGTGCAGCAAAGACCGCTCGTAATATTACCAAAAACACCACCTTGATTGTCCCTGAGCACAATATCCCATTCTTTAAGCCAGCTCCAGATTTCAAGGAGGCTGTTGCCGGAACTGAGATAAAGTAAGCTTAGCAAAAAGAATAAAAAAGCAGTGCAAAATTTGGCGGAACCAAAAAATCCACTTACTTTTGCACCGCTTAAATAAAGAAAATGCGGAAATAGCTCAGTTGGTAGAGCACAACCTTGCCAAGGTTGGGGTCGCGAGTTCGAGCCTCGTTTTCCGCTCTAAGGTCGCCCAGATGGTGGAATGGTAGACACGAGGGACTTAAAATCCCTTGAGCAGTAATGTTCGTGCGGGTTCGAGTCCCGCTCCGGGCACTTTTTGAATGTCGTAAGTTGCTAAAAA
>JAKSLR010000027.1 GCA_024401095.1 Bacteroidaceae bacterium
TTTGATACAAAATCAGACTTATGTATAGCGGATTTTGATGACAACCGAATGATACTTTCACCTGTAGTGGCAGATTCAACCAGATTGGAAACATTCCCTTGTTTTTCTTCGGATGGAAAGTATGTGTATTATTGTGGAGCTCCTTTAGTGCAACAACCTGACAGCACAAAAAAAATACGTTATTCTATCTGTCGTATTGCCTTTGATGATGCAAACGGCAATTGGGGTGAAAAAGTTGACACAATCTGGAATGCCCGTCAAGAAAATGGGTCTGCAAGTTTTCCTAAGATGTCTCCTGATGGACGGTATCTGCTGTTTACTCGTTCGGATTATGGTACATTCCCTATATGGCATAGGGAGTCCGATTTGTATATGATTAACATGCAAACCCACGAGCTGTCTTGCTTGACCGAGGCAAACTCGAACAGGTCTGATACCTATCATTCTTGGAGCAGCAACAGCAAATGGATAGCTTTTGCCAGTAAGCGTGGCGATGGGCAATATGGACGTGTGTATTTTGCTTATGTAAGTCAAAACGGAAAGGTGCACAAGGCATTTGTATTGCCACAAGCAGATCCTGAGATTGACGATATTTCTTTTAAATCTTACAATATTCCTGATTTGTCGGCAACCTCAGCTCCTTTTTCAACTAATGAAGTCAAAACCGTTTTCCGTTCCGTTAAATCAGAATTATTTGAATAAATAATAGAATCAAAATAATACTATTTTTATCAATAATTTGCAGAATATTCGATTGCTGCAAAATCTGGATTTTTCACCTCTTTAAAGTGGATGAATTGTGTATTTTTGTATCGGTATAATTTGTTTTGATGAATTATTTATTAATCTTAAATAAAATACAGTAGAGTATGAATCTAAAATCTAGAAAAAATGCATTGCTTTTCTCAGGTTTGTGTTTGACATTCCTGGCAGGTGGTGCTCCTTGTGCTTCTGCTGCTACAACTGATGGTGTGCAGGCAGTTCAACAGACAAGGAAGATTACAGGTACTGTAGTAGATCAGAGCGGTGAAGCTATCATTGGCGCAAACGTTATGGTCAAAGG
The DNA here is from genome assembly GCA_024401095.1 of Bacteroidaceae bacterium. Classification (GTDB taxonomy): domain Bacteria; phylum Bacteroidota; class Bacteroidia; order Bacteroidales; family Bacteroidaceae; genus Minthousia. Next base: position 1,064 of record JAKSLR010000027.1, read on the forward strand.
TACTACTAATGGTACGATTACTGATTTTGACGGTAAGTTCTCTTTGGATGCTTCCGCAGGTCAGGAACTCGTGGTTTCTTACATCGGTTATGTAACACAGACTGTTGCAGCAACAAATGGCATGACCATTATCTTGAAAGAAGACGCTCAGTCTTTGGAAGAGGTTGTAGTTGTAGGTTATGGTGTTCAGAAGAAGAAACTGGTTACTGGTGCAACAGTTCAGGTTAAGGGTGATGACATCGCTAAGCTGAATACTACTCAGGCTTTGGGTGCTTTGCAGAGCCAGACTCCTGGTGTTAACATTCAGGCAGTTTCTGGTCAGCCAGGTGAAGGCTTTAAGGTTACAATCCGTGGTGCTGGTACAAATGGTAATACCACTCCATTGTATGTTATTGATGGTGTTGCAGGAGGTAATATTAACTCTATTAACCCTGCGGATATCGAGTCTATTGATGTCCTGAAGGATGCTGCATCTTGTGCAATTTATGGCTCTGCTGCTGCTAATGGTGTAATCTTGGTTACAACAAAGCAGGGTAAGGATGGTAAGCTGCAGGTTAGCTACGATGGTAACATCGGTTGGCAGAACATCTATCGTTTGCCAAAGATGTTGACTGCAAAGCAGTACATGCAGGCTCAGGATCTGATTAACGTAAACTCTGGTCTGGATCCTTGGAATTGGGCTTCTTATTTCAAGGGATATGAAGACCTGTATCAGGCTTATCTGAATGGTAGCAACCCTGGTACTAACTGGGTAGACGCAATCCGTAATAAGAATGCCGTTACAACTAGCCATTCTTTGAATCTGACTGGTGGTAATGACAAGAGTAAGTATTCTGTAGGTTTAGGTTACCAGTACCAAGATGGTATCATCGGCGGTGAGGCTGCTCCTACTGATTTCTCTCGTTTTACTATCCGTATCAACTCTGAGCATGTGCTGCTGAAGAGCCAGAAGGGATTTGACGTGATTAAGTTGGGCGAGAACCTCTATTATCGTCATGAGGCTAAGGAAGGTATTGATAATGGTAATCAGTACAGCAACCCATTGTCAGATGCTTTGCGTGCTGCTCCTATTGTACCTATTTATAATAAGGACGGTGGATTCTTTGCATTGAAGGATTTCCAGGAGTCTGGTTTGTTCAATTATAACCAGTATTTGACTAACCCTTACTATGCATTGATGAACAGCCAGTCTGGTAATAACGAAAGCCGTAGCTATGGTCTGAATGCTGTTGGTTATATTGAAATTCAGCCAATCAAGGGTTTGATTTATCGTGGTCAGGTAAGTTACAACCAGAGCTCATGGAGCTGGCGTGCATTCTATCCTGAATATGCAATCAATAATCAGGGCGCTTTCAACACCAATCCACGTGCCGTTAATCAAGTTGGTTTAGGTTGGGGTTGGAACACCACCAACACATTGAACTATCGTTTTGATGTTGCTAAGCATAATTTCGATTTCTTGGTAGGTACCGAGTACGGTCAGAGCAATCCTAATTATGGTATGAGCTTGAGTGCAACTGCTTCAAACCCTACAGTTGGTGATTTGATGCATGCATACATGAATAACATGAAGAATAACACTCAGGCAAATGTAAGTGGTAGCCCTTACGGTTATACAAAAGGTATGTCATACTTTGGCCGTTTGAACTACAACTTTAATGAGCGCTACATGTTCTCTGCTATTTTCCGTGCAGATGGTTCTTCAGTATTCGCTCCTGGTCATCGTTGGGGTTACTTCCCTTCATTCTCTGCAGGATGGGTTGTTACAGAAGAAAGTTTCATGGAACCAGTGAAGAACGTAATGGATTATTTGAAGTTGCGTGCAGGTTGGGGACAGAATGGTAATAAGAATATCAATGCATTCGCATATGAGGCAGCATTCGCATATGATGCTTACTCAAACTATTCTTTCGGTAACACTAATGATGTTCCTGTTTCTGGTGCTTCTCTGAGCCGTTTGGCTAACGAGGATTTGACCTGGGAAACTTCAGAGCAGCTGAATGTTGGTTTGGATGCACGTTTCTTGGGTAGCCGTTTAGGCGTAAATGTAGACTGGTATAAGAAGACCACTAAGGATTTGTTGCTGTATGTTCCAGTATCTCCAACTACAGGTTTCTCTACCACATTGAAGAATGCAGGTACTGTTCAGAATACAGGTTTGGAAGTTTCTTTGAGCTGGAACGACCAGATTAGTAAGGATTTCTCTTACAATGTAGGTTGGAACATGGCATTGAATAAGAATAAGGTAACAGCTGTAAATTCTCCACAAAAGTACAATAATGGTGCTGGTAGTGCATTGTCACAGGGTACAGATTTCGTTGGCCGCTTCGAAGAGGGTCAGCCTATCGGTTACTTCTACGGTTACAAGACTCTGGGTGTTATCCAGAATACCAATGACTTAGAGAACTACATTAAGACTCAGTGCGGTGGCAATCCATTGAATTCTCGTCAGGGTGCTGATTTGAAGGTTGGTGACTTGATGTTTGCAGATTACAATGGTGATGGTGTAATCAATGATGGTGATAAGACTTACTTGGGCGATCCTCATCCAGATGTAACCATGGGTCTGAACCTGGGCTTTAACTATAAGGGTTTTGATTTCAATTTAACTGGTTATGCAGCATTAGGTCAGCAGGTGGCTCGTGCAGGTTATCGTCGTTTCTATGATAGTGGTCAGGATAACTTCACCACAGAGATTTTTGACTATTGGATGGGCGAGGGTACAAGCAACAAGTATCCACAGTTAGCTCTGATGAATACTGGTGCAAACTGGGGTACAATCTCTGATATCTATGTAGAGAATGCAGGTTATTTCCGTCTCCAGAACATCACTTTGGGTTATGACTTTACTAAGATCTGGAAGAGCGCTCCTTTCCAGCAGTTGCGTCTGTATTTTGCAGCTCAGAACTTGTTTACTCTTACAGGTTATAAGGGTATGGATCCAGAAAATGGTAAGTCTATTACAGGCAATGCATGGGAAACCGGTATTGATGTAGGTAACTATCCACAGCCACGTACTTACATGGTAGGTGTTAACGTTAAATTCTAAATTTTGAATTCACAATGAAAAAGATAATTTTAACTGCGGCTGTTGCTGCAATTACATTGGGATTCAACTCTTGCAGCATCGATGATGTGGAGAACATCACAGAGTTGTCACAGAGTGTATTCCCTGCTACTCAGGAAGACGCGGAGGCAGTCTTGGCTGGTGTATACCAGAACTTGAACGAGACTCACGCTAATCCTCAGATGTCTTTCTTGTATTTGGCATGTCTGGCCAGTGACGACCAGCTGGGTGGTGGTGGCTCAAACGATAAGCTGATGCAGGCTGAGGACTTGATGTTGAGCTCAGGTTATGATATGACCAACCAGTTCTACAATGACCGTTATAAGGGTGTTGCTCGTGCAAATGTGTTGATTTCTGTATTGGCAAAGGATCCTGAAAAGCCAATGACAAAGCAGGATTTGACTCCTGTACAGAGCCAAGCTTTAGGCGAGGCATTAGCATTGAGAGCTTTCTATTTTTATGAATTGGCTTCTATGTATGGTAATGTACCTTTGGTACGTAACGCAGACGAAGCAGAGGCAACACAGGGTGATGTTGCTGTTCTTTGGGGACAGATCCTTCAGGATTACCGCGATGCAATATTGCTGATGAACTCTGAATCTAATGTTGACAAGATGGCCCGTGCTGGTCACTTAGATAAGTATGCTGTAGAAGGTTTGGCTGCTCGTGCTTGGTTGTTCTATACCGGAATGTATGGAAATGGTAGTGATATCGCTGCTTTAACTAGCACAACTTATAGTCCTCTTTCAAGTGTAAACCTTCCTGATGGATCTACACTAACTAAGCAAGACGTGATTGGTTGGGTGGATGATGCAGTAACAATGTCTAATTATGATTTGGTTCCTGATTTCCGTAATCTGTGGGCTTATTCAAATAAGTTGACTAAGGCTGATTATTTATTTGCACAGGGTGCAGCTTGGGCTGAGGATGATAAGGCTCTTAATATAGAATCTATGTTTGCTATCAAGTTTAATAAGCAGGCTTCATGGTCAACTACTATTGGTTATGCAAACGGTATTGCGTTACATTTCGGTGTTCGCGGTGGTCAGCCTTACGGCGATACCTTCCCATTTGGCCAAGGTTGGGGTGCAGGTCCTGTTACTGAGAACTTGGTGACAGACTGGGCAAATGCAGAACCAACCGATATGCGTCGTGCTGCAACAATTCAAGACTGGCGTACACAGGCTTCTTACACCAAGGGTGGAGGTAACGACTTTGTTCAGGAAACAGATTTCTACGAGAAGAAATGGTCTCCTATAACTTGCAAGCGTGCTGATGGCACTTATGCTCCAACCTTTGAGAATGATATGTATCCTGGTGGTTGGGATATCTCTGGTGTTGATAACTTCCAGTTGGGTAACATCCATGACTTGATTCTGTTGCGTTATGCAGACTTGCTGTTGATGCAATCAGAGTTAAATGAGAATGTTTCTGGTATTAACAGAGTACGTGAGCGTGCAGGTTTGACTCCTATTACTGCATATTCTTTGCAGGCTTTGCAGAATGAGCGTCGTTGGGAGCTGGCTTGTGAGGGAATTCGTTGGAATGATATTCGCCGCTGGCACATTGCTGCTGCAGCACTGGAAAAGCAGACAGATACCAATATCTATATAGCAGGTACTCCAACCAAGAATACTGCACATAATGGTGGCTATGCTGCTCGCTATAATGCTACAGCAGGTTTTGCTAAGATGCCAGAGACTCAGGTTGCTCTAGGCCTGGTACAGCAGAATCCAGGTTGGGAGAATGGAAGTGATTACGGAGGCTGGTAATTTCTAATCTAATAATATTGAATAACAATGAAAAAGATATATTTAGGCTTAATGGCTGCTTCTGCTGTCCTGGTTGCTTGTGATCCTATTGTAGATGGCAAGGATTGGAGTGGTGAGACCATGAGCGAAAGTGTACTGTCTGATGGCATTGTCCTGAAACAGTATGATCTTACAGCAGAAGGTGAATATGTAGAATCTGCTGATGGTAATTTTATTGAGTTTGCCACAAATCCAGGTAAAGTAGTTGATATTTATTACTTGAATGCTGATGGTGCAGAGATGTCTTTGTCAAGAGGAAAGGCCAGCGGTATGTTTGAGTTGTCACCAAGCCGTGGCTCTGATCCTGTGCAGACTGTCTATTTTAGAACTTATGAATTTGACGGTTCCTCTGTAACAGCTTCAAAGCAAGTTACTGTTAAGGTTGCTACAGAATTGTCTAAAGAAATGGCAATTATCTGTTCTAATGCAGGAACTAAGACATGGATGTGGGATTTGAGCCGTCCACAGGTTTGGGGTAACTTTGGTTATACTCCTGGTACTGGTGAAGACTTTGCAAATTCTGGTTCTGGTATTTGGTGGGGTGTCGCTGCTCCTGAAGAATTGACTGGTCAGTTACAACATTCTGATACAGGTGTCGCTACCGGTGAGGAAAGCTCAGATGCTACCATGATCTTTACTGAGACTGGTATTGTGAAGTGTTTTGATGCAAATGGCAATGAAATCCGTAAGGGTTCATTCAGCATTGTTGATTATTCTGATGAAAACAAGCACGTTGTAAATGACCAGCCTTGGAGTGTTGGTACATTGCATACTACTCCAGGCGCAATCTTGTTCCCATTCAAGATTAATGGTGGTGGAACTACTCCTACTGACTTTGACATTATCCGCTTGACTGCAGATCAGTTGGTATTGACCTATGCAGATGCAGGTACAAGTTCTTGGGCAGAAGCTACATTCTGGTACTTTACAAGTAGCTCAGATGGTGAAGGTGTAGTTGCAGGTTATGACAAGACTGGTGAAAACTGGGGCTGGGATGTAAATGCTCCTGGTGGTGAAGTTTGGGGTAACATGGGTTACACTGGTTCTACAGGTGTAGATTGGACTACTACTACGGATGGTAAGTGGTGGGGTGTCAAGTCTGAAGATGATTTCATGGGTCAGATGAACCACTCTGCTGCAGGTAAGGCAACCGGTGAGGAAAGTTTCGATGCTTATATGACCTTTACTCCTGACGGTCAGTCAACTGTTTACACTGCAGACGGTACCGCATTGCGCTCAGGCTCTTGGTCAATTGACTATTCTACCGCATCTAGTTGGAAGATTGGTAATTTCAACCTGACAAATGGTGCAATCTTGTGGCCTTATGAGATTAATTCTGGTGGAAACATCCCTACAACATTTGATCTGGTTCACTTGTCAAAAGAGCAGATGGTTCTCGTTTATCCTGATGGTGGAGACTTCGGTGCATTGGGTAACTGGGGTGAGGCTTCATTCTGGCGCTTTATGAAGAAGTAAATAATTACAAATATAGACGAAAAGCCGTGGGTGTTCTTGCTCACGGCTTTTTTAGCATAAGAGAAAGACTGCATAACAGAATGTGTTGTTTTTCATTGATTTGTATTTGCTAATTGTGGTCAGAAAAGTGATAAGGAAAATTAGTAAAAATCCTTTTGCCGTGTTGTTTTTTTTGTGTAAGTTTGCAGCTAATTATGACGTTAAAGAACCATATGATTAAATGGTGTGCCACTTTACTCTTTGGAATGTTTGTGGCGTATGAATGGGGGTATATAAATCCTCATATTTTGTCGTTCCAGGAGCAGTATCAACTGTTCCTTTGCACCAGTGATTATTTCGTGTTGCGTATGTTTCTTCCCGGAGGATTAGCTGATTATTTGGGCGAATTTATCACTCAGTTTTACTACTTCCCCATGTTAGGTGCCTGTTGCTTGGCTTTACTTCTTGTGGTTATGCAACAGTTGGCTTGGGCTTCTTCTGGTTCTCGTAGTTCCCAGTACTATGCTATATCCTTTTTCCCACCATTGTTTCTCTTGGCCTTTATGGGCGATGAGAATTTAATGTTGTCTTTTGGTGTGGCTGGTACTATTGCTTTAGCTTTGCATGTTTTAATGAAGCAGATTGATCGTTGGTCATTTACTTATCTTTTAGATTTGATTATTGTGCCTGTTTTTTATTGGCTAATTGGCCCAATGGTTTGGATGTATGTTCTGCTTCGCTGTTTCCGATATACCCGTAAATGGTGGGGTGGAATAGTGGCTTTAGAATTGTTGCTGGTTCAGTTATTATGCTATGCCACAATTTTGCAGCAGTGGCCATTAGAAAATACCTTTTTGGGCCTCACTTATTACCGGATACCTTACATGTTACCTCAGACCATTTGGCTATGGCCATTGATTGTTGTTGCTTTGATAGGATTGACCCATTTGTCTTGGTTTCAGAAAAGACATTCTAATACAATGGTGTCAGTAGCAGCTTTAGTTGTGGTTGCAGTAATTGGCTGTTTTGCTATCCAGAAAAGCTATGATGAGGATAAGTATGAGATTATCCGTCAAGACTATCTGGTTCGTAGTGAACGTTGGGATGAGATTATTAGCAGAGCCGAAAAACACCAAGTAAATCATCCGTTCAGCTCGCAGAGCGTTAATTTGGCTTTGGCCATGAAACGTCAACTGGCAGATAGAATGTTCTCTTTCTATCAGTGTGGTGTGGAAGCCTTAATAATGCCGATGGTGCGAGATATGGTTACAGACCTTCCTTCTGCTGAGGCTTTTTACCGTTTAGGAATGGTTAATTCTGCACAGCGTTATTTTTCTGATATTCAAGAATCGATATTGAGTTACAGAAAAAGTGGTCGATGTACACAGAGAATAGTAGAATGTATGATTGTCAATGGTAAGTACGACTTGGCCCGTAAGCAAATAGATTTGCTGAAAAAGAGTCTCTTTTATAGCGAATGGGCAAGAGATGCAGAACGCTATTTGGGTGATGAGGCATGGATTGAAAACCATCCAGTATGGGGTAAGTTGCGTAAATATCGTTTCAATGACGACTTTCTCTATAGCTATGGTGAGCGCGAGAAAATGTTTGGATTATTGTTTGTGAATAATTCTGAGAATAAAATGGCATTGGATTATCTGATGGCCCAATTGTTATTGAATGGCAATATCCAAGATTTTATGAAATACATGTCGTGGGTGCAACAATTTGGTGGATATAAAAGTATGCCTGCTGGATACCAGGATGCTATCAAGTGTATTCAAAATCAGGGGAATGTCCCAAATTCACCGTATGCAGCATATGTGCAGAAAATGTCTAAGGGAAACAATCAAAACGTAGAAGAAAATGATACAGCGCATTAAATATATGGTCCGTTTTATTTTGACGTTACTGTTGTGCGTTTTGACGTTTTCCTGCAGTAATCGTCCGGATCATCCGGTATTAGTGAACGGACTACCAGACATTTATCCAGATTATATTGATGTTTCTATTCCTGCTGGAATTGCACCATTGAATTTCAATGCAGCCGATAATCGGGTTCAGCGAATGGATGTGATTATAAAAGGCAGTAAAGGAGGTGAACTTCATGCTAATGGCAAGTGGGCCGATTTTGATGTTAATGAGTGGAAGAAGTTAACCCAAATGAACCAAGGTGGTGATTTGACGGTTACGGTTTGCATGATGGTTGATGGTAATTGGGTACAGTATGAAGATTTTGTAATACATGTTAGCACCTATCTTTTAGATGATTTTGGTTTGACTTACCGTAGGATACCTCCTGGTTATGAAGTGGGAGGCAATATCGGAATCTATCAGCGTGACTTGCATTCTTTTGAAGAATCCCCTATTCTTCAGGTTTCTGCTGTCCCTGGTCAATGCATGAACTGCCATACTGCAAATCGGGCAAATCCTTCATCATTTTATATGCAATTACGTGGTGAGCATGGCGGAACACTGATTCAAAAAGATGGCAAACAGACCTGGTTGACCACAAAGACCGACAGTACAAAGCTGAACACCAGTTATGGCTACTGGCATCCGGATGGCGATTATTGTGCTTTTTCCATCAATAGCATTCATCAGAGTTTCTTTGTGGGTAAGGATCGTCGAATAGAAGTTTATGACACTGCCAGTGATGTGTTGGTGCTGGATACACGAACGAATGAATTGGTGTTGAGCCCGTTGCTGCAGACCTCAGATTGGGAATCTTATCCGGTATTCTCTGCTGATGGCAAGACTCTATATTATTGTACAGCAAAGGCTTGCAATCTTCCTGCAGAATATGAGAAGGTGAAATACAACTTGTGCAGTATTTCGTTTGATGCTTCAACAGGAAAATATGGTGAGAAGGTTGACACCCTTATTCGGGTGACTGATGTAGATAAAAGTATTACATATCCGCGTCCTTCTTACGATGGTCGTTGGTTGATGTATAATGTGACGGATTTTGGGAATTTCCCGGTAAATCATAAAGAGGCTGATTTATGGCTGATGGATCTCCAATCTGGAGAAACTCGTTCGTTGTCAGAAGTCAATAGCGAGGATGCAGAAAACTACCATAGTTGGTCTAGTGACAGTCATTGGTTTGTGTTCTGCTCACGTAGAGAAAATGGAATGTATACACAGTTGTATTTGGCTTCCATTGATGAGCAGGGAAAGGTTAGCAAACCATTCCTGTTGCCACAGAGGAATCCGAAAAAATACTATCATGAACTGTTCGACTCCTACAATTGCCCGGATTTTACTACAGTACCAGTTGAATTTGATGCGCGTATAGCTCATGATGTGGTAATGAGTGATAAAAGAGTTCAAGTGAAGATTAGATAATAAAGGAATATGAAAAATATCATGGTCGTTGTATTGGCCGTTTTTACCTTTACGTTGGTGGCGTGCCAGTCTGGAAAAAAAGAAGGTGACCTATGTCGCATAGAAGGTCAGATGCCTTCTGATAAGTGGGATGGGAAATACATGTTTTTGGTTCCTATGAAGAACACTGACAGCATAGGTGTGGATTCTGTTTTAGTAGAAGGTGACAAATTTGTAATAGAAACCACCAAAACCAATTTGATGTCGGTTATTCGTATGGATTTCCATTTCCGTTATGGCTTGCAGGATTTATTAGTTGTTACAGAACCAGGCACCGTAAAGGTAAAGATTGGTGAGGAAAGTTCTGGTGGTGGCACTCCCCAAAATGAAGCGCTTCAGCAATGGAAGATCCGTACGCAAGTGCACAATGCACAGTATTCAACTTTTAATAAGGCCTCACGAAATGCTGGTAGTGACTCAGTGCAATATAAGATAATGAAGGAGAAAGCAGACTCCGTTCATCGTGAGTATAAAAATTATACTCGTAAACTGGCGGAGGATTTAAAGGAAGGAACCTTGCACGATTTCTTGGGTTCCATGTTCCCAACTTCTTACAAGAGACTAATGCCTGATGGATCAACTAAGGAATTTCCTTTGGATTAACGGTTCATATGCAAAAGTATAGCAAACATATCATAGGTTTATTGTATGTGATAGCGGTGTTACTGTTTTTTGGCATCTGCTATCCCAACCATATTTCCTATCAGGAACAGTTCCAATTGTTCCTATTTACGCCTAATTACTTTTGGGAAACACTTGCTATTCCTGGTGGATTAGCTGATTATTTTGGCGGTTTCTTTACTCAGGTTTTTCTGTATTCTTGGGGTGGTGCTGTAGTTCTTGCTTTATTGCTTGGTGCAATACAACAGGCTACTTGGTTGAATATAAAGCCAAAGGGTAGTTATGCTCTTAGCTTTCTTCCTTCTGTAATTTTGTGGGTTTTCTTCTGCAATGAGGCTGCAATGGTTGCTACATTGGTGGCATTCCTGTTCTCTCTTCTGGCAGCATGGTGCATTGGGCTTATTCAAAACATGTGGATTCGCAGGAGTGTTTCATTCGTGCTAATACCAGTGTTGTATTTACTTTTAGGCCCATTGGTAGGACTTTTTGTACTGATTGCGTTGGTACGTGAGTATAAAGAGATGTATGGCGTCATCGTGTCAGGTACGATGATACTGCTCTTGGTATTTTGCCCGCTGTGTGCACAGTATCTATTCAATTATCCGTTGGTCCGCCTATTTTATGGCCTTCATTATTCCCGGTTCCCTGAAATAGTGCCAACTCTTGTTTTGGTGTCAGTATTGGCTGTTGCAGTTGCGTTGTGTTGGAGAACATCAAAGCTTAAAATGAATGGGATGATAGGTGCTGTTACAGCAATAATTGCAATTAGTGGAATCAGTTCTTCGGCAGACTTTAATAAGGAGGAGTTGATGGGGTACGATTTTATGGTACGTACCCGTCAATGGAATCGTATCTTACTGACAGCCAATAAAAAGGCTCCAAGCGCTCCATTGAGTGTCTCTGCCTTGAATCTGGCCTTGGCTCAAAAGGGTTTTTTGGCTGATCACATGTTTGATTATTATCAAAATGGAGGTCAGGGTATGTTTCCCAACTTTGTACGTGATTTCTGGTTACCGCTGACTCCTGCTGAAGCATTCTATTATCTGGGTATGACTTACGTGGCTCAACAGTATACCTACGAGGCTATGGAGGCTATTCCTGACTTTCAGAAAAGTGTGCGTTGCTATAAGCGATTAGCAGAAACGAACTTGATAAATGGGGATTATAAAGTTGCCCGCAAATATTTGAATCAGCTGCAGCATACTTTACTCTATAGTAGATGGGCTGAAGAAACTTTGAAACTTTTGGGTAATGAAGATGCGATAAATAATCATCCAGAATATGGTAGATTGAGAAAAATGGCTTATAAAGATGATTTTTATGTAAGTGACAGAGAAATGGCGTCCATGTTGGGACAGCTGTACATGAGTAATCGAGATAACCAAATGGCTTACGATTATCTGTTGGGATGGACTATGTTGAATGGAGATATGGAGAATTTCCCATCTTATTTCAGCATTGGCAATATGCAAATGAAAGAAATTCCTTCTTGTTATCAACAGGCATTAGTTCTATCTTGGGCACTATCGCATCCCAGTCCTGAGGGTATGCCTTGGCCTATCTCCACCAATATCCTAAATGGCTTTAATGGCTTTGTTCAGGCCCAGCGTCAGAATCAACCGGTCGATTATATGAAGGCTCAGTATGGACAAACATATTGGTATTATTATTTCTATTCCAAATCATGAGACAGGTACATATTATTTCAATCATAAGTTGTCTGCTGTCATTCTGCTTTACTTCTTGTGGCATGGAATCCGTAACCAATGCCAGTATGGAAGACAGTTTCCCACAAATCTATCCTGATTATGTAGGAGTAACCATTCCTTCTAGCATAGCTCCTTTGAATTTCGGAATGGTTGACGGCAATGTGCAGTTGATAGATGTAGTAATGCTAGGTGCTAAGGGAGGAGAACTGCATGCTCAAGGATCAGAAAGTGTCCTTTTGGATTTGGATGAATGGCATAATTTGCTGAAACAGAATGAAGATGACTCGCTGAAGATTGTAGTCAGTGCTAAGAAGAATGGTGCATGGATTACTTATCGCCCGTTTGGCATTTTTGTCAGTTCCGATGAAATGGATTACGGTTTGGCATACCGCAAATTGGCTCCTGGATATGAGGTGTACAGTAAGATGGGCATCTATCAGCGCGACCTATCATCTTTTGAGGAAACGGCAATCCTGGAAAACACCCAATTTAGCGGTTGTGTAAACTGTCATTCATTCAATAGGGGAAATCCAGAAGGCATGAGCTTGCATGTCCGTGGTGATCATGGAGCCACATTACTGAAACTGAATGGAAAACTTGAGGCTTATAACACCAGTACTGATAAGACGTTGGGCAGCTGCGTATATCCATATTGGCATCCATCAGGAAAATACATTGCTTATTCTACGAATACTACTCATCAGGCTTTTCATGTAAAAGATGAAAACCGCATTGAGGTGTTTGATCTGAACTCGGATGTTCAGGTTTATGACATAGCAAAAAATGAACTGATAGTGCCGGAGATACTTAAGAATGATTCGGTGTGGGAAACCTATCCTGTATTTTCTGCCGATGGCCGTACTTTGTATTTTTGTAGTGCATCTGTCAAGGCTATTCCTTCCGAGATGAATGACATCCGCTATAATTTATGCAAGATTGATTTTAATCCGGATAATGGTACTTTTGGCAATCGTATCGATACATTAATTTGTGCAGAAACGATGCGGAAAAGTATCAATTTTCCCAAACCTTCATACGATGGAAAGTTTCTGATGTATTCTCTGGCTGATTATGGCTGTTTCTCTATTTGGCATCATGAGGCAGATTTGTGGTTGCTGGATTTACAGTCCGGTGAAGCCAGATTATTGGACGAAGTTAATTCTAAAGATACAGAAAGCTATCACAATTGGAGTAGCAACAATCGATGGTTTGTATTTAGTAGCCGTAGGGATGATGGATTGCATACCCGTTTGTATTTGAGTCATATGGATGAAAATGGTAAGGTAAGTAAACCGTTCATGTTGCCTCAGGAGAATCCTAAACATTATTACTTTAATCTGTTCCTATCATATAACGTTCCTGAGTTTATCACTTCTAAGGTAGAGTTTGATAATGTTGAGGCTGGAAATCTAATCCTGTCGGATAAACGAAAGAATATGGGTGTGCGTATGCAATCCTCTAAATAATGATACTTTTGCAACTTTTGTTTGCAAAATAGAATATGCTCTTCAAAATTACGGATTTTGAGGAGCATATTCTTTTATTTATTGATTACCTTTGCGCATATAGATAAAATCAGTTATAATGAATAAAAAAATATTGGGGGCTGTTGCAGCCATGGCTTTGGGATTGGTATCCTGTGGTCAAAAACAAGAGACAAGGGTAACAGAAGTTGAGGGGACTGCTCGTACTGCCTTAACAGAGCAGTTGTTGACCAACTTGAAGACCATGCCTTCTCAAGGCTATATGTATGGACGTCATGATGACCCAGTCTATGGCCACGGATGGGCATGGGATGAGGACCGTTCAGATGTAAAGAGTGTTTGCGGTGATCTTCCTGCTGTGATGAGCTTTGATTTGGGTCACATTGAATTGGGAGATACTGTTAATTTGGACGGGGTCCCTTTCAACAGAATCCGTCGCGAGGTCATTAAGCAGTTTGAGGCTGGTGGAATGGTGACTTTCAGTTGGCATTTGAATAATCCTTTGACAAAAGGTACCGCTTGGGTGGAGAAAACCGATGAGTTGATTGAACAGGAGAAGGCAACTGTTGGCTCTGTTTTGGAAGGTGGTAAATGTCACGAACTGTTTATTGGCTGGTTGGACAAAGTGGCTGATTTTATGAATAGTCTGACCACTGCAGATGGCACTAAAGTTCCAGTATTGTTCCGTCCATGGCATGAGCATACTGGCAGCTGGTTCTGGTGGGGTCAAGATCTGTGTTCTACTGATCAGTATAAGGCTTTGTGGCAGATGACTTATGATGAATTGAAATCAAAGGGCGTGGATAATGTGCTGTATGCATATTCTCCTGGTACAGAAAATGGTGGTGATGCCGTTAAATACATGGAACGCTATCCTGGTGATGAGATTATCGATTTGTTGGGTTTGGATTGTTATTGCAATGCAGAACCAGGTGTAACTGACCGTTTCGATCGTTTTACTAATCAGTTGCAGACTCAGTTGCCTATGATTGTTGAGTTGGCTAAGCAACACGATAAAGCTGTGGCATTGACTGAAACGGGCTTTGAGGGTATTCCTTTGGCAGATTGGTGGACTTCTATTCTCCAGCCTGCTATTGGAGATAATCCTATCTGCTATGTCCTGACATGGCGTAATGCGTATGACCGCGATACCCATTATTTTGGCCCATTCCCAGGACAGATTTCAGCTGATGATTTTGTAAAATTTTATGAGTCTCCTAAGACTATTTTCTTGAAGGACTTAAAGAATTTATATAAATAACTATGAAAAAGTTTATTTGGGGCCTTATATGCCTGTTTTTTGTCATGTTTGTCGCTTGTTCATCGAATGATGATGTAGTGGATGAAACTTTTACCTTGAGCACTACAGAATTGCAATTTGATAGCGAAGTTGGAAATCAGGTCATTAATGTGACAAGTGCTGTGTCGCCAACTATTCAAAAAGATGGTCAGGATTGGTATGATGCTGTTAAGTCGTTCCCTCAAGGGAGTGGCTGCACAACTGTTCATCCGATTAAGGTAATTGTTCGTAAGAACACAAGCCCTAATTCGCGTTCTGCACAATTGACAATTTCTTGTGGTAATTCTTCTCCTCAAATAGTAACCATTACTCAAAGTGCATTGACTTTTTTGGAGTTAAGTAAGAATAGTTTAGACTTTATAGGTGCAGATAAAGATTCACAGGTAGTAAAGATCAAATCATCGTCTGATCCTAGAATTACTGCTTCAGCTGATTGGATTGTAACATCAGTATCTTCTGTTTCTAGCACAGATGGGTTTGATGTGACACTGACTGTTAGTGTTAAAGAAAACATGTCATTAGATGCTGGTCGTGAGGGTACCATACAAATATCAAATGGTGCAGATACAGAAACAATCAAGGTACAACAAGATGCAGCTCGTTACCAGCCTGATTATAACAATTGCCTGGTTCCTGGTGATATCCCAGCAATCTCGGGAAGTGCGGAGGAAGCTATAGCATTTGCTAATAGTTTGGGTTTGGGATGGAACTTAGGTAACCATTTTGATGCTCATAATAATGGTGTTTCTTCAGAAACAGCATGGGGCAATCCAAAGGCAACACAAGAAACCTTTAATAAGGTGAAGGCTGCAGGCATAAGTTCTGTTCGTATTCCTGTAACATATTTGGGCCATATTGGTGCGGCTCCTGGATACACCATTGATGCTGATTATTTGAATCGTGTGGCGGAAGTGGTAGGTTATGCCAAGAAAGCAGGTTTGAAGGTAATCATAAACATTCATCATGATGGTGCAGATTCTGCACATTGGTTGAATATCAAATCTGCAGCTATCGATGCCGCTGCAAATAAGAAGGTAAAGGATCAATTGGCTGCTATGTGGACCCAGATTGCCAATAAGTTTAAAAATGAAGGCAATTATTTGATATTCGAACCATTCAACGAAATTCATGACGGTGGATGGGGGTGGGGAGCCAACCGTGAAGATGGTGGCAAACAGTATGCTTGCTTGAATGAATGGAATCAAGTATTTGTTGATGCTGTACGTGCTACAGGTGGCAATAACACAGATCGTTACCTGGCTGTAGTTGGCTATTGTGCAAACCCAGAGATTACCATGGAGACTCTGAACTTGCCTAAGGATTCTGCTAAGAACCGTTTGGTGGTGGGTGTACACTATTATAATCCTACAACATTCTCTTTGGAATGTAAATTCAATGAGTGGGGACACACTGCCGTGAAAACAGAGTCTTACGGAAGTGAAAAGGATGTCCAATGGATTTTCAATAACCTAAAGGCAACTTATATTGACAAGGGTATTCCTGTATATATGGGTGAGATGGGATGTACTCACTTTGCAGAAGAGAAGGGTGAGAAGTTCCGCCGCTATTATTTGGAATATATCTGCAAGGCTGTACGAGAATATGGCATGGCTCCTTTGGTGTGGGATAACGGCTCAACAACTGCTGGTGCAGAGAGCCATGGCTATTTCAACCATGGAACCGGAGACTATATCGGAAATTCAGCAGAGATGATTGAGATCATGAAACATGCATATTATACCAATGATCCAAAGTATACCTTGGACTTTGTTTACGATGGTGCACCAAAAAATAATAATTAATGATTAGTATGAGCACATTCAAAGATAAAGTGAATAAACTGCTGGTTGATCATGAGGCATTTTTGTCTGTAAAGAATGAGCCAGTTGAAGGAGGTAACGGTATTTTTACTCGTTATGAGAATCCTGTGTTGACAGCAGCGCATACACCTGTAATTTGGCGTTATGATCTAGATGAGGCTACAAATCCATATTTGATGGAGCGAATCATGATGAATGCCACATTAAATTCAGGTGCAATTAAATGGAATGGGAAGTATATTTTAGTTGTACGTGTTGAAGGAGCTGATAGAAAGAGTTTCTTTGCTGTTGCAGAAAGCCCTAACGGTATTGACAATTTTCGGTTCTGGGATTATCCTATAACGATGCCAGACGATGTTGTTCCTGCTACAAATATTTATGACATGCGTCTTACTGCCCATGAGGATGGCTACATTTATGGTGTGTTCTGCGCAGAACGTCACGATGATACTGCTCCTATGGGTGATTTGTCTTCTGCAACAGCAACAGCTGGTATTGCTCGTACTAAAGATCTTATTAATTGGGAGCGTTTGCCTGATTTAAAGAGTAAGAGTCAACAGCGTAATGTAGTACTACATCCAGAGTTTGTGAATGGAAAGTATGCCTTCTATACTCGCCCTCAAGATGGATTTATTGATGCTGGAAGTGGTGGAGGAATTGGTTGGGCTTTGGTAGATGACATTACTCATGCTGAAGTGAAAGACGAAACTATCATTGATCAGCGTTTCTATCATACCATAAAGGAAGTAAAGAATGGAGAAGGTCCTCATCCAATCAAGACACCAAAGGGATGGTTGCATTTGGCTCATGGTGTGCGTGGATGTGCTGCAGGTTTACGCTATGTATTGTATATGTATATGACAGCTTTAGATGATCCTACCCGTTTAATTGCCTCTCCAGGTGGCTTTTTCTTAGTGCCAGAAGGTGATGAACGTGTTGGAGATGTGAGCAATGTGGTGTTCACTAACGGCTGGATTGCAGATGAAGATGGTACTGTGAAGATATATTATGCTTCATCTGATACGCGTATGCACGTGGCTACTTCTACAATAGAAAAACTGGTTGATTACTGTATGAATACGCCAGTAGATGGTCTGACAACCTCTGCTTCCGTAGAGACATTGAAGAAACAAATTCAAAAGAATCTGGCAATCCTGGGAAAGTAAATGAAAAAAACAAAGGAGGAAATGGAGCTATTACTTCGGGAGAATATCTTGAAGTACTGGCTCACATTTATGCCCGATAAGGAGAATGGTGGTTTTTATGGTCGGATTTGTGGCGATGAGACCCTTGACCCAAAGGCTAATAAGGGCGGGATACTGAATGGGCGTATCTTGTGGACTTTTTCTGCTGCATATAGAGTTCTAGGAAACTCAGAATATTTGGTGGCAGCTACACGTGCCAAGGACTATCTTTTGGAAAAATTCTATGATCATGAGTTCGGCGGTATTTATTGGGAACTTGATTATAAAGGAACACCAGTTGACACCAAGAAACAATTCTATGCCTTGGGTTTTGCTCTTTATGGGCTAAGTGAGTATGCTCGTGCTACAGGGGATAAGGAGGCTTTAGACTATTCCATCCGTTTGTTTGAAACCATTGAGAAATATTCTTTTGACAAAGAGCAGAATGGATATCTAGAGGCTTGTACTCGTGATTGGAAGGCTATTGAGGACATGCGATTGTCTGATAAGGACCAGAATTATCCAAAATCTCAAAATACACACTTACATATCATTGAGCCTTATACAAATCTATATCGTATTTGGAAAGATGTACGACTCGAGAAGGCTTTACGTAATCTTATTGATATCTTTACAGATAAGATTTTGAATCCGGAAACCTATCATTTGGATTTATTTTTTAAGAATGACTGGACTAGAGGTGGAGGTGCTTGGGAAAGCTATGGCCATGACATAGAGTGTTCTTGGTTGATGCATGAGGCTGCGTTAGTATTAGGTGATTCGACTGTGTTAGCAAAAGTAGAGCCTATTGTTCAGAAGGTAGCTAGGGCTAGTGAAAAAGGTTTGTTGCCTGATGGAAGTATGGTGCACGAAGCAAATTTGGATACTGGTTATGTGGACCGTGACCTCCACTGGTGGGTACAGGCAGAAACAGTTGTAGGCTTTGCCAATATTTATCAATATTTTGGAGATGTGACTGCTCGAAAAAAGTCTTTGAACTGTTGGCAGTACATTAAAGATCATCTAATAGACTATCAACATGGAGAATGGTACTGGAGTTGTAGCCAAGAAGGGGTGGTAAACCGAAAGGATGATAAGGCTGGTTTCTGGAAGTGCCCGTATCATAATGGACGAATGTGTCTGGAGTTTATAGAAAGATTCTAAGTGGAAGATTAACGATTATTTTTTCATTCGGATAAAGACAAAAAGGGCTGACAACGTCAGCCCTTTTTGTAGTGTTATTATAGGAAAAGTAGAGTATTAAACATAAGTTTCCAGGAATTTCACACCTGTTTCTCCTGGCTTGATATCCATCTGTAGAGTACTTGCAGGGATAAGGATGGTCTCACCTGCCTTAATGGTAGTTTCTTCTCCGTTTTCATTAGATAAAGTTGCACTTCCTTCCATGCAGATATAGATAACAAAGCTGTCCAACTCAGAATAATCTGCAGTCATAGGTTCTGTCAAATCATAAATGGAAGTGGTGAAATAATCACAAGAAACCAAATCAACAGGCTCGTTCTTCTTTGGAGTATAAAGAGTCTTATATTCTGGATATACTTCAAAGTTGATTGCTTCCTTAGCAAGTTCTGTATGAAGTTCACGTTCATTGCCGTTTGCATCTTTACGTTTGAAGTCGTAGATACGGTAAGTTACATCACTGGTTTGCTGGATTTCTGCGATAAAACATCCAGCACCAATGCTGTGGATACGGCCAGCAGGTAAGAAGAACACGTCACCATTCTTGACATTATATTCGCAGAGAGCATCACAGATAGTTCCATCTTCAACTTTGGCTGCGTATTCGTCTGGTGTCAGTTTACTTTTCATACCGCTGCGAAGTTTCGCATCAGGATCACTTTCCATGACATACCACATTTCTGTCTTACCCTTAGAGCCCTTACCTTGTTTCTGGGCAATTTCATCGGTAGGATGTACTTGGATAGATAGTGGCTGGCGAGCATCAATGAATTTTATGAGCAAAGGGAATTCTGTGCCGAAACGTTTGTAGTTAGCTTCACCGATAAGCTTCTCCTTCATTTCTTCGACCAAGTCATTCAATGAACGTCCTTTGTGTTCTCCTTCTGCAACGATGCTGACATTTCCCTTAACACCAGAAATTTCCCAACTTTCACCGACAGTTGGCATTTCCATATTAAGACCCTTAAAAGGAATAATTTTGTCACCACCCCAAAGGATTGACTTCAACAGAGGCTCAAATTTTAATGGTTTCATAGTTATGTATATTTTTAATAGGTTAATAATTATCTTTTTCTCCAGAATTGAGGAGTAAACAGAAGAAGAACTGCAAAAATCTCCAGACGTCCAATAAGCATCAGGAAGCTTGCAAGATATTTGCCAGCATCAGGTAAGGCGCTCCATGAAAAAGCTGGACCAAAACGTCCAAATGCTGGTCCAATGTTGCTTAGGCTACTTAAACTAAGACCAATAGATTCGCTGAAAGCCATTCCCATAAAATTAAATAAGATTGTGGCGACAATGGCTGTAAGTATGTATAGGTATAAAAATGCGCAGAGCGTTGTACGCATACTGCTGTCTATGACTTTATCGTTTAATCGTACTGGTAATACTGAATTCGGTCGTAAAATATGTTTGAATTCATTATATACTATTTTTGTTAACATGACGATTCTTACTGCTTTGAATCCTCCCACAGTACTTCCGGCGCATCCTCCCATAAACATTAAACAGGCCAAAATGGACCATGTTACGTGTGGCCATAAGTTATAATCATCGGTGGCAAAACCGGTTGTGGAGACTATGGATACAACTTGGAAAAGGGCTTTACGAAAACTCTCCTCAACACTTAAATTCACATGGTACATGCGACTCCAAAGACAAAAAGTGCAGATGGCAACTGCTCCTGTAACGATTATGGTAAACCATCTCAATTCCGTGTCTTTCCAAAAGCGTTTAATATGTCCTTGAAAAAAGCAATGATATGTTAACGTAAAGTTGATACTGCAGAAGAACATAAAAAAGGCTAGAACATATTCCACATAGGCAGAATCAAAATGAGCAATACTGTCCTGATAAGTACTGAATCCTCCTGTGGCAGTACACGTCATGGAGTGGCAGAGTGCATCAAACCAATCCAAGCCTCCTAGCATTAGAAATCCCATACATGCAAGTGTCAGAGCAGAATAAACTGTCCAGATTCGTTGTGCTGTGGTAGAAATGCGTGGATGTAATTTGTCATGGGTTGGCCCTATGGCTTCTGCTGCGAAAAGTTTTACCTCTCCTAATCCAAAGATTGGTAAGATAGCCAATGTGAAGAATACGATTCCTAAACCTCCTAACCACTGGGTCATGCTTCGCCAGAATAACAGGCCGTGTCCGCCTTCTTCAATGTTGTCAAGGATGGTGGCTCCTGTAGCTGTAAACCCAGACATTGTCTCAAAAAATGCATCTGCAATGTTGGGAATAAAGCCACTAAATAGATAAGGTAGCATGCCAATGAGGCTAAATACGGTCCATGCGCAAGCCACTACAATATAACCGTCGCGACGGGTCATATGGTTTTCTGCTTTTCTTCCGATAAACCATAAGAAGGAACCAATTGCTGTTGCAATGCCTGTGGTATAGGCAAAAGCACTTATGTCATATTCCTGATATATTAGTCCTATGCAGAGGCTAAGTAACAATAAGCCCGCTTCTATTAAGATAAGCGACCCCATGACCCGGAATATAATCAGTTTGTTTATCATTTTAGAAATACTTTTCCAGATTTTTTAGGTTGTCACTTAAACAGAAAATTACAACATGGTCACCTTCTTGTAATTGTGTGTTACCTTGTACAAGCATACCAACATTATTTCTAACCATTCCACCGATGGTAATTCCTTTTGGAAGACCTAAATCTTTAACCATTTTCTTGGTTATTTTTGCATCAGGGCCTACAGTAAGTTCTGCAACATCTGCATTGGCTAATTCCAATGTTTTCATGTTGCTAACATCTGTTGCAAGCAATTTCTGATAAATACTGCTTGCGGCAATATTCTTTTTGTTGATGATGGTGCTAATATCCAAATCTTGAGCCATTGCTACATATTCTGAGTTCTCAACTTGTGCAACGGTCTTGATGATTCCATATTTCTTTGCGGCTAAACATGCTAAAATGTTTGTTTCTGCATTTCCTGTGAGTGCCACGAAAGCCTGATAGTTTTTAATATTTATTTCTTCTATAGCGCTAAGATTTCTTCCATCGCCGGTAATAGTCTCAACGTTTGAGTGATCTTTGAGTAAATCGCTGACTTTTTCGCTTCGCTTATGGTCCTTTTCAACAATAGTGATGTGGACATTGTCTGGAAGAATATCCGCTAATCGAACAGCAATCCTGCCACCTCCAATTATCAAGATGCGCTTTATTTCTGGATAATGATCCTTTCCACATACAGTACGGATAACAGGTAGCTCTTTTCTGTTTGCCATAAAAAAGACAACATCATTGACAAAAATCTGATGCATACCATTCGGGATAATTGTCTCATCGTCACGTTTTATGGCTACGATGTGGTAAGGTAGTTCAGAACCACCCAGATCTTTCAAAGGAATGTTAAGTATCTTGGCATTATCATACATCTTGACACCTACCATGACGAGATCACCGCTGCCCACTTCCCACCATTGTCTGATCCAGCAGGTTTTTACGGCATTAGCAATTTCTTTAGCTGCTAGCAATTCTGGATATACCAATGTGTTGATTCCTAAATAACGAAAGAATTCTTTGTTCTTTCTGTCAAGGTATTCGTAGTTGTCAATACGTGCAACGGTCTTCTTGCAGCCAAGATTGCTTGCTATCATACAACAAGTCATATTTGTTGCTTCATCGGGAGTAACTCCAATGAATAAATCGGCATCTGCAACTCCCGCTTCTTTCTGTGCTTTGATAGATGAAGGGGAGGCAACCATGGTCTGAAAATTGAAATTTGAGCTTAATTTTTCTAAGCGTGCTAAATTTTCATCCATGAGCACGATGTCTCGTTTTTCTTTTGATAGTAGTTGGGCCAAATGGGTTCCAACTGCTCCTGCACCACCAATTATTATTTTCATGACAACATGCCTTTTATCTGGTTACAGATGCCTTCAAGGTCAATCCCCACTTCATGCTGGAGTTCAGCCACGCTTCCGTGTTCTACGAATTCATCCGGCAATCCTAAAACTTTTATCTTTGGAGAAAAATTGTTTTCTGCCATAAATTCAAGTACGGCAGAGCCTAATCCTCCCATTTTAACTCCATCTTCAATGGTAATGATTTTGTCGAAATTTTGGCCAATCTTTTTTAACGTGTTTTTGTCGATTGGTTTTAGAAAACGCATGTCAAAATGAGCGATACTTATTCCTGACATGGATTCTTCAATCTGCGAAATTGCTTTTTCCACTGAATTTCCTATAGGTCCTATGGAGAGTACAGCTAAGTCTTTTCCTGGCTTCATTTCACGAGCTGTTCCAATCTCAATCTTTTCCAATGGACATTTCCAGTCAACCAATTGCCCCGATCCTCTTGGGTAGCGAATGACTATAGGCCCCATATCTGGTAATTGAGCCGTATACATCATGCGACGCAACTCATGCTCATCATAGGGCGAACATATGGTTAGGTTTGGTATTGGACGTAAATATGCGAGGTCAAAAGCACCGTGATGTGTAGCGCCGTCTTCGCCGACTAGCCCTGCTCTATCTAAGCATAATACCACATTTAGCTTTGTAAGTGCAATATCATGAATCAAATTGTCATAGGCTCTTTGGGCGAATGAAGAGTAGATGTTGCAAAATGGAATCAAGCCATCTTTGGCCATTCCACCTGAGAATGTAACAGCATGACCTTCTGCTATCCCGACATCAAATCCTCGTTCTGGCATTTTCTGCATCAGAATATTCATGCTGCAGCCTGTTGGCATGGCAGGAGTAACACCTACAATCTTCTCATTTTTTTCTGCCAATTCAACGAGGGTCTCTCCGAATACATGTTGAAAACGTGGAGGTTTACCCTCTTTACTTTTTACAATACGTTCTCCAGTGTCTGGGTCAAAAAGCCCTGGCGCATGCCATTCTGTTGCAGAATTTTCTGCAGGTTTAAATCCTTTGCCTTTTACTGTATGAATATGAAGAAGCTTTGGCCCCTTCATGTCTTTGATGTCATTAAGGGTTTGTACAAGTTTCTCTACATTGTGGCCATCAACGGGACCAAAATAGCGTATATTCAGGCCTTCAAAGATGTTCTGTTGTTGGCTGAGCATGGATTTCAGACTGTTATTAAATCGCAGAATGCTATTTTTCCGTTTCGTGGATAACAATCCCCATCCAGAAAGCGTTGCAGATAAACAATTTCTAATCCGATTATACAGATTGTTGGTATTTAAGTTCAACAGATACTGTTTCATGCCACCAACACTGAGATCAATGCTCATGTTGTTGTCATTCAAGATGATTAAAAGATTGTTTGGGGTGGAAGATGCATTATTAAGTCCTTCAAACGCTAGCCCTCCACTCATTGCACCATCGCCTATGACTGCAATTATTTTGCGGTCTTCTTGATGTTTGGTAGCAGCAACAGCCATGCCTAATGCTGCAGAGATAGAATTTGATGCGTGTCCACAGCTGAAAGTGTCGTATTCGCTTTCGTATGGGGATGGAAATGGACGAAGACCTTTGTACTTTCTGTTTGTGCAGAATTGCTCTCTTCGTCCTGTGAGAATTTTATGTCCGTAAGCTTGATGACCGACATCCCAAACAATGCGGTCATATGGCGTGTTAAAAACATAGTGCAAGGCAACAGTCAATTCTACAACGCCTAGTGACGAAGCAAAATGACCAGGATTATGGCTCAGTTCGTTGATAATATCGTCTCTTAGTTCTTGGCATACAAAAGGCAGTACGTCAGCTTTTAATGAACGTAAATCTGAAGGCGAATTTATTTTTGTTAAGTATTTATACTTTTCCTGATTATCCATAATTTGCTAAATAATTTTGCAAATTTAGTGTTTTTTTGATGAAGTTCCCTAAATTTGCAGAAAAATTATCATCTCATGGATTTCAGAACTCCTATCCAGATACAGAAAAGTGCATATCCTTTGAATCAGAATCATAAGATTCTGCTGATAGGATCATGTTTTGCAGAAGAGATAGGAAAGTGTTTGCTGAAGGATAAATTCCCATGTGACATAAATCCCTTTGGGGTTTTGTATAATCCTTATTCCATTTGTCTGGCGTTAGACAAAATAATGTCAGAAGAAATGTACCAGAGAAAGGATTTGTTCCAAAATGGGGGATTATGGCATTCTTGGATGCATCATAGCAGTTTTTCAAGAGAAGATTTTGACGAGTGCCTCTCTGTGATTAATTCCAGATTAAGGGAAGCTAGAGTATTCTTGAAAGAAGCCAGTCTATTGGTTATTACTTTGGGGAGCAATCGTTGCTTCAGATCAAAAGCAACAGGAGAGGTAGTCGGAAATTGTCACAAAGTGCCAGAAAAGAATTTTGAAGTTGAAGATTTGAATGCAGTGGAAATCTACCAACTTTTTTCTAAAAGTCTTTCGGCCTTGAGTAATTATAATCCAGGTTTACGAATAATATTTACAGTTAGCCCTATACGATATTTGAAATATGGAATGCATGAAAGCATGCTAGGGAAATCTAATCTGTTGATGGGCATAGATATGTTGCAGAAAAGTTTCAACAATTTTGTCAGCTATTTCCCTTCATTTGAAATTATGATGGATGACTTACGCGATTATCGATTTTATGCGGAGGATATGCTTCATCCATCAAGTTTGGCCGTTAGTTATATTTACCAATGTTTTGGGAAATGTTATTTTGATTCTATGGCCTATTCTTTTTTAGAAGAATGGAGGGGGATAGAAAAGGCGTTGAATCACAAACCTTTTAATCCGTGCTCAGAATCTTATGGGATGTTTGTTGAAAATACAAGAAAAAAGATTTTACAGTTGCAGGAAAAATATCCTACAATTTCTGTCGATAATGAATTAAAACTATGTACTATAATATTGAGCAAGTTGCACTAATAATTGGAGCCAAACTTTATGGACCAAAAGATAAAGTTATAAATTGGTTGTTAACGGATAGCCGCTCTCTTAGCTTTCCGGAAGCGACACTTTTCTTTGCCATTCATACGAAACGTAACGATGGTCATCTTTATATTCCAGAATTGTATAATCGTGGGGTTCGTTCTTTTGTTGTGGAGTATCTTCCGGATAATTTAAATAATTATCCAGACGCATCCTTCGTGTTGGTGTCTAAGTCCTTGAAGGCATTGCAAATGTTGGCTTCTGCTTGCCGCTCGGAATTTGACATCCCTATTATTGGTATAACAGGAAGTAATGGTAAGACCATTGTGAAGGAATGGATTAATCAGTTGCTCTCTCCTTCGCTTCATATCGTACGATCTCCTAGAAGTTACAATTCTCAGATTGGTGTACCACTATCTGTTTGGCTTTTGACAAAACATTCTGAACTGGGTGTTTTTGAAGCGGGTATTAGTGAGCAAGGTGAAATGGGAGCGCTACAGAAAATCATAAAGCCTACAATCGGTGTTTTCACAAATCTGGGAACAGCTCATCAGGAAAACTTTATTTCTAAGGAAGTGAAATGCTTGGAAAAATTGGAACTTTTTACAGATTCTGATGTGCTGATTTATAATTCAGATTCTGCAATTGTCCAACGTTGTGTAGAACAGAAGTTCAAACGACAGAAATTAGCTTGGTCTTTTGTTGACAAGAATGCTCCATTGTTCATATCAGAAGTTAGCAAAGGAGATGATAGCTCACAGATTTTTTATACATATCGTGGTGTATCAGGATCTTACTTAATTCCGTTTATCACAGATGCTTCTATTGAAAATTCTATCCATTGCTTGGCAGTTTGCCTATACTTAAATGTTTCCGAATCTGTCATCAGAGAACGTATGGCTAAACTGGAATCAGTAGCTATGCGATTGGAGGTTAAGGAGGCTCAACATGGTTGTGTGCTTATAAATGATAGCTACAATAGTGATATCCAGTCTTTAGATATTGCGCTAGATTTTATGAATCGTCGTCCGGATTCTAAAGGAAAAAAGCGAACATTGATTTTGAGTGATATCCTTCAGACAGGCCAATCTACCAAGCAGCTTTATTTGCAAGTCGCATATCTTCTTAAGAGCCGAGGAATAAGCTGTTTAATTGGAGTCGGGCCAGAAATATCATCTTGTAGCAATTTGTTCTCTTGTGAACATCATTTCTTTCAAAAAACTGATGATTTGTTGAAAAGTCCTTTGCTTGAAACATTATCAGAAGAAGTGATTTTGGTTAAGGGGGCGCGACAGTTCTGTTTTGAAAAGATCACAGAAGCTTTGGAACTGAAAGTCCATGAGACGATATTGGAGGTGAATCTGAATGCTTTGGTGGAAAATATCAATTATTATCGTTCATTCATGAAGCCAGAAACAAAGATGGTTTGTATGGTTAAGGCTTCTGGTTATGGAACGGGTGCATTAGAAGTTTCTAAAACTTTGCAAGATTGTGGCGTAAATTACTTGGCAGTAGCTGTTGCAGATGAAGGAGCCGATTTGAGAAAAGGAGGTGTTACAGGAGACATTTTAATTATGAATCCTGAAATGACTAGCTTTAAGACATTGTTTGAGTATAAACTTGAGCCAGAGGTGTATAGCTTTGGGCTTTTGGAGGCTTTGATTCGTGCAGCAGAGAAAGAAGGTGTGACGAATTTCCCAATTCATATTAAGTTAGATACAGGAATGCATCGTTTGGGATTTAACCCGAAAGAAGACATGCCTAAACTGATAGATAGGCTACATAAACAAAATGCTGTTATTCCTAGAAGTGTGTTCTCTCATTTCGTGGGTAGTGACAGCCCAGATTTTGATGATTTTTCAGCTCAGCAGTTTTCTCTTTATGATGAGGCTAGTAGAAAATTGCAAGATGGTTTCCAGCATAAGATACTTCGTCATATTTGCAATTCTGCAGGAATTGAAAGATTCCCTGAACGACATATGGATATGGTTCGCTTAGGTCTAGGTATTTATGGCATTAATTCTGTTAACAATAAAGTGATTCACAATGTGGCAACTTTGAAAACAACTATACTACAGATTAGAGAGGTGCCGGCGGGTGATTCAATTGGATATAGCCGTAAGACTGTACTAAATAGAATATCTCGAATCGCAGCAATACCTATTGGATATGCAGATGGATTGAATCGTCGCTTGGGTAACAGAAATGCATATTGTCTGGTAAATGGAAAGCCTGCTTATTATGTTGGAAACATATGTATGGATGTATGTATGATTGACGTGACAGATATCCCTTGTCAAGAGGGTGATAAAGTGGAAATCTTTGGAGATAATCTTCCTGTAAGTGTGTTGAGTGATTGTCTTGGGACAATTCCATATGAGGTTCTGACAAGTGTTAGCAATCGGGTGAAGCGAGTCTATTATAAGGATTAGTCGCGGCTGTCTGCTCCCCACATCATTTTCTGACGTAACGTCTGGAAAAAAGTCTGGTTTTGCCTTTTTATGACTAAAACCTCATAGTTGGCTTTCTGAACGTAGACTTCAACTTTTTCAGATAGGCTGTAGCTTCGTCCATCTATTGAAATCAAATAATTCTGGCTTCTGCTGGCAATTTTTAGGTGGATTTTGCTGTCGTCTCGTAAAACTACAGGACGAACATTAAGGCTATGAGGAGCAACTGGAGTAATCCCGATGGTATGTGAAGTAGGCTCAAGAATAGGACCACCTACACTCAGACTATATGCGGTAGAACCTGTTGGGGTTGCAATGACTATTCCGTCGGCTTGGTAAGTTGTTAGATATGAATCGTTTATATCTGTTTGTATTCCAATCATGGACGAACTGTCATGCTTTAATACTGCAATGTCATTTAAAGCATACGGATATCCTTTACATGCGATTTCTTCTCCAGTATCATTTTTGAATAGTCTCACGGAAAGAACGGTTCTGCGTTCTATATCGTATTTGCCTGCGTAAAGAATATCTACAAGTGTTTCTATTTCTTCAGGGGAAATGTCTGCCAAAAAGCCTAATCGGCCCATGTTAATTCCAACGATAGGGATATTTTTATTTCCTACTTTGCTGGCAACTTTTAAGAATGTTCCATCTCCTCCCATACTAATAGCAATGTCTGCACTAAAAGAATTATCAGTAATGATGGAAGTTGGTTTAATGTCTATTAGAAGATTCTCTGTCAGGAACTCGTAAAACTCCTTGTCAATGTATAGCTCTGCCTTACGTTCGTCAAGCAGTGAAAACAGCTTTCGCAGAGCTGTAGATTTACGTGGCTGGTAAACATTACCAAAGATTGCGAATTTCAAACTTTTTGCCATATTTTGTTTTGTTTTTTCTTGAATTATGCTAAATTTGCGCAGACAACGTCTGCAAAAATACAATTTATTTTTGAATAATAATAGAAACTTAAAAATAGAAAACATGGTATATGCTTTTTTAGCCCCGGGTTATGAAGAAATAGAAGCTTTGACAATTGTTGATGTCTTACGTAGAGCAGGAGTGTTAGTTTCGACTGTATCTATGGATGGTGATAAGATAGCCCTTGGCTCACATAACATCCCAGTAATCGCTGATTTTGTATTTGATGACTGTGATTTTTCTGATGCAGAATTATTGTTCTTACCTGGTGGACTTCCTGGAGCAACAAATTTGGATGCACATGAAGGATTGCTTGAGGTCCTGAAGAAACATGCTCAAAATAACGGCCTTATTGCTGCTGTTTGTGCTGCACCTTTAGTACTGGGCCATATCGGTTTGACAGAAGGTAAAACTTGCACTTGTTATCCTGGATTCGAAACAGAATTAGGGAATGCTAATTATACGGGAGGTATTGTTGAGGTTGATGGAAACATTATTACAGGAAGAGGACCTGCTGCTTGCCTGGAGCTTGGTTACACTATTCTCAAGATGTTAGGAAAGGAAGAGCAGGCTACCCAGTTACGTGAAGGAATGATGTATAATCAATTGATGGGTAATAAATGAATTACATCATTGTTGTGGCCGGAGGTAAAGGATTGCGCATGGGAGGGGAAATTCCAAAGCAGTTCCAGATGTTAAATGGCCTGCCGATTTTAATGCTTACATTAGAAAACGTTCATCGTGCTGTTCCTTCTGCCTCAATAATCTTAGTTTTGCCTAAGGATCAGCAATCCTATTGGAACGAATTATGCAGAGAATATAATTTTGACATGCCATTTTCTCTGGCCGATGGTGGAGAAACACGTTTCCATTCAGTAAAAAATGGTTTGTCTTTGGTGCCGGATGGTGAAAAAGGGGTTGTTGCTGTCCATGATGGTGTACGCCCTTTTGTCTCAGAACATGTCTTCCAGGATTGTATGGAACAGGCTGCAGTGTGCAGGGCTGTAATTCCTGTGGTAGAAGTTGTTGAAACATTGCGCCATATAGTTCCAGAAGGAAGTGTTACAGAGCCTCGTGGTGAGTATCGTCTTGTTCAGACTCCTCAGGTTTTTGATATAGATTTATTAAAAAAAGGCTATTCTCAACCTTATCTTCCTTCATTCACAGATGATGCTTCTGTGGTTGAAGCTATGGGATATCCTGTGAAACTAATTCTAGGGAATCGGGAGAATATTAAAATAACTACGCCATTTGATAAGATAATAGGAGAGGTCCTTGCTTCTCAGGTATGTTCGATATAACCCAACGTGACATCAAGTATTTGGTTGGTGTCGGCCCAACAAGAGCTGACATTTTGAGCCGTGATTTAAATATTAAGACATTTCACGACTTACTCTATTATTTCCCCTATAAGTATATAGACAGGAGTAAACTCTATTCTATTTGTGAATTGAATGGAGAAATGGCTTATGTGCAATTCAAAGGAGAGATAATAAGTGTAGAAACAATAGGCGAGGGAAGAAACCGACGCTTGGTTGCTCATGTCTCAGACCATACAGGAATAGTTGATCTGGTTTGGTTTCAAGGTATAAAATACGTCCAAAAAAGTTTAAAACCTCATACCCTGTATCTGATATTTGGAAAACCTTCTGTGTTTGGTGGCCGAATCAATGTATCACATCCGGATCTCTCGACAATGGACAGTTTGTCTTTGTCTGATTTAGGATTGCAAGCTTATTACAATACGTCAGAGAAGATGAAACGTTCAGGGTTAAACTCTGCCATGATCAGTAAATTGGTTCAGAATTTGTTTGATCAGTTGAAGGAACCCTTAGCTGAAACTTTGCCAGAACACATATTGGCAAAATATAAATTGGCTCCATTGATGGAATCTTTGCGTATGATTCATTTCCCAAAAAACAACGAAGAGATTCGTCGGGCCCAATATCGATTGAAGTTTGAAGAACTTTTTTATATTCAGCTTAATATAATACGTTACGCATCTGATAGACAAAGGCGTTCCCGAGGTTTTGTTTTTTCAAAGGTGGGCGAGATGTTTAATTCTTTCTATAATCATTGCCTCCCTTTTCCTCTTACAGGAGCACAAAAGCGTGTGATTAAGGAAATACGCGGAGACATGGGGTCAGGACGTCAGATGAATAGATTGCTCCAAGGAGATGTGGGCAGCGGAAAAACTCTTGTGGCATTGATGACATCTCTGCTGGCTGTGGATAATGGTTATCAGGCTTGTATCATGGCGCCGACTGAAATCTTAGCCGAACAGCACTCACATACTATCCGGGAACAATTGAGTGATTTGCCTGTAAGGTTAGAGCTGCTTACTGGATCAGTTAAGGGAAAAAAACGCGAGGAGATATTGAATGGAGTACAAACGGGCGAAGTAAAGATCCTAGTTGGTACTCATGCTGTTTTAGAAGATACGGTTCTGTTCAAGAATCTTGGTTTTGTCGTCATCGACGAACAGCATAGATTTGGTGTGGCACAGCGTGCCCGTCTTTGGAATAAAAACGTCATCCCTCCTCATGTTCTGGTCATGACAGCTACGCCCATTCCGAGAACATTGGCGATGACCTTATATGGTGATTTGGACGTGTCAGTGATAGATGAGCTCCCTCCAGGTAGAAAACCTGTGCAGACTCTACACATGTTTGACAACCGAAGGAAATCATTATACGATGGTATGCGCCAGCAGATTGGGCTTGGTCGCCAGGTCTATGTGGTTTATCCTTTAATCAAAGAGAATGAAAAACTTGATTTGCTGGATTTAGAAAAGGGTTTTGAGCAAATACAAGCACAGTTCCCAGAGTTCCGTGTCTGTATGGTACACGGAAAAATGAAACCTGCAGAGAAGGATTTGGAAATGAAGCGCTTTTTGGCAGGAGAATCGAACATCATGGTGGCAACAACTGTGATAGAGGTTGGAGTTAATGTGCCAAATGCTAGCGTGATGATTATTCAAAACGCGGAACGCTTTGGATTGTCACAGCTGCATCAGCTCAGAGGGCGTGTCGGACGTGGTGCCGACCAGTCGTACTGTATATTGGTCACTGGGAATAAATTGAGTGAGATTACAAAAAAACGCATTCAGATTATGACAGAGACAAATGATGGATTTGAAATTGCAGAGGCTGACTTGAAGTTGAGAGGCCCTGGCGATTTGGAGGGTACTCAGCAAAGTGGATTGGCGTTTGATCTGCATATTGCTAATATTGTGAAGGATAGCCAACTCCTTGAATATGTGCGAAATATAGCTCACCAAATAGTTGAAGAGGATACTGAGTCAAATCATCCTGAAAATGCTATTTTATGGCAGCAGTTGGCGAAGATGAGGAAGGATCAGATTAATTGGTCGGAAATAAGTTAAGATGTTAAAACTCTTGGAAATTCAAAAAAAGAGTTAATGTGATTTGCTTGATAGAGAATATTTTAGTACTTTTGCAACGAATATGTACAATACCCTCTGAAAAGTAACGATAAATTAATGATATTAAAAGGACTAAAATTTGCTGTAATTGGCTTGATGACTTTGCTAAGTTCCAATGTGATGGGACAAGATTTGCTAGCAAAGCAGGCACCAATTGACAGAAAAATGCGCGGAGTGGATTCTGTTGCCTTACAACGTCTTGTGGTAAAGGAAACGGGAGGAATACCTTCTGCAACTCTTTATCCTAATTGGGATAATTCTTATGTAAATTCATATAGCTCAGCATTATTGCCAGAAAAATTTGATATTGATTTGAGAGGTTTTGCAATGCCTACGACAAATCGTGTTATTACTTCAAATTTTGGTCCTCGTTGGGGGCGTGATCATAAAGGTATTGATGTGAAGGTATATGTGGGTGATACTATTCGTGCTGCATTCGATGGAATGATTCGTGTCGTTGATTATCAAGGAGCAGGATATGGCAAGTATATTGTTATCCGACATGATAATGGTTTGGAAACGGTTTATGGTCATTTGTCAAAGCAGTTGGTTAAGATTAATCAGCCGGTGAAGGCGGGTGATGTTATTGGCTTGGGTGGAAATACGGGCCGCTCAACAGGTTCGCACCTTCATTTTGAAACTCGTTTGCTTGGTGTCGCAATTAATCCAGCTTTATTGTTCGACTTTGAAAACCAGGATGTAACCAAGGATATTTACACTTATCGCCGTGGCTATTCAGACAGAGTCCTTGCAAGTTCTTCTCGTTCTGGTAAAAGCAGTTCAGCAGGTCAGTCTGTAGGTAGAGCTCGTTTCCATAAGGTTCATAAGGGAGACACTTTGTCATCTATTGCAAGAAGATATGGTATGACAGTTCAGCAGCTTTGCAAGAAAAATGGAATATCTAAAAATGCAAAATTACAGATAGGTCAAGTTATCAAATGTAGTTAATTCATATTTTTAATAGAATAATTCAATTAGAGTCCACAGGGAAAAACCTTTGTGGACTCTTTTTTTGTCAGTTAACAAGAAAGTTTATATCTTTGTGGCAATTTAATAAGGTATGGAGAATACAAATGATCTTTTTAAGCAGATAATGGCGGAATGCCGTGACTTGTTTGCGCGTAAATTGCACGATTATGGAGCAGCATGGCGTATTATGCGTCCTTCGTCAGTGACTGACCAAATATTGATCAAAGCGAACCGGATACGTAGTATTGAGGTGAAAGGTGTTGCGTTAGTCGATGAGGGTATCTATCCAGAATTTGTTGCGATTGTCAATTATGGAATCGTGGGTTTAATTCAACTCGAATTAGGCTTTGCTGACAAAGAAGACATTTCTCCGGAGAAAGCCTTGGAGTATTATGATAAATATTCCCAGCAAGCTTTGGCTCTAATGATCCGTAAGAATCATGACTACGATGAGGCTTGGAAGGCTATGCGTATATCATCGTACACGGATTTGATTCTTATGAAAATATACAGAACAAAGCAAATAGAGTCATTGAGTGGCGCAACACTGGTTAGTGAAGGTGTTGATGCCAATTATATGGACATGATTAATTATTCGGTCTTTGGCTTAATTAAATTGAAGTTTGGCGAGTAAGGCACTACATATTACGCAATATTTGTTTGGAAATCTATGTAGGTTTCTGTTAGCCGTTGTTTTCCTTTTTTCTGGAATTACAAAGGGAATAGATCCTCATGGAACCCAGTACAAAATTGGTGATTACCTGGTTTCTTTTGGGTTAGGTGGATGGTATCCTGAAGAATTCCCGTTGGCTATAGGAATGGTTTTGGCTGCATTGGAATTCTCTGTTGGCTTATTCCTTTTTTGTGGAGTGTATCGTCGATTCTCTACATGGATGAGTTTGCTTATCATGTGCGCCATGACGCCATTGACCTTGTATATTGCACTTGTAAATCCTGTAACGGATTGTGGTTGTTTTGGTGATGTCTTGGTCATCTCTAATTGGCAGACATTCACCAAGAATATAATACTCTTGATTGCGGCTTGTACTTTGGTGATATGGCGTAAGCACAAAATAATCCGTTTGATTAGTAAGAAAATGCGGTGGCTGATTTGTCTATATGGTTTATTCTTTATTTTCAGCCTTGAAGTGTATTCTTTATATAGACTGCCAATAGCAGATTTTACAGTTTATCGAAACGGAACCAATATCCCAGAAAACATGATTATTCCTGAAGGGGCAGAAGAACCAGAGTATGAAAGTACTTTTATCATGGAAAAAGATGGGAAACAACAGGAATTCACCTTGGAAAACTATCCGGATTCTACATGGAATTACGTAGATACAAAAACGGTTCAGATTAAGGCGGGGTATGTCCCACCTATTCATGACTTTGTGTTGCAGGATGTAGAAACTGGTGATGATGTGACAGAGGAAATACTTTTTGATGACAGATATATATTTCTTTTAGTAGCATACGATTTGCCAAAAGCAGAGCAAGGTATGTTTGATCAGATTAATGATTTGTATGATTATTGCTTGGCAAATGATTATGGCTTCTATGCTTTGACTGCATCTGGTGAAGATGCTATTTCAACCTGGAAGTATGAAACTGGTGCAGAGTATCCTTTCTGTAGTGCCGATGGAACAATGTTGAAGACAATGGTCCGAAGCAATCCGGGATTGGTTTTGATAAAGAAGGGGACAGTTATCAATAAATGGAGTAGAAATGATCTTCCAACAGCAGCTTTGACTGCCAGAATTGAAAGCCTTCATCTTGATAATTCTGCAGAATCTCAGCCTTCAAGATTGGGTGGTCTGGTCTTTGTGTTTTTAGCTCTCCCGTTATTGCTAATTACTGTATTGGACCGTGTCTGGGCCGGCTTCAGATTAATGGTATTAAAAATAAAACGAAAAACTAGAATAGCTAACCTTTTAAAAGAAAAAGAAAAATGAGAAAGAAAATTGTTGCAGGTAACTGGAAGATGAATAAGAATCTCCAGGAGGGTATTGCTCTGGCACAGGAGTTGAATGAAGTGTTAACTGCAGATAAGCCAAATTGTGGCGTTGTAATCTGTACTCCATTCATTCACTTGGCTAAAGTTGCAGAATTGGTAGATCATTCTATCATCAATGTAGGTGCAGAAAACTGCGCTGATAAGGAGAAGGGTGCATATACAGGTGAAGTTTCTGCAGAGATGGTTAAGTCAACAGGTTGTGAGTATGTAATCTTGGGTCACTCTGAGCGTCGCGAGTATTATAATGAAACTCCAGAAATCTTGAAGGCAAAGGTTGATTTGGCATTGGCAAATGGTTTGAAGATACTCTTCTGCATTGGTGAGTCTTTGGCACAGCGTGAGGCTAACGAACAGGAGGCTGTTTGTAAGGCAGAGTTGGAAGGCTCTGTATTCCATTTGACTCCAGAGCAGTGGGCTAATATCGTTATTGCATACGAGCCAATTTGGGCTATCGGTACAGGTAAGACTGCTACTGCTGAGCAGGCTGAAGAAATTCATGCTTATATTCGTTCTTGTGTTGCAGAAAAGTATGGCGCACAGGTTGCTGATGACACAACTATCCTCTATGGTGGTAGCTGTAAGGCAAGCAATGCTCCAGAATTGTTCGCTAAGCCTGATATTGATGGTGGCTTGATTGGTGGTGCTTCTTTGAAGGCCGCTGATTTCAAGGGCATTATCGATGCATTTAAATAAATAACATGGTTTTATAAGCTGCATCCATTGGGATGCAGCTTGTTTTGCTTAAAATGAGAATGAGAAAGCAGATTTTATTTTTTCTTATGCTTGTGTCTTGTGTGTATGTGCAAGCACAATCTATTGAACAGCATATTCGACAACAGCGTGCTGGTGCAGGAAATGTAGTTTTGAATATTTCTGAATCTGTTTATCATGCAATGACCTCAGATAATACTGTCGTAGAAGAAGATAAGACAGAAAAAAGTTTAGATGATCAGTTAAAAGAATTGGAAGCTTTTAAGAATGCTCAGAAATCTAAGGTCATGGGATATCGTGTTCAACTTTATGGCGGAAGTAATTCACGTCAAAGCAAGTTGGAGGCTCAAAAAGCTAATGATACAGCCAAGCGTTTGTTCCCAGAGTATCCTGTGTATACTCATTTTGAATCTCCTCGATGGGTTTGTAAAATTGGCAATTTTACAGATCGTAATGAAGCAAATGAGGTTTGGAAGCGTGCAAAGGAAAATGGATTTAGACAAGCTTTAGTGGTTAGAGATCAAATATTAATTGCTAAATGATGGAAGAAACTGGAGCCCGTGAGGGATTAATGGAATTGCAAGCACATTGCCGTGCGATATTGGATATATTAGGTGAGGACACAACACGCGAAGGTTTGCAAAAAACTCCGTATCGTGTGGCAAAAGCTATGCAGAAATTAACATGTGGGTACGCTATGGACCCAAAAGCAGTTTTAAATTCTGCAAAGTTTAAGGAAGACTATAGCCAGATGGTTATTGTCAAGGATATTAATTTTTACTCTCTCTGCGAACATCATTTACTTCCATTTTTTGGGAAAGTTCATGTTGCTTATATTCCAAATGGCTATATCACAGGTTTAAGTAAGATTCCAAGGGTGGTTGAGATTTTCTCGCATCGTCTTCAGGTCCAAGAAAGGCTTACTACTCAGATAAAGGAATGTATTCAGGAGACGCTGAATCCATTGGGTGTGATGGTTGTTGTTGAAGCGAAGCATATGTGCATGCAGATGCGTGGAGTAGAAACACAGAATTCAATAACTACAACATCCGATTTTACGGGAGCTTTTAATCAGGCAAAGACTCGTGAAGAGTTTATGAACCTGATTAACCACCACGCGGAATTTTAATTCCGCTTGGAGGCTAAGACGCTTCTGTCTCCTGCTTGTTGAGCTATCTGTTTTTTTGCCTCTGATAATTCTTTGTAATCTTTTAGTATTTTCATGTACTGTTCGGGTTTGTCCTTTAAGGATGGGTCGAGCAGTTTGTTTTTTGTTTCTTTAAGGCTTTTCTCTACAATGGCTAATTTGAGGTCGATTAGAAGATGCGGTATGCGATCTTGAATTTTTTCTTCGGATAAATTCAAATCGCTTTTTTCGTAGATTTTGCTAATCATGTATTTGTCTGTAGC
The DNA here is from genome assembly GCA_024401095.1 of Bacteroidaceae bacterium. Classification (GTDB taxonomy): domain Bacteria; phylum Bacteroidota; class Bacteroidia; order Bacteroidales; family Bacteroidaceae; genus Minthousia. The sequence continues at coordinate 38,873 of JAKSLR010000027.1, forward strand.
TAGTTCAGAAGCTAAAGAACTATATCTGCTGTCGGGGTGTGCAAGAAGATAGTTAAGAACATTAAAATCTTTGTTGGAGGTAACATTCTGACATATTTCTAATGCTAATGTGTTGTAGAATGTAGTGTGGAAGTTTATTCCATCTTCCTGAAGGCTCATTAATATGAATTCAACAACAGAAATGGGTTTTGTGTTGCCTTCTTCGTCCTCAACAGTGGCGACAATTTGCTCTCCATGGCGGATGATTTCTTGAATTATCAAAGTCTCTGTTTTATAAAAAGGATTCGGTTGGCTAATAGGAGTGACATCTGCTTCTGGTAAAATATCCTGCTCCATGTCAGTAGTTGGTGACATGCCTGTAGTATTTCCATTCGGAGCTACTCCCTGATTAGCACTTTTTTCTTTTTCTTTTTGACGTAGCTTTACAATTTCGTTCAATAAAACGCGTTCTTCGGTATTCAGTTGTCTTGCGCTTTCCTTTATATAAACAGAACGTGTTATTTCATCAGGAATGACTGCAATGCTTTCCACAATGTCCTTGATCAGCGATGCCTTTTTTAATGGGTCATTACCTATTTCCTCAAGAAGAAGATTCGTCTTAAAATGAATGAAGTCTACTTGATGCTCTTTGATGTATTCTTGGAAATCTTTAGCAGAATGTTTCCGTGAGAAGCTGTCGGGGTCATCTCCGTCAGGAAGTAGAAGGATTTTAATATTCATGCCTTCTTCCAAAAGCATATTTGTTCCTCGTAATGATGCTTTTATACCAGCGGCATCTCCATCATATAATAAGGTAATGTTGTTTGTGAATCTGTGCAGTAACTGGATTTGCCCTTTTGTCAGTGATGTTCCTGAAGAGCTGACTACGTTTTCAATTCCTGCTTGATGCATTGAAATGACGTCAGTATAACCTTCAACCATGAAACAACGGTCCTCTCGAACAATAGCTTGCTTGGCTTGGAAGAGGCCATATAGCTCACGGCTTTTGTTGTAGATGTCGCTTTCTGGACTGTTGACGTATTTTTTGTCAATTCCTTTAGTCGCTGCGTCAAGGACTCGTCCGCCAAATGCGACGACTTTGCCACTTATAGTGTGGACTGGGAATATAGCACGCCCATAAAAGCGGTCGTGTAGCGTACCGTCTTCTTTTGCATAACTTAGACCTGTCGTTATAAGAAATCTGTCTTCAAATCCTTTTTTCTTAGCTTCCTTACTCAAGGCATATTTATCGGCTAAACTATATCCTAATTGAAACTTCTTAATAATATCGTCTCGAAATCCTCGTGATCGGAAATAGGCCATACCTATAGCTCGCCCGTCCACATTATTTTGAAGGACGTCTTGAAAGTACTTGCATGCCCACTCGTTGACAACAAACATGCTCTCGCGTTCACTTTGGCGAAGCTTCTCTTCGTCGGATAGTTCTTTCTCCTGGATTTCAATGTGGTATTTTTTTGCCAGCCAACGTAATGCATCGGGATAGGAGAGCTGCTCGTGCTCCATAACAAAGCGTACTGCATTTCCGCCGTGGCCACAAGAAAAGCATTTATAGAGTCCTTTTGCAGGTGAAACTACTAACGAAGGGTCTTTGTCAGCATGAAATGGGCAAAGGCCTTTGTAATTGACACCGGCTTTTTTTAAACTGACAAATTCTGATACGACTTCTACAATTTGTGCCGCATCGAGAATACGCTCTACTGTTTGATGGTCTATCATGTTGTTATTTTGGTGCGAAGATACACAAAAAGAAGGAAAGAGACAAGGAGTTCCAAATAAATAATACTCTCGTCTCTCTTTCGTATAATGAATTTATATAAAGTATATAAATAAGGTATAGTGCTTATTTTATATCAAAAAACATATACTTTGTGAAATTTTTTCTTGAAAATGTTTTGAGGTTCAAAAAAAAGCCGTACCTTTGCATCACTTTCGCCAATAAAATGACGAAGCACTAAGACAAGCGGTCTTTGAATAGATTAAGATAAACAAACAGAAGTAGTA
>JAKSLR010000028.1 GCA_024401095.1 Bacteroidaceae bacterium
GCTTATTTCGTTAAATATATGATTTTTCTATTTACTCTGTTAGCTACATGCTCCAGTGTTTCAAAGTCATACAGTTCATCGTGTGTGTCGAGCTCTCCTGCAATAAATTCACGATGGGTTTCACGTTCTACCACCCCGAAGATATAGTTGTATTTAAATGGAATAAGCACATTGTTATCCTTGTCCACCGCTCCCCAGCGATTATTGCTGTTCTTGGCGTCCCAGTATCTGCCATCAACGGCACGCAGTGTTTGGTATGTAAATCTGGGATTACCCTGAAGATCCAGTACAGTTTGGCTGCCATTGTTTACATTGTACTGTACCAGACAATCCATGCTATGCTCTATAACCAGCTCATGCTTTTGGAAAGCAATAACCGGAGTGCCGTTGTAGTGGAATAGGCCATACTGACCTTGTGCATTTTTCAGCACGAAGAGTTCGTGTTTCCCACTGTATGATGGGGAAGCATAGTATTTCTCTTCGAACAGCTTGTTGTCGAGCAAGTTGATGATGCCCCATGAAGCGGTGCCGCTTAACTCATCACTCACATTGAGCAACCCCTTACCCATGTTCACGATGAACTTATAAGCCTTGCCACCCACGGCATAGCGATATAATTCGTTGAGAAGTGCCTCTGTGTCATCAGGCATCGGGGTGTCCGGAATGTTATTTAACATACCTCCTAAAAGCTCCTTCGTGTCTTTTAATTGCTCCTGCATTTGCTTCTCTAAAGCAGCACGTCTCTCTTCGTTTTGGGCTTTCCGTTTCTCGAACTCTTCTTTTGTTATATGCCCTTCGGCCAGGAATTGCTTATTAGCAGCCAGATTCTTTTCATATACCTCGAAGATTTCAGCATAAGCACTCTCCTTAGCCTGTTCTAACCCGTTCACCGTGTTCTTGCGAGCCATGTGGTTCATCGCAAGCTCAGAGTAGTCATGCACTCGTTTCAATAGCTCTCGTCCATGTTCACTTTGTGTAAAACTCTTTGACAAAGCCACCGAATATCGTGTTCCCTCTGTATCTCCCTTAATATATTGTACCAGAAACGAGACGTCCTCAATCACCGCCTCCTGGGCTTTTGATTGTCCGGTGAGAAGCAGTAATGCAAGAATGAGGAAAGATTTCAGATGTTTCATAGTGATGGGTGGAAAGAAAAATGCCTGCCCATCCGAACAGGCATTTTTATTAGCTCATTACTTCTTAATGAACTCTACGCGACGATTTTTCGCCTGGCCTTCCTTGGTGCTGTTGTCGGCGATAGGCTCGTGGCTGCCCTTACCTACGGCACGCAGGTTCCACTCGTCGACGCCCAGCTTCACGAGGGCAGCAACGACGGCCTCGGCACGCTGCTGCGACAGCGGATCGTTCACCTTGTCCGAGCCCTGGTTGTCGCAGTGACCCTGTACCTCGAAGCGTACCGACTTGTTCTGCAGCATGTAGTTGGCCACCTTCTGGATCTCCTCCATCGACTCGGGCAGCAGCGTAGCCTTGCCTGTCTCGAACAGGATGTTGTTGGTCACGAACTTGCCGGTTTCCTCCATTGCCTTGGCAATGGCAGCCTCTGAAGCATCGGTAGCCTGACGGCCGTAGAGCTCGCCGCCACCACGTGCAATGAGCACATTCTTCATGTAGGCAGGATTCTCGCCGCGGAAGAAGAAGGTCATCCAACCAGCACCGGCCTTAGCATTTGGCACGTTGATATAGCGTACATTATCTACATAAAACTTGATGGCACGCTTGTTGAACGAGATGGCATAGTGGTGCCAGCGGTTGTTGTTGAGCTTAGTCTTCTGGTCTTGATCGCTTCTCCCCTCCTTATAATTATTGCTCTCAGAGTTTGGTCGCACATAGCCAAGGCTAAGGGCCCCGTGACCACCCCAAGTCAAGGTGAAGATCTCTGAATCTCTTTGCTCATCAGGATGCATGAAGTCAATCTCGAATGAACCCTCGGTGTACATAAGATCAAACTCCACCGTAAACTCATCACCGAAGTAGTTCTTTGGGTTCTTGCTGATGAGAGGCTTGATCCAAGAGTCTTCCTTGGCAAACTCGATGGCCTGTTCGCCATTCACTGTGGCAATCTCTGCATTACCGCGCTCAAGATCCCACTTGCTTGGAAACTCACCAACTTGTTCGCCCTTTACAACATCTTCGAAGACAACAACTGAGCCGCGCACGAAGTCGCTCTTCTGATTGCCAACCTGAGTTGCAGGTTCTTCATTCTCTACCTCTTCGTAGTCTGCATCGTTACTCTTGCTGTCTTTCTTGCTTTTCTTGCCATTCATCGCATCATCTACCTTTTTATCGACTTTGCGAACAACATTGTTCTCTACAGCATTCTGAGCTGCATTCTTAGCAGCCTCACCTAGTTTCTTCAAGAAACCCTGAGCATTCACATCAGTATTGCAACACATCAAGGCTACAAATACCATAACAATTGCTTTTTTCATATATTGTTTTGTTGAGTTTATAATTGATTGCAAAGTTGCACATTATTTATATATATAGCAACCCCCCAAATGGGGGTATAGTCCCTTTACATTGTCCGTCCTTACGGACAGGCCTGTCCGTAAGGACGGACAAAGGAGTCCGCTACTACGGACTTTTTTCAGCTTAAGTAGTGACGAAAACCTATAACAAGCTATGATAAAACCATGACCAAGTTTTTCGCAAAAAAAACATAATTCTCTTTGAAAAAGGATTTTTTATGCCTATTTTTGCAAAAAGTAATTTCGCAAACCTTGACAAAACCTCAACCGTAATACCATGAAACTATTGAACCCCATCAAAATAGGAAAGCTAGTGCTGAAAAACAGAATCATGTTTCCTCCTATGACAACAGGATATGAAGGACAAGATGGTTCTATTGGAGATAAGAGTCTTCAGTTCTACCAGCGAATTGCACAAGGTGGAACTGGCTACATCGTTCTAGGTGACGTAGCACCGGTAAGAACAGTAACCCCTACCCCAAAGTTGTTTATGGATAGCCAAATAACGTCTTTCCAGACATTGACAAAGACACTGCACGAATATGGGGCAAAAGTGGCTGCACAGCTTTTCTATCCAGAATACAACGTTCCAGAAATCAATGCGCTGATAGCAAAAGCCATGTCCTTACAAGATCCGGAGCAGAAGGCCCTGGCAACAAAGACTGCCTATGCTCAGATGCATCATGATATGCAGCATTTTGCCACAGAAGCTACAAAAAGTCAGCTGCAACAAATTAAAGATGCCTTGAAAGCCTGTGCACAGAGATGCGAGAAAGCCGGATTTGATGCAATAGAAATACATGGTGACCGTCTTTTAGGCTCATTCTCCTCTGCCATTCTGAATCACCGCACAGACGAATATGGAGGATCACTGGAGAACCGTGCCCGCTTCTCGCTAGAGCTCATTCAGGAGTTGAAATCTGTTTTGCCAGAAATGATCATTGAATATAAGCTTCCTGTCATCACTGTCAATACTGACGGGTCCTTGAGAGGAAAAGGTGGAGTAACAGCTGAAGAGGCACCAGAATTTGCTCAGATGCTGGAAAAAGCAGGTGTAGATTTCATACAAGTGGCACAAGCCAATCATACAGGAGACCTGTCTGATACCATTCCGCCTAGAAACAGCGTTCCTTATGCCTGGACAACACCTATAGCAGCAAGGGTAAAGCAAGCTGTCTCTGTTCCCGTAGCTACTGTAGGATGGATTCAGACTCCAGAGCGCGGAGAAGAAATCCTAAACGAAGGAAAGGCAGATATCATCGGGTATGGACGCCCGCTTCTGGCCGACCCAGACCTTCCGGTAAAAGCCGAGAAGGGAGAAAAGGTCAACCTCTGCGTGGGTTGCAATAAAGCTTGTGTAGGTGGCCTTCTGAGCCGTAGGCCTATCTCCTGCATCAGATAGAAGGAGAATCAGAGTTCAGGAGTTAATGAAGTCGCAAACCTGATCAATCTGCTCTGCAAGCGAAGCACCAAACTTGTGTTCAAAGAAGGCACTGCCTATGGTAAAGGCCCAAGGCTGTACTTTCTTGATGAACTCGAGTCTTTCATAGCTGTCTATGCTACCTGCTACACATACAGGGATATCAGTCTTCTGCACCATATCTTGTATCAGCTGCTGCGCATCTGCACTATAACGATAGCCTAAGAGATCAATGCCAAAGACACCTTTTGCATTCAAGACTTCCGCCTCTTCCACCATAGATTCAATGCTGCCCTTCAAGATGGAAGGACGGCCTGCAATCTCACCGACAAAAGGCATGTAATCGATGCCGTGTTCCTGGCAAAACTGAAAGATGGATTCGCTGTAGCATGTGCCCATGAGCAAATCACAGCCACAAGAAGCTGCCATCTTTGCTCCCTCCAGGCCTTCGGTTTCGGTATATGCCACTACCTCTAGTACCGTGCGTTTTCCACACTCTTTCATCTTCGCATAGATGCGCTGCATCTCCGGTAAAGGTAACGGCTGTTCCTTGAATCCCCAATACAAAGCCTTAGTGTGCTGGCACTCCTCAAAAAACTGATATGCATTCTCCACAGTGAGGTCGTTGTGGGTAAGCATTACAATAAGTTCTGGCGTCATGATTAATCTTTCAGACAAGCAAGATACTGGTGAATGGTCTCTTCAATGCCTAGATAGAGGGCATCGCTGATTAATGCGTGACCGATGGAAACTTCATCCACAAAAGGAATCTTCTGATGGAAATATGCCAGATTCTCAAGACTCAAGTCATGGCCGGCATTGAGGCCTAATCCACATTCATGAGCCACCTTGGCAGCCTCAACGTATGGTGCGATGGCCTTATCGCGATCAACAGCATAGCCCGAAGCATACGCTTCTGTATAGAGTTCTACGCGATCAGCACCTATTTCGGCAGCCTTACGAATCATCTCTGGAACTGGATCCACAAAGAGTGACACTCTAATGCCATGACTTTTGAAATCACTTACCACCTTACGCAAAAATGCTTCATGACGGATAGTATCCCATCCCGCATTACTGGTAATGGCATCTTCAGCATCGGGCACGAGTGTCACCTGCGCAGGCTTCACAAGATTAACCAATTCAATGAATTTAGGCACAGGATTTCCTTCTATATTGAACTCTTGAGTAAGTAAAGGACGAAGCTCTGTAACATCTGCATAGCGGATATGACGCTCATCGGGACGTGGATGCACAGTAATGCCCTGAGCACCTAAGCGCTCGCAATCAAGGGCAAATTTCACTACGTTAGGGGTATTGCCACCTCGTGCATTACGGATGGTGGCTACTTTGTTGATGTTAATACTTAACTTTGTCATGATCTCTGTTTTTGTGCAAAAGAACTATGAATTCCAACAATATAAAAATCACAGTTCTCAAACGGGTAATAATTCTTCCGTTTAAGACAAAAACAGCATGACAATCTTCTTAATAAAGCACCTGACTCAAGAGCACACCAATAACAAGCGCTACTGCTGTAGCTACCAGACCAGGCATCATGAAACTATGATTCAGAATATACTTTCCGATGCGTGTAGTACCCGTTCTGTCAAAATTCATAGCAGCTACCACGGTTGGGTAATTCGGAATGAAAAAATAACCATTTACCGCAGGAAACAAAGCTACCAGCAAATATGGATTCAGGCCCAATGCAATTCCCAATGGCATAATGGCACGCACTGTAGCAGCCTGACTATAGAGCAAGATAGACATGACGAACAAGGCCAGGCAGAACAACCATGGCATTTCTGTAACTAAGCCCTGAATGCTGTCTGTGAGCTCTACAATATTACCCTTAATGAATGTATCACCCATCCATGCAATTCCAAAGATAGCAATAACTGCCTGCATACCAGCTCCAAAGACTGATCCCTGTGTAGCCTTTATACCATCGGTCTTAGTAACCAACAGGATAACTGCAGCCGCCATTAACATGAGGATTTCTATCAAGGTAGGCATGTCCATGACTACCTCTGCCCCATCGACCATGAAATGCGGACGCAAAGACGGCAAAGAACCAAACAAGACTATCAGCACTGTAGTAAACAAGAAGATTGCCACTGACCAGATTGCTTTCTGCTGTCCCTTGAAAAGGCCATTTTCCAGATTCAAGTGCTGATTCTGAAGGACAATCATGCCCTCTTCTACCCTACGAAGATATTCCGGATCCTGATCCAGTTCCTTACCCACTTTCATGGAACATAAAGCACCCACAATGACACCTATCAATGTGGCAGGAACAGTGATGACAAGAATGTCGAAAAGAGTCACGTTAAAGCCAGCCAGAAGGCCCAGCATAGCTGCAGTAGCAGCAGAAATAGGACTTGCTGTAATGGCCTGTTGTGAAGCAATGACTGCAATGCCAAGCGGACGCTCCGGACGGATCTTGCTCTCTCTGGCTACTTCGGCAATCACAGGAAGGACACTGTAAGCCACGTGTCCAGTTCCGGCAAGGAAGGTAAACAGATAAGTTACTATAGGACTCAGAATGGTCACATGCGAAGGATGTCTGCGCAAAATACGCTCTGCCATACGAACCATGAGATCAAGACCACCAGCTGCCTGCATGCACGATGCTGCAGAGATGACTGCCGCAATCATGAGCATGACGTCGATAGGTGGAGCTGTAGGCTGCAGGCCAAAAACGAAACAAAGGATAGCCAAACCTACACCGCCCATTACTCCCAAACCGATGCCACCCAGACGTGCACCAATAATAATTGCCACTAAAACGAACAGTAACTGTATGAGCATATCCTAAATTTTATTTGATACCACGTGCTTTGAAAATCATCTCTTTAGCTGCATTAATGGCCTGGAATTTTTCCTCGGCAGCCTTCTTGACATCTTCACCCAATGTTGCCACCTTATCTGGATGGTGCTTCAATGCCAGACGACGATAAGCCTTACGTACTTCATCATCGGTAGCTGTTGGATCTATTTCCAGAACCTTATAGGCCTCATCCAGAGACTTTCCGCCAAGATTCAGCAGGGAATCAACTTCAGAAACAGTAAGATTCATGGCTACAGCCACTTCCTTTAAGGCATTAATCTCAGCCTGAGGGACCGTACCATCAGCTTTGGCTATGTTAGTCAAGAAAGAAAGGAGCTGAAGGCGCTGCTCGTAACTCATGTTCTGAGCTATCTGCTGTCCACATTCCTGAATGGTATTTCTGAAAGCATTCGGATTACGGATTTCCATCTGCTTACGCTGTTCAAACAGGTTCTTCAGGATCTGTTCTCCCTGAATAACAGCATTCTCTCCAAAATTAGAGCGGAGGAACTGACGCACGTATTCCATTTCACTGTGCATTACCTTTCCATCGGCCTTGATGATATAAGAAGCCATGACCAATAAAGAGAACAAGAAACTGTTTCGCTGGCCACTGTTAAAAGGATCTGAAGATGTATAACCCGTGTAACGCGTATTTCCTCTGCCATTGAAATCAGAAGAACCTTCTATCATGTTGTCTGTATCAAAAAGTGAGCCCAATGCAAAACCTGCAAGAGCTCCCAAAGGTCCGGCAGCCATGAATCCCAGGACACCGCCTATCCATTTTCCTATACCCATTTTATCTATACTTTTCTTTTTCTAACTGCAAACTTAATCAAATTTTTGCTATCTGCAAATTAATTGCTACTTTTGCATTATTAATTAACTCTTAAATAAGATAATGAAAACTTCAGACAGTTTAGTCATCATTCCTACGTACAACGAAAAGGAAAACATAGAAAACATCATTCGTGCTGTTTTCGGGCTGGAAAAAGAATTCCATATCCTAGTCATTGAAGACGGATCTCCAGATGGTACTGCAGACATTGTCAAGAGGCTCATGAAGGAATTCCCGACCCGCTTGTTTATTGTTGAACGAACTGGGAAATTAGGTCTGGGAACAGCATATATAGCAGGATTCAAATGGGGTATAGAGCATGAATACGACTACATCTTTGAGATGGATGCAGACTTCTCTCATAACCCAAACGACCTGCCACGCCTGTACAAGGCTTGCGCAGAAGAAGGCAATGATCTGGCCATAGGATCACGCTATGTAAGTGGCGTCAATGTAGTGAATTGGCCAATGGGACGTGTCCTCATGTCCTATTATGCATCGAAATACGTTCGCATAGTAACAGGCTTAAAGATTCACGACACAACTGCAGGATTCAAGTGCTACAAGCGCAGAGTGCTAGAAACTATAGAATTAGACAAGATCCGCTTTAAAGGATATGCCTTTCAGATTGAAATGAAATTCACTACCGTGAAGTGCGGATTCAAAGTAAAGGAAGTACCTGTCATCTTTGTTAACCGCGAATTAGGTACTAGCAAGATGAACAGCAGCATCTTTGGGGAAGCCGTCTTTGGAGTCATGCAGCTGAAATGGGACAGTTGGTTCCGCAAGTATCCTACTCCTAAAAACTAACCGTACATGGCAACAACCCTCATTCACCATGCAACCCTCATTAATGAGGGAATGCGTCTCCCCGGCTCTGTTTTGATCAAAGACGGAAAGATTGATAAGATTCTCCCACCCGAAACTGATTGTCAAGCTGACGAGACAATCGATGCTTCCGGTATGTATTTGCTGCCTGGCGTAATAGATGATCACGTTCATTTCCGTGATCCCGGACTTACCCATAAGGCTGACATGATTTCAGAAAGCCGTGCAGCTGCTGCAGGTGGCGTGACAAGCTATTTTGATATGCCGAACTGCAAGCCACAAACAACCACCCTTGAGGATCTGGATGCAAAAAAAGATGATGCTGCAAGGAAATCTTTAGTCAACTATGCTTTCTTCTTAGGAGCTACTGTAGAAAATGCCAGCATGCTCTCAAAACTGAAAGACCGACATGATATTCCAGGCGTAAAATTGTTCATGGGCTCTTCTACCGGAAACATGCTGGTGGACGAACCAGATTCACTCCTACAGGTCTTCAAGAATACGCCTGATGGTATGGTCATCATGTCTCATTGTGAAGACACCCCTACCATTAACAGCAATGCAGAACGACTTAAAGCACTATACGGAGAAGATCCAGAAGTCATTCACCACCCAGAGATACGTGATGTGGAATGTTGCTACAAATCTACTGCACTGGCAGTAAAAATGGCCCAGAAGACAGGAGCTAGACTACATGTGGCCCATATGACCACTGCGAAGGAACTGGAGCTCCTAGAGGCTGTACCTTATTCCTCAAAAAAGAAAATTACAGCAGAAGCCTGCATTGCCCATCTCTACTTTACAGATGAAGATTACAAGACATTGGGCACTCGCATAAAGTGTAACCCTTCTGTCAAGAGTGCCGCAGACAGAGCAGCACTTCGAGAAGCATTGAACAACGGAAAGATTGATATCATTGGTACAGATCATGCCCCACATCTGCTCAGAGAAAAGCAGGGAGGCTGTCTGAAAGCTGCTTCTGGCATGCCTATGGTTCAATTCTCACTGGTAGCAATGCTGGAACTTGCCCTGCAAGGCGTCTTGACTATGGAACAGGTGGTGAAACTTATGTGTCACCAACCAGCAGAGCTTTTCCAAATTCAAAAGCGAGGATTCATTCGTGAAGGCTATCAGGCAGACCTTGTATTGGTGAAACCCGCTGTGGAATGGACCCTGAAACAGGAAGACATTCTAAGCAAATGCGGCTGGAGTCCTCTGGAAGGCCAGACATTCCATCACCAGATAGAATACACATTCTGTAACGGAATTAAAGTATACCAGCAGGGAAAAGTTCTTGAAGGATCTCACGGACAATCTCTAAGATTCAGATAAAGAATTCATGGAACAAGGGTTGCATCGCCGCCATTACAGCATTCACGAAGTTGTACCTTATATTAATTGGGTATATTTCTTCCATGCTTGGGGGTTTCAACCTAAGTATGCAGCCACTGAGACTTTCAGTCATTGCTACAGCTGTGAACTGGGATGGATCAAGTCATTCCCTACAGAAGAGCAAGAGAAGGCACGTGAAGCCGTCAAGCTATACAAGGATGCAAAACGCATGCTGTTTCTCTTAGATGCTAACTACGAGACTCGGGGTAACGTGTGGATAAGTTCCTGCAACAGCAGAGGAAACGACTTGCTGCTGTACAACGGTAAGCAGACGGAAATTATTCCTCTCCTGAGGCAGCAAACCGGTGAGCCTCCCTACCTGTGCCTTAGCGATTTTATACGTCCAAAAGAACAAGGAGAGCCCGATACCATAGCCGTTTTTGCCACCACAGTGGATGAAGAAATAGAAAAACTCCATCCTGAGGATAAATATAAGCATCTGATGGCACAAACCTTGGCAGACCGACTGGCAGAAGCCACTGCAGAGAAACTGCATGAAGAGGTTCGCAAGAGCCTATGGGCCTATGCTCCTGACGAAAAGCTCACACCTCACCAGATGAACAACGAGGAGTTCCAAGGCATACGCCCTGCCATTGGCTATCCCTCACTACCAGATATCAGTTTAAACAGAGTTATCTTACCCCTGATTGACGCTAAGCAGTTAGGCATCAGACTCACAGAACATGCCATGATGCAACCTCACGCCTCGGTGAGCGGATTCATGATAGCACATCCGAAAAGCCGGTATTTCGCCATTGGGAAAATCGGCCAAGACCAGTTGGAAGACTACGCCAAAAGACGAAATATTACATTAAATGAAATAAAAACATACCTATCAGCAAACCTCTAATACCAACACTATGATCATTCTTTACCGCCTCTATCAGCTATGCATCTGCTTTCCGTTGCTGCTTCTTGCAACCTTCGTTACAGCTATAGTAACCCTAGTGGGGTCTACATTAGGAAAAGCTCATTTCTGGGGCTATTATCCTGGTCATCTATGGTCTAAGTTTTTCTGTTGGCTACTGCTACTTCCTGTAAAGGTGAACGGAGATGATCTCATTGATCATAAAACCTCATACGTCTTTGTGGCAAATCATCAAGGTTCTTTCGACATCTTCCTGATTTACGGTTATCTAGGACGAAACTTCAAATGGATGATGAAGAAAAGTCTACGCAAAATGTTCCTGGTAGGCAAGGCTTGTGAAGCTGCTGGACAAATCTTTGTAGACAACTCTTCCCCACGTAAAGTGGCAGAAACCATCGACAATGCACGCAAGACCCTCAAAAACGGAACATCACTAGTGGTATTCCCAGAGGGACGTCGTACAGAAACAGGAAAAATGGGTCCTTTCAAGCGCGGTGCCTATCAGCTTGCCGATGAGCTACAACTTCCTGTTGTTCCCATAACCATTGACGGAAGTTGGAATGTTCTCCCACGAACAAAAGGGTTCAATTTTGTTACCTGGCATCGTCTGGTTCTTACCATACATAAACCAATCCTCCCAACCGGCAAAGGTCAGGAGGACGTAAAAGTTACCATGCAGCAATCTCGAGAAGCCATTAACAGTGCACTTCCTGCTGCTTTAAAAGATTAATATCTGATTTCTATCTGTTAAACATGTTGCGCTGATTTTCTTCAGCCTGTTTCATAAATGCCTTCACGTATTCATTGTTCTTGAAGGTATCTGTTGCCTTGCTCATGATATCCTCTATCTGGGCATTGATCATAGGAACTGCCCCCTGGGTATGCAGCATAAATACACCTATACCTAACATATTATCAAAATTCTTGGTAACATATTCCATGACCAGCTTGTCATAATCATTCATAAGTTTGGCATATTCTGCTTGCAACTGAACCGCTATCTGTTCTTCAGGAAGACCATCCATGATCATTCGGGATTCCTTTCTTGGAAGTTCACTTGCCTGCAGCTCCAGTTCAGATTTCTTCAAAAGAAAATCGTAAAGCTTTTCGTTCATCTCTGTTCCGCAAACCTTCATAATGGTATCATTAATATTAACCTTGATAGGAGCTGTCTCGAGAATCAACGGAAGCATTGGATTTTCATCCAAGAACAATTCGGCCATGCACACGGTATCACAGACACCAGACAACTTGAAGTTTCCATGTATGACTTCACAAGAATCCAAAGGTTGCATACCATCAACGGACAAAGCCTTTAGGATAATTTTCTTGCCTTCTAAATCAGAGCTGGATGTCTGGCCTTCTATGGAATACTGACTGGCGCATGAAGTTAGCACAGCAGAAGCCAATAGGGAATAAACGATTTTTCTCATGGATATATTAGCGTTGTCTTTCATTAGCAAAAGTACAATGTATTTTCTTTGCAACCTATACAGTTTTAACTTTATTAAAACTTTACGACAGTTTTTAAGATATTTTGCTTTTTTTCGTTCACAATAAGTCAACAAACCCTTAGATTGAACTCCTTCTGCATCTTTATCAAGGAAGGATTACGCTCACACATCGCCTTAAAACGCTCTGCTGGTGACATGTATTTACGGGCCTCTTTTTCTGTAGCAACACGAATCTTCAAAGTCAGATAGCTATTGCCTATTCCATTGCGCATGTGTCTCTCTACACGAGGTTTCAACTGTAGCATATCACGTTCAACCTGATGGTTTCCTACTATTACCTCTATGGTATCTCTGCTAATCAGAGTAGGCTGCATCAGCTCCATACGACCTTTGATGGCAGCATCTTCTAGCGGCATTAGTTGCAAAAACTCATTCCAGTAGAAGCGCACGTTATCCTCCGTAATCGGATTATTCATCTGTTGAAGACGTTCAGCTTCCTGCTTGGCAGCCAGCTGCGCTGCATTCATGGTTGGCTCTTCCTTCTTATTATTGCCACTCATGACTTCACGGATAGAAATACCCCCCACCTTGCCGCTCTTCAAGCGAATGGTCTTTAGGGAGCCACCTCCTCGGTTTTGTGCTAGTAATTCCTGGAAGGAAAGGCCTGTAGACTTCTCTTCAGGCTGAGTCTGAGAAACAACAGCTGCAGCCGATGTCTGAGACTCCGGCTGACTACCCGTTACAGATGCTGCTACAGCTGGCTGAGCTGTTGCAACTTCGGGTTGCTGCTTAAATATGGGTTTTAAGATCTTAGCGGGCCGAAGCCCACCAGCTGGTGTATCTGCTTCTAAAGTAAGCTGACCACACTGAATAAGTGTCAGTTCCACCAGCAAACGTTTATTCTTGCTAGCCTTATAGCTCAAGTCACAGTCATTGCATAGCTTCATTGCTGCATACAGGAACTTAGGGCTACACTTCGTTGCTTGCTCCTGATAACGTGCTTTTACTGCATCTGCAACCTCAAGCAGTGGCAATGTTACTGCATCACGACTCACAAGAAGGTCACGCAAATGCTTGCTCAAACCACTGATGAAATGATCACCCTGGAAACCCTTGTTCAAAATGTCGTTGAAGATCAACATGAGTTCAGCCACTTTGTTCTGCAGGAAGCAATCTACAATCTTGAAATAGTACTCGTAGTCCAAGACATTCAGATTCTGGATAACCTGTTCATAGGTCACATTTCCTTGGGTATAGCTCACCACCTGATCAAAGATAGATAAGGCATCGCGCATACCACCGTCAGCTTTCTGAGCAATGACATTCAGTGCTTCTGGCTCTGCAGCCACACCCTCTTGTTGGGCCACATATTGCAGATGCCGTACAGTATCCTGAACAGACATTCGGTTGAAATCGTAAGTCTGACAGCGTGACAAGATAGTTGGAAGAATCTTATGCTTCTCTGTAGTTGCCAAAATGAATATAGCATGTCTTGGAGGCTCCTCCAGCGTCTTCAGAAATGCATTGAAAGCTGCAGTTGACAACATGTGGACCTCATCAATGATGAAAACCTTGTACTTTCCCACCTGTGGTGGAATACGGACCTCATCAATGAGACTTCTGATATCTTCAACAGAGTTGTTTGAAGCAGCATCCAATTCATGTATATTAAATGAGCGCTGTTCATTAAATGCCACACAGGATTCACACTGTTCACAGGCATCACCATTCTCTTGCGGAGAAAGGCAATTGATGGTTTTTGCGAAAATACGTGCACAAGTAGTCTTTCCCACTCCTCTCGGTCCACAAAACAGGTAAGCATGTGCCAGCTTACCGGAATGAATCGCATTCTTGAGAGTGGTAGTCAGAGACCCTTGTCCAACCACCGACGTGAAGGTCGTTGGACGATATTTTCGGGCAGAGACAATATATTCCTCCATAGTTTTATAGAAATTGTATGCGCAAAGTTATAAAAAAAATTGGTCAATCGCAGTTTTTTTACGTATCTTTGCATCAAAAGAAAAAGATTATGGGCAAATTTAGGCAGATATTAACTTTGGTAGGCATTTACCGCTATATTATAGTAAGTGCCCTTGCCGTACTCTTTCTAGGATTTGTGGGTGAAAACTGCTGGTTGTCTCACATGAAACACCAGAGCACAATCAAAGAGCTAAAGAAAGATATAGCAAAATACAAAGACCAATATGCCCATGACACAGAACAACTTGAACAGATGGATAACAGTCTTGAAGCAATCCGTCGTGTGGCACGTGAGCGTTATTTCATGAAAGCAGCCAACGAAGACATTTTCATCATTGAGGAGGATTAATCATGAAGGAGCTGAACAAATGGCAACAAGGCCTTATGTACACAGGAGGTGGGCTCATGCTGGCAGCTGTTATCGGAAAGCTGTTTTTCCCATCTATCGCCTGTGCCGTACTTTTTCTGGCAGGAACCTTAGAATATGGTTGCATGCAGCTTTTGCAAAGTTATGAAGGCAAGAACTTGATTATTAAGCGTCTACGCAGAATTCAGATTTTCAGTGACTTGGCACTTATTCTTTCTGGAATGGCCATGTTACTTCCCTATGTGAACAAGTATTATGGACACAGAAATGAATGGCTGGTATTCTTTGCCATTGGGGTGTTCCTGCAACTCTACACTGCATTCAGAATTCCTACAGAAATAGAAAAGGAGGCTCGTTAAAGCCTCCTTATTTTTTACTTTAAATCGTGATTCATTAGGCGATAATTTGCCATTTCCTCATATTTAGTTCCTGGTCTTCCGTAATTGGCAAATGGATAAATAGAGATACCACCTCTTGGTGTAAAAATACCGGTTACCTCTATATATTTAGGATCCATAAGCTTAATTAAATCTTTCATAATCTTATTCACGCAGTCTTCGTGAAAATCGCCATGGTTTCTGAAGCTAAACAGGTACAATTTGAGACTCTTGCTCTCTACCATACGCTGGTCTGGCAGATAATTTATGCGTATTTCGGCAAAATCAGGCTGTCCGGTAATCGGACAAAGGCTTGTGAATTCGGGGCAATTAAAACGTACCCAATAATCATTTTCAGGATGCTTGTTCTGGAATGCTTCCAGCACTTCTGGTGCATAATCCTGACGGTATTCTGTCTTCTTTCCCAAAGACTTCAATCCTTCATTCTCTCTTCCTTCCATATTTATAAGTCTTTAATCTTCCATATTTTATAAGAGACGTTCTCATCGTAGACATCTACTCCTTCTATCTGCTTTACTTTCTTTACCACTCGAATAGTAAGTGGCAAGGCTATTATCTCATACAATGTCTTTGCAACCACCTGAATTGCCATAAGCTTAACAACCTCTGAGAAAGGCATTAATCCCCAGAATGCCAATGGGAAGAAAATGAGCGAATCGGCTCCTTCACCTACTAATGTAGAAGCAATGGCACGCAGAGAAAAATGCTTGCCTTGTGACGCAAGTTTCATCTTGCTCATGACGTAAGCATTGAGGAAGGAGCCCACCAGGAAAGCCGTAAAACTAGCAAAAGCCATACGGGGAGCCAAACCAAACACAAAATTGAAGTGAGGTTCATTTTCTGCCCAATAAGGTGCTGCAGGCAAAGCTACCGCCAACAAGCCTAAGCCAACAACAAAGAAATTCATAAGGAATCCCATCCAGATAATCAGTCGTGCCTTACGATAACCCCAGACCTCAGCTATACAGTCGTTCAGGATATAAGAAATAGGGAAAACCATAAAACCTGCCGTAAGTGAGACAGGTCCAAGTTGTAAGACTTTAGTTTCTAACAGATTAGATGCCACCAGGCATATACAAAATAGTATTCCCATGAGCATGAAGAATACCGATACTCGCTTTTCTTTCATATTTCTTGTTTTTTACGTGGTTTTCAAGCACACGGCCTACTAGGGCGGTTTGCGGGTGCAAAGATATAACTTTCTCCGATAAAAACAAAATGCCCTTCCTACTCCATGGCAGGAAGAGCACTTTTTTATATGAAAATAGGTTTTGCTTAGAACTTCAGGTCTACACCCACACCAAACACCTTGTTGGTACGGAAGAACTCATTGCTCATACCATCTACTGCAGCAGTCTTGTACTTGTCATAATTGGTCTGGAAGTATGCAGCATTGACCATTACCTTATCAGATACCTTATAACCCAGACCCAAGCCAAATGACCAAGAGTCACAGACGAAAGACATATCGTTCATGAACGCATCTGTCAGACCGTACTTTGTAATCTGGAAACCGGTACTAGCCTGAAGCTTATCAGTAATATCAACTTCAATACCACCTAGATATTCATTGGTACCGCCCTTCAACAGCTTCTGTGCATCACCATATTTAGCACTCTTTCTATCATAAAAATGATGATAACCAGCACTTAAACGTGCACCAGGAAGGAATTCGTACATGGCACCCAAAGTAAGATATGCAGGAGAATCTTCTTCAACCAAACTACCGTCTTTAAACTTGTTCACTGCTTCTATCATACTAGCTTCCTTGACAGTTGACTTATTTTTCAGACGCATGTGAGTACGGAACTCATATTTTGCAGCAAAATTGAATTTACCAGTCTTATAATCAATACCGATAATTGGAGCAATGCCGAAACCTGTCTGATCAGACTGTAGATTAACACCATTGGCATACTGTTCCAGTAAAGCTGTGTTACCCTGCAATTGGGTTGCAATGCCCTGAACTGCCTGACCTTTAGCAACCAATTCCAGAACAGCAGGCATAGCCATAGCCTGTTCCTTGGTCAGACCTGCTGCCATGTATGCACCTACATACTGGTCGATACCTGACTGTATCTGTTGTGCTGTACCATGGATAACTCCTGTAAGTTCACCAAAGTAAGTATTCAAGTCCTGTGCTTGACCAGCATTATTTACGACTCTGATATTATCAATCTTAGCCTTATATCCGGCACTTCCAATCAATGCACGTACACCACCATAAATACTCAGATTGTCATTTACCTTATAGGCTGAACCTAAAGTTACTCCAAAATAATACTGTTTTCCCTGCAGATAGCTATCCATGTCATAACCCTCTACGGTCTTGACAGGAAGACCTGCCGCAGCAATCTGGCCTGTAGTACCTTTCAAGGTTGCTGCAACACCAGCCACAGCACTTTCAAAAGAACCCAATCCTTCAGCAAACTCTGCTTTGCCACCGCCACCAGTCACAGCGAAACCGAACTGGAAGCTCCAACGATCTGTATTATAAGCTGCTTGAATAGATGGAATTACGGGAGCCTTAGCTTCTCCTTCAAAATGTTTGGTAGCCAAACCACGATTCTGGGCTCCAAGTACAAAGTATGGGAAGGTTGTATCTATCTGGCGAGTCTGGAAAGCAGCCTGCCAATTAAATGACAGATGCAAACCCTTATTTAAGAACATCACACCTGCAGGATTGCTGTAAACACCATCAATGCCAATCATACCATCGCGAGCAGGGTTTCTAAGGAACCATATACTCTGATTGGTATTAGTCAATAAACCGCCCGCAAAAGCTGAGCCAGAAAGACCCATGAAAAGGGCGAGGGATAATACGATTTTCTTCATTATTTCTTCTGTTTTGTTCAAATCGGCCACAAAGTTACATCAATTTCCTATAAGTTAAAGAGTTTTTAAATACTTTTCTGCACATTTATTTATATTTTTGTGCAATTAGGCTATTTGGTATTTTTTTTATATAAGGTTAAGTCCCTAATTTTTCGCTCATTTATAACTCAAAGGTCAAACTTTTATCGTATCTTTGCAGCCAAATTTGTAAAAAATCGCAATATGTTTGAAAGCTTAAGTGATAGATTAGAGCGCTCATTCAAGATTCTGAAGGGCGAAGGTAAGATTACCGAAATTAACGTAGCAGAGACACTGAAGGATGTGCGCAAGGCACTTCTTGATGCCGATGTAAACTATAAGGTGGCAAAAAGCTTTACTGATACTGTAAAGCAGAAGGCTCTTGGCCAGAACGTGCTCATAGCTGTAAAGCCAAAGGAACTGATGGTCAAGATTGTACACGACGAACTGACCCAGCTCATGGGTGGTGAAAGTGTAGAACTGAACCTTCCTGGACATGCAGGCAAGCCTTCAGTCATTCTTATGGCCGGTTTGAACGGTGCAGGTAAGACTACCCTTTCTGGTAAGTTGGCATTGCTGCTTAAGAACAAGAAGAGCAAGAAACCTTTGCTGGTTGCCTGCGACGTTTATCGTCCTGCTGCTGTAGAGCAGTTACGTGTTCTAGGTGAGCAGATCGGTGTTCCTGTATACATGAACCTTGAGTGTAAAGACCCTGTACAGATTGCCAAGGAAGGTATCCAGGAGGCTAAGGCAAAGGCATTCGACACAGTCATCGTCGATACTGCCGGTCGTCTGGCTATCGATGAGGAACTGATGCGTGAAATTGCAGCCATCAAGGAAGCTGCTCAGCCTGATGAAACTCTCTTCGTAGTTGATGCCATGACTGGTCAGGATGCTGTAAATACCGCTAAGGAATTTAATGAGCGTCTGGACTATGATGGCGTGGTACTGACCAAGCTGGATGGTGATACCCGCGGTGGTGCTGCTCTTTCAATCCGTACCGTGGTGAACAAGCCTATTAAGTTCGTAGGTACCGGTGAAAAGATGGAGGCTCTGGACGTATTCCACCCTGCTCGTATGGCCGACCGTATCTTGGGTATGGGTGATATCGTCTCTCTGGTAGAAAAGGCTCAGGAACAGTACGATGAAGAAGAAGCTAAGCGCTTGCAGAAAAAGATTCAGCGCAACCAGTTCGACTTCAACGATTTCTTTGCACAGATTCAGCAGATTAAGAAAATGGGTAACCTGAAAGATCTGGCTGCCATGATTCCTGGTGTAGGAAAGGCATTGAAAGACATCGACGTAGATGACAATGCATTCAAGAGTATCGAAGCAATCATTCAGTCAATGACTCCAAAGGAGCGTACTAATCCTGAAATTCTGAACGGCAGTCGCAAGATGCGTATTGCAAAAGGTAGCGGTACTGACATCCAGGAAGTAAATCGTCTCATCAAGCAGTTCGACCAGACCCGTAAGATGATGAAGATGGTTACTGGCAACGGCATGAAGAACATGATGGGCCAGATGGCTAAGATGAAAGGCATGGGTGGCATGCCAAAATTTTAACAATCAAGAATAAATGACATTATTAGACGGTAAAGCAACGGCTGCTGCCATTAAACAGGAAATTGCCGCAGAGGTAGAACAGATACTGGCTGCTGGAGGAAAGCAGCCTCATTTGGCAGCAATACTAGTGGGACACGACGGCGGTTCTGAGACCTATGTAGCCAACAAGGTGAAATCTTGTGCTGAGTGTGGATTCAAGTCTACTCTCATCCGTTTCGAAGACACAGTCACAGAAGAAGAACTTCTGGCTAAGGTTGAGGAACTGAACCACGATGACGATGTGGATGGTTTTATCGTGCAGTTGCCTTTACCTAAGCATATCGACGAGGAGAAGGTAACAGAGGCTATTGATTACCGAAAGGATGTGGATGGTTTCCATCCTATCAATGTAGGTCGTATGAGCATAGGCTTGCCATGCTTTGTCAGTGCCACACCTAATGGTATCTTGCAACTTCTGAAACACTATAACATAGAGACAAGCGGTAAGAAATGTGTTGTTTTGGGACGCAGCAACATCGTAGGCAAACCCATGGCCAACCTCATGATGCAGAAGAGTTACCCTGGTGATGCTACCGTTACTGTACTGCATAGTCACTCTAAGAACATAAAAGAAGAGTGTCAGCAGGCAGATATTTTGATTGTTGCCATGGGAAAGCCAGGATTCGTAACCGAAGACATGGTCAAGCCTGGAGCTGTAGTCATTGATGTTGGAACTACCCGTGTTCCCGATGCAACCCGCAAGAATGGTTTCCGGCTAAGTGGAGATGTTGATTTCGAGCATGTGGCCCCAAAGTGTTCATACATTACTCCTGTTCCTGGAGGCGTAGGTCCAATGACCATTTGCTCTCTTATGAAAAACACGTTGTCTGCTGGCAAAAAAGAATTTTATAAGTAAAAAAGGACGGAAAGTTTTGGAAGTTTCGAAAAAAGTCGTATCTTTGCACCGCTTTTGAAACAAAAAGCCTATACATGGTGGCTATAGTTCAGTTGGTTAGAGCGTCAGATTGTGGTTCTGAATGTCGTGGGTTCGAGTCCCACTAGCCACCCCAACAAAATCCCGTTAATCGAAAGATTGGCGGGATTTATTTTTTATTGCTATCTTTGCAAAACAAAACAAAATCAGATGAAGACAAAATGCGCCACATGCACCCATCATGCATGTTATACTAAAGGAACAAACTGCACAGGAGTACCGGAAGAAGAGGTAATAGCAGCCTATACCAATGAAGAACAAAAGTTAATGGAGGCTGCAGCTTATGTAGAGGGCACATTCTACAGTAACATCACCCGAATTCAGGAAACGGCAGAATTTGCCAAGACCATGGGATACAAGCGACTGGGATTGGCTTTCTGCATTGGTCTAAATGACGAAATGAGATACATTAACCGTTACTTTGAAAATCAGGGATTTGAGGTATTCAGTGTATGCTGCAAGAACTGTAGCGTGGGCAAGAATGAACTGAACCTAAAGCAGGTGAAACCAGAACTGACCCATGAGGCCATGTGCAACCCCAAATTCCAAGCAAAGTTCCTGAGCGACCAACAAGTAGAGCTATTTATCAGTGTGGGCCTGTGTGTGGGACACGATGCCATCTTCAACGCCAACTGTCAGGGACCGGTTACCACACTGGTTGTGAAAGACCGACTGCTGGCACATAATCCGTTAGGAGCCATTTACAGCCGCTATTGGAAGAAGAAACTGGGAATCATGGATGAAGGACAGATTTGACAACAATTAATGATTCAACATTCTGTTCTGTTTACACCAACTAAAGTTGCCTATTCCTCTTGGTCTGCCAACAAATGACAGTGGAACAAAACTCCAGACACGCATTATAGGCAAAAAGACAGAGAATGCTTTCATATTTCCACCTTATTCATACTTGTTTGCTTAAAATTTTGTATTTTTGCATCGAAATTTATCACAAAATCTAACAAAAGTATGAAATTTTTCAACAAAGTATTAACTGCAGCATTTGCATTCACTGCTTTGCAGGCATCTGCACAGAATTACACGACACCATTCATGCACTCACTGCTGGATGAACGTACTTATGACCTGATTGTGGGAGAGTCTTCAGGCGATAGAGCATACAACTACATCATGGATATTGCGCCTTATGAGCGCGATCGTGCACACGCCGATTACCAAGGCCATTTCTTTGAGTCTGAATATGTTGTAAACAAGTTAAAAAGCTTTGGCATAGACGGAAAGCTGGAAATTGTAGGCCAAACTTCTGCATGGGATGGCATCAGTGCTTCTCTGTGGGAAGTTCAACCAGGCCTAAAGAAAATAGCAGATTATGGAGACCTTGCCGCAACCCTGGCATCTGGTAGTTCCAATGCTGATGTAACTGCTGAGCTGGTTTGGATTGGCGCTGGTACAGATGCAGAAATCAGTAAGCTGGACCTGAACGGCAAAATTGTTGTTACAGAAGCTAGCGGCGGTTCTGTCCAGGCTCGCGTAATCAAGGCAGGTGCAGTAGGCATCGTAAGCTTCAATTCTCCTCGTCCTTTGCGTGATCCACTGCAGATTCCAAACAGCGGTTTGCGCGGAAATGACAAGACTTTCTGTTTCAACCTTACCCCACGTGATGGTCATGTGTTACGCGACCGTCTGCGCCGTGGTGAAAAAATTACTGTTCATGCCAAGGTAGAGACAACCACAGAGCAAACAGACAATGAGGTTCCTACATGCGTCATTAAAGGTAGCGACCCTAATGCTGAAGAAATGCTGTTCGTGGCTCACTTATTCGAAGGTTATGTAAAATTGGGTGCCAACGACAATATCTCCGGTGGAGCTGTATTGCTGGAAGTAGCACGCACCTTACAGACACTGATTGACCGCGGTGAGATTGCACAGCCTAAGCGTTCTATCCGCTTCATCTGGGTAAACGAATTCTCTGGCACTACTCCATGGGCTCAGAAGCACAAGGACATTCTGGACAAGACCATCTGTGGTGTGAACCTTGACATGGTAGGTTTGTGGCTGAGCAAGGATGGTTCTATGTATTGCGGTCATCGCACACTCATGGGTAACCCTCATTTTGTGAACGATGTCCAGGAGTCTTTCTTCCATTATATGGGTCATACTAACAAAGGATTTGTAGCAACCGGTTTAGGCCGTCCTGATGCCTTGAAACCTGTTTACAGTGCTACTGGTTCACGCGATCCTTTCTATTATTCTATCAGTGCACACTACGGCTCTTCTGACCACGAAGTATTCAATGACTGGGGTGTCCAGGTTCCTTGTACCATTCAGAACACCTGGCCAGATTCCTATTACCACACTTCTATGGATCGCCCTAGCATTTGCGACCCTACTCAGTTACATCGATCTGCAGTAATCTGTGCAGCTATGGCCTATACTATTGCCAATGCCGATGAAAAGGGTGCAATTTCTATTGCTTCAGAAGTTGCTTCCAACGCTTCAAAGCGTATGTCTGTCCGTCTGGCAGATGATTTGAGCGGTCTAAACAAGGCAAATGCAGAATCATTTGCAGCTCAGTATAAGCGCGCTCACTTCGATCAGGATGCTGTATTGAGCAATGAAAAGGCTACTCTCCAAAGTGTACTTCGCCTGGCTCCTGCTAGCGCTAACCTGAAGGCATACGTGACCTCACTGACCACTTCTTTACAGGAGAAATCTGCTGCATTCCATAAGGAGATTGATGCTGCAGCAAAGGCTATTGCCCCTGCACTGGGCACTACAGCTCCTAAGGGCGTGGCTCTGACAGATGCAGAGAAGAAGGCTGCAAAGATTTTCCCTCGCACTACAGCCAAGGTTAAGGAGACCGGCTACGGTGTAACTCGTACCATCTCACGCGACCTTCAGCAGAAATATGGCTTGACCACTCCTCAGGGCCGTCTGTCACATGCTGACGATGTTGCAAAACTGACTGTTGGTGGTATTAACAGTATTCTGGACATCAAGAAGATGCAGGATGCACAGTTCCCCGATGCTGACAGCCTGGACAAGATCATGAATTACCTGGAAATGCTGAAAGAAGCTGGCCTGGTAACATTCTAAGAAAAAACCGAACAGAAAAAGTCCCGCAAGTCAAAAGATTTGCGGGACTTTTTATTTCTTAATAACCTAATTAGAAATTATCTGTTCTAAAAGGAATAAGAGGCATTCCATTAGCTCCCTTAACAGTTCCCACGCAGAAATTATGGAAATTATAGCGTACAGCTACTGGTTCTTTCACCTCATCACTGTAAACTACAATCTGCTGGTTTTCTGCCTTTGCCTTTGCTGGGACAAACTTACGGTCTGCACCGCAGATTTCAAATCCCTGCATTTCGTCTACACTATTAAACGCATCGGTAATGTGATCGAACGTCAGGCGAACCTTCTCCCCTTGAATTTCCATTGACTTATACTTAGGACTGTAGGTTGGTATGCCCTCCATTTTATAAGTCTCTGTAAGCGCAAGATAGCTCAAGCGCTGACCAACCTTCTCTTTCTGGGCTGGGTGAATCTGGTTGACCTCATAAGGATAAACCAAATCTGAGGTACTGATAATTCCCGTATTAACAGTCAGGTCACAGACTTTATGCTGCGCTTCGCGAAGAAGTGCACCCTGAGGATCATAACCATATTCATACGGTGCAATCTCTACCATATAGAAAGGGAAATCTCCCTGTTTCCACTCGGAACGCCAAAGGTTAATGAGACGAGCCATACGCTCTGGCACTGTAGCATGACGGCCCACATTACTCTCACCCTGATACCAGATACAACCTTTGATAGTATAGCCTACAATAGGATGATGCACACCATTATACATGATTTCACGACGATGATAATCCTGAGGCTCTTTCAGAATATCCTCCTTGGTATAAGCCTCTCCATACTCTTTCAGGATTTCTGCAGGGAACCAACCTTCTATCATACTGCCGCCCCACGCATTGTTGATGATACCCACAGGTACATTCAAGATACGAGTAAGATTCTCTGCAAAATAAAAGGCTGTAGCACCAAAATTAGCCGCATTGACCGGCGTACAGACTTTCCAGGTACCTTTGGCCTTATCTGCAGGCGTATAACAATGCTGCTGTTCTATAGAAGCAAAACGGATACGGTTAGCATACTGTGCAGAAAGAGCAATGGTCTGGGCAGATTCTTCCACAGGACAATTCCAGAAACCACGAAGAGGCATTTGCATATTACTCTGTCCACTGGCCAGCCATACCTCTCCTATCAAGACGTCTTCCAGGACAACAGGCTCTCCATCGCTAATGGTCAGGGTCTGAGCATCAAAGCTCGCTGTGGGAGTCTTAACAAATAGTTCCCAACGCCCAGTCTTCTTGTCAGCCTTGGTCACATAATTGTCCTGATTCCAGGAAACGGTTACCTTTACCGTCTTCCCTGCATCTGTCCATCCCCAGAGTTTTGCATCTGTCTGTTGCTGCAGGACCATATGAGAGCTGATTTGATCTGGTAATACAACTTTTGCCTGTCCGCTTACTGCACAAGCCAAAAGGGAAAGTAAGAAAAATCCAGTCTTCTTCATAAAAATGTCATAGCATATTAATAATTATTCTCCAGAAGGTCTTTCCATCTTGCTGAACTTCATATCTGTAAAGACAGCTTTGAAAGAGCCTTCTTTATTTGGTGAACAGGCATATACACCCACCCGAACTTCTTCATCGGCATGATTCAAGTGACAGAAACGAAGAATCTCATATTTTTCTCCATCCTGTGAAGACATGATCATATAGTCACAACCACTACGCATCACTCTGTACCAGACAGTCCTTACCGAGGCAGGTATTGGAGAAGGAGCCCAATCGGAACGTCCATCCTGATTATTTACACTGCCCAACAAACCATTTTCATCGCTCCAATGCTCAACAGAAGCTTTCAGCCAGTTATTCTCATCAACATAAATCACAGGCCCACACTGATCGTATGTACTCTTGGCATCACTGAATTCTGTCTTTACGCTGAAAGTAAAATCCTTTACTCTGGTATTCAGGACATATACAGGTGCATTGACCAAATCGGTTGCATTCATGGTGTGCAACCACAAATCGGTAGCAGGCTCTGTGACTAATTCCAATGTATCTCCATGGATGGAATGAACTTTTGGTTCGTTAACCCAAGAAAAAGAATCCAGGTTTAGTTCTGCTTTTCCTTCCAGGATATCACGCACCATATCCGGCGCATCGGTAGCAGCCAATTGCTCTGTCTGTTCTACAACTTTCGTTTTCCCTTTTTCACCGCAGGCGCACAGGCACAATGCCAGACCTGCCAATGTCAAGATTTTTGTGTTCATGGCGTTTTTATTTATGTATCGATGTTCTAGCTGCAAATATAATAAAAATAATGATTACCCCTTCTGTTTCTGGAGATAAGCCAGTTCACTGAGTGCAAAATCAGCATTAACAGGTTCCTGGAGCAGCTCTTGAAGCAATTTCTCCGCCTCATCCCACATTTTGAGGTCGACTAGAACATAAGCTTTACGACGACGCAGGAAATTCTTGAACATAACCAGATTTGGATCTTCTTTAGGGTTGCTTTCTGAATTTTCCTCATCCTCATCCGAAGAATCTTCTGGTTTTGGCAGAGCATCCAATATACCGTTGATCACATAGATTGCACGGAAATCCTTGAAATTCACCAGACAGTTCACATATTCGGTAGTCTCTACATAGTGATGGAACTGGAAAACAATGTCCAAATAGAAAAATGCCTGAGTGTACAGACGCAACTCATTATAACAAAAGCCTATCAAGAAACATACATTGTAGAACTTGTCTAACATGTCCTTATCCAGCTGCTGATAATGAAGGTTCATTTCCCTGTAGATGTATTCCAGATGTCTCAATGCTTCACAGAATCGATGCTCATCGAAATATTTCTTACCCCAATAAAACTCCATGGCCAGATTAGGCTTGTCCAAATCACAGATCAGACGCTGTTCTTCGGTCATGTCCTTTAAATTCTTGGCTGCCAGTTTTTCCTTGGCATCTTCCCACATATAACGGAACTCTGCCTCATGGTTTTCCTCGCTTGTCTTGTCGTATGCCACCACAAACGAATGTGAGAGAACTTCCATTGGCCTGCCTGCATGCACATTAGGCTGCAAACCCGGACACATCACGTTTACACGGAAATAAATGGATTTCTCCGCTTCCACCTTAGGAGTAACCTGTATGGTTACACTTTCATTCTTTCCCTTTAAGATGAAAGTTACCTCATCGGATTTTACCTTTGCGCTTTCTCCCTCTCCTTCCAATAAAGGAGATAATATAGGGTAATCTCTTATCTGTGCCTGATCTCCCAAGATAAGCAACTGATCCGTTACCACTCTCATTTCTTCAAATCGAGCAGGATCCTTCACGGTATAAAACTGATTTACAATGTCACCGACAGTGATGCTGCGATCCTTTTGCGCACGAGGATTTATCGGCATTTGCTGATGAAG
The DNA here is from genome assembly GCA_024401095.1 of Bacteroidaceae bacterium. Lineage (GTDB taxonomy): Bacteria > Bacteroidota > Bacteroidia > Bacteroidales > Bacteroidaceae > Minthousia. The sequence continues at coordinate 26,720 of JAKSLR010000028.1, forward strand.
CAGTTCCTGTTCATTGAGCAGATACATCATTCGTGCATTTTGCATGTTCTCTATCTGAAGATCTACAGGATGGTTTTTATCCATGCCTTTCATCTTTTCTTCCAGTTTGGAACAGAAATCACGCTGTAAGGCAAAATGACTCTCCAGGATTGCCTTAAAAGAACCATTCACGTCATTTTTCTGCAGTGGTACATTGAAACCTGTAAAGATGTGGATAAAGATTCTATTCTTGCTTTCATCAAAAGTATAAAGGAACTTAGAAAATCGTGCACGGAAATTCATGTCATTGCAATGAATACGCACCAGGTTCAGATACTCTGGCTCCACATCATAGATGAAAGGGAATTCTATATTGATGATATTGGACTTCTTTGAGGCATCTAAGCGGAAATGCCCTCCTTGATAATCAAACAGATAATAAATAGAATTATCTCTGTCCTCTGCCTTGAATTCGCAGTTCATGGCTTGCAGCATGTACTCCACAAACTCCGTAGCAGGAACTGGCTCTTCTGCTGTTTCCTGAATAGGTTCTTCTACTGCAGCTGTTTCTACTGCTGTTAATTCTGGTTCAGTCTCTTTTTTAGTCTTGAATCTGTCAAAAATACTCATAAAAACGTTTTTTATACACTTACAACACAAAGTGTGCCAAAAAAAAGCCGTGACAATAATTTGGCCAAATCAAGAAAAATTGTAATTTTGCACGGAATTTTATTTTTCAGAAAAATATAAACAGAAACATACATGGGATTCTTTAGTAAAATATTTGGCAAGAAACAGGAAGAGCCTGTAGGACGCGTGGGCGGCATGGAAGATTTCATGAGCCTTATCAGCGTGTACTATCAGTGCATCATCGCTACTCAGGTTGGTGTGACCAACTTGGCTATTTTGCCTGACTTGCGCAAGTTCAAGCAAACCCTCAAGATACCTACTGTAAACAACAAATTGGGCGTTGGTGAGAAGAACAAGTGCAAGAAAATGCTGCAAGACATCTATGGCCTTAAGGATGACTTCTTCAAGGAAATTGACAATAGTGTCAAGAAGTCTTGCCGTAATATGAATGACATTAAACAATATTTCGGTGTATTCCAGGCATTCAGTCAAGATTTGATGATGCTCATGGGTAACCTCATGCAATGGAAGTTCCGTCTGCCTAGCATGTTCAAGAAGCAGCTGTACACCATGACAATGAAAACTGTTCATGAAATCATGACCAGCAACAACTGGAACGATGAGGGTGTGCGTAAGACCGTATTCAGCATCCGTAAATACCAGTCTTATCTAGGATACAGCGAAAATTGGATTACCGAATATGTCTATAACATCGTGATGCTGGCTAAGAAAGAGCCAAAACAGACCGATCAAGATACATCTATAAATTAACCCATTTAATTTGGCCAGTTCAAGGCAAAATGCTATATTTGCCACATAGATTAATTGTATGACACAGGAAGAGCTCATCAAACTGGAGAAATTTGAGGCACATTTCCACTTGCTCATGGAAAAATACATGCAGCTGAAAGGTGAGAAAGAGCGCCTGAATACTCTTGTGCAGCAGCAACAGGAGGAGATTGCCAGCTTGAAGGAAAAGAACAATGAGCTCAATGTTCAATACAACAACCTGAAACTGGCCAGAATAATCTCTGTCAGTGGCCAAGATCTTGAGGCCTCTAAGAAGAGATTAGCAAAACTGGTGCGTGATGTGGACAAATGCATCGCTTTACTGAATACATAAACCGTAAAAGATGCAAATGAACATGGAAAACGATAAATTCATCATAACACTAACCGTTGCTGGCGACAAGTTCCCACTTACCATCAAAAGATCGGAAGAGGAACTGTACCGTCGTGCAGCAACAATGATCAACGACAAGCTGAATCAGCTTCGCAGCCGCTATGGTGAAGGCATAGCGGACAAGCAGATGAAGATGGTAGCATTAACCATGGCCGTAAACTACACCAAGACAGAGAATATGCAGTCCGCAGGCCCTGTCTTCGAACGCTTGGAACAGCTTGACCGTGAGGTCTTGGAGTTGTTGAAAGACTAAATTATTGAATTATTGAGAGTTCGCACCGGTTAAGGCATTCTGCAAGGGATGTCTTAATGCGGTGCTTTTATATTTATATATTAAGTAAACAAAAATGGTAACAATAATTATCGCAATTGTAGCTATCCTTGTAGGTATGGCTTTGGGATTTTGTATTTTCCGCTATGTGGCTAAGGGGAAATACAACAGCATCTTGGCTAGTGCCGAAGAGGAAGCACAAGTTATCAAGGAAAAGAAGCTCCTGGAAGTGAAGGAGAAATTCCTTAACAAGAAAGCTGAGCTGGAAAAGGAAGTACAGCAGCGCAACCAGCGTATTCAGCAGGCAGAGAACAAACTCAAGCAGCGTGAAATGACACTGAACCAGCGTCAGGACGACTTGAACCGCAAGAATCGTGAGAATGACAACTTGAAGCAGAACTTAGAGAACAAGCAGAAACGCTTGGATGAGAAGGTTCAGGAAGTTGAAAAACTCCGCAATGAAGAGCTTACAAAATTGGAAACAATTAGTGGTTTGAGCGCTGAGGAAGCAAAAGAACACCTGGTAGAATCTTTAAAAGATGAAGCAAAGACTCAAGCTGCCAGCTACATCAATGACATTGTAGAAGATGCCAAGATTGAAGCCAACAAGCAAGCTAAGAAGATTATCATCCAGAGCATTCAGCGTGTAGCCACAGAAACCGCTATTGAAAATTCAGTAACAGTATTCCATATTGACAACGATGAAGTAAAGGGAAGAATCATCGGCCGTGAAGGTCGTAACATCCGTGCTCTGGAAGCTGCTACCGGTGTAGAAATCGTCGTAGATGATACTCCTGAAGCTATCGTGCTTAGCGCATTTGACCCTGTTCGCCGTGAAATTGCACGTCTGGCATTGCACCAGTTGGTACAGGACGGACGTATTCACCCTGCACGTATCGAGGAAGTTGTTGCAAAAGTCAAGAAGCAGGTTGAGGAAGAGGTTATTGAAACCGGTAAGCGTACTACCATCGACTTAGGAGTACATGGTCTTCATCCAGAACTTATCCGCATCATCGGTAAGATGAAGTACCGTTCTTCATACGGACAGAACCTGTTGCAGCACGCTCGTGAAACAGCAAATCTCTGTGCAGTCATGGCTAGCGAATTAGGTCTGAATCCTAAGAAGGCAAAGCGTGCCGGTCTGCTTCATGATATTGGTAAGGTGCCTGATGAGGAGCCAGAATTGCCACACGCAATCTACGGTGCTAAGCTAGCAGAGAAATACAAGGAAAAGCCAGATATCTGCAATGCTATCGGTGCTCACCACGATGAGATGGAAATGAATACACTCTTGGCTCCTATCGTACAAGTTTGTGATGCTATCTCCGGTGCACGTCCAGGTGCACGCCGTGAAATCGTAGAAGCTTACATTAAGCGTCTGAACGACCTTGAGAACATTGCCATGAGCTATCCTGGCGTAACCAAGACATACGCTATCCAGGCTGGTCGTGAGTTGCGTGTCATTGTAGGAGCAGACAAGATTGACGATGCTCAGACAGAGAAACTGAGTGGCGAAATTGCTACAAAAATTCAGAACGAAATGACTTACCCAGGACAGGTAAAGATCACTGTTATCCGTGAAACACGTTCTGTAAGCTACGCTAAGTAATTTTAAATACAATAATAAAAAAAGGAGCACCTCACATGGGTGCTCCTTTTTTTATCTTGCCAGCTTTTCAGCCTCAGCTCTACTTATCTTGCCTGTCTCTGTTCTTGGAATTGCTGGAACCTTTATAATTACCTTAGGTACCTCATAGCGATTCAAATGCAAGAATGCTTCATGCAGTTTTTCTTCCGGCACATCTTCACCAGAAACCAGTAATACTACCACCTCTCCGAATTTTGCATCTTTCCGACGAGTTATGCAGAATGGCACATGCAGATAGGATTGAAGCTTGGCTTCTATCTGCTCTATCTGCAATTTAATCCCGCCAGAACAGATAACATTGTCCCTACGTCCCAAAATACGGAATTTCCCGTCTTTTATCTCTGCAAGGTCATTTGTGACCAGCACGCCGTCATGAACCAGAGGAGCATCTATCATGAGACAACCTTCTTGATTTAAAGCTACTCGCACACTGTCAAAAGGCGTATACCACTCACTGGAAGAAGAACCGTTCAGTCGGCGGAGAGCTATGTGCGAAAGTGTCTCTGTCATACCGTAGGTACTCCAGATAAATCCTTCTGAATGGAGGTCACGAATAGCTGTCTGCAACTCAGCACTAATGGCTCCTCCACCTATGATTAAATGTCGGATATGTTTTAACGCTTCACGTTCTTCTGGCACTTGCAAAGAACAGAATACCTGAGAAGGGACCATGGCAGCAAAAACCAGTTTCTCTCCGTCCAATCCAGCTAAAGGATGGTTAGAGGGCTCTACTTGTATCAGTTTCAATCCACGCTCCAGAGAACGCACCACCACCATCTTGCCGGCTATGTAATCCAACGGCATGCAAAGCAGTGCTGTATCTCCGGACTGCAGGTTCAGGAAGTCACAGGTGATGCGGGCAGAATTCAGCATCTTGCTTTTCTCTACCCACATAGGTTTGGGAGTTCCCGTACTGCCACTGGTATGCACCAGCACTCGTTCGTCGGGATTATTCCACTCTATCAGAAACTCCTGTAGTGTCATAGGTTTATTTCTTTACCCAGAGACGATGACCTCTCAATTCTATGTCCTGATCTATGTTGTCAGTATAAAGCAAACCTGTGCCTAATCCTTGAGCAAAGTTCACCTTAGGTCCATAGATACGTGCAGCCAGAAGGGCCACGTTTTTTAATCCGATATTGCTTTCCAATGCAGAGGTAATCCAAGAACCGATGCCTCGCTTGGAAGCTTGGTTGATCCACTCCATAGATCCTGTCACTCCACCGTGCAGCGTTGGTTTGACGACAATATATTGAGGACGAATATAATCTAACAGAGCCTGACGTTGATCAGCATGGTTCACCCCTATCAGTTCTTCATCTAGAGCTATCGGTATTGGAGTGTTTCTGCACAGTTCTGCCATCATGTCCCATGAACCGTCTTCCCCTTGTTGCCACTTGGCCAAGATAGGCTGTTCTATGGAATGTATGCCCCATTTGGCAAGTTGATCCAGTTTCTGCATAGCTTCCTCAGGCTTGAAACCGCCATTGGCATCTACACGAAGCTGCAGGCTGTCTGCTGAGAATCTGGACCGGATCTTCTCTATCAGTCTCAGTTCTTCTTCCCAGGCTATCGCACCTATCTTGAGTTTAATGCAACGAAAACCCATGCATAGTTTTTTCTTTACTTGATCAAGCATCTCATCGTAATCCGACATCCATATCAGCCCATTGGCTGGAATACCTTCTTCACCGAGCGCAAAAGGGGTATCATATAGCAAAGGATTCTTTTGATAGTCGAACATGGCCGACTCCAGTGCAAATAGTAGAGCCGGGTATGGTCGAAGATACTCGGTATAATCTTCACTGGCTATAGCAGTCTCTATGAGCTTACCCACCGCTTCCATGCTTGGATAGGCATGACGGTCACAGGAAAGATCTGGCAAAGGAGCACACTCGCCCATACCAAAACGCTTGCTCTCCTCGTCAGAGATAGTAAGGATGTAGATTTTGTGCTCTGTATATGCCCCTCTTGAAGTCCTGGCAGGCTTCTTGAAGTGCAAGGTGCGTTCCAAAATAGATATGTTCATGCGCCTGATTATGGAATCATTGGAAATTTGCCCCAGTCGGGTTTACGTTTCTCCAGAAAGGCACGTCCGCCTTCCTGTGCTTCATCTAGCATGTAGTACAGGGCTGTACAGTCACCAGCCAACTGCTGGATACCAGCCTCACCGTCCAATTCTGCATTAAGTCCCATCTTGATCATACGCAAGGCAAGTGGTGAAAGTTCCATCATATGCTCTGCCCATGCCACACATTCCTTTTCCAGATCTGCCAGTGGCACCACTTTATTCACCATACCCATTTCCTCAGCCTCTGCAGCGGAATACTGTCGGCACATGAACCAGATTTCACGGGCTTTTTTCTGACCTACGATACGTGCCAGATAAGATGCACCGAAACCTGCATCGAAAGAGCCTACCTTAGGCCCGGTTTGTCCAAAGCGTGCATTTTCGGCTGCTAGGGTCAGGTCACATACCAGGTGAAGTACATGTCCGCCACCTATGGCAAAACCGTTTACCATCGCAATCACAGGTTTTGGCAATCGGCGAATCTGCATTTGTACATCCAGAACGGAAAGACGTGGAGTTCCTTCCTCGTCAATGTATCCTCCTCGTCCTTTCACATTCATGTCTCCTCCTGAGCAGAAAGCTTGTGTACGAAGCCACTCCTCGTCGGTTTGTCCTTCCAGGCGAGGTGTCTCAGCACCTGTCAGCAGCACCACTCTGATCTGTTGTGCCTCACGAATTATACTGAATGCCTGTGATAATTCAGCTGTTGTCAACGGGGTGAAGGCGTTTCTGTATCTTGGTCTATTAATGGTGACCTTTGCTATTCCATTATATTCCTCCAGGATTATCTCCTTGAAAGGATGCATGATTGTCCACATAATTTATATATAGTTTTATTATACATTTCTATCATTTTCGCAGATGAGCATAAAAACGTCTGAATTCTGTCTCATCCATTTGGGCGCTGGTCTTCACTTCCAGCAGCAGCGGTTTATCCGACTGTTCGTTCACTAGCCAGTCCATTCCTTCCTGTAGGCTTTCTTCATCTGTGGCACAACGGTAGCCTACCTTGTATTGCTGACATACACCCTGTGCTGTTGTTTCATGACTGCCTGCCACCAGTGTGTCTCGTACGGGACTTTCATTCAGTCCTTTCAGAATACGGAAAATGCCTCCTTGCCCATTATTCAGCAAGAGGATGCGCAAATTACCCTTGAGCTGCTGCCACAAGGCATTCTGGTCGTAGAAGAAGCTTAAGTCGCCTATAACCCCATAGACACGTTGCTCTGTGTTGGCTAAAGAGGCTCCCACAGCCACGCTTAGCGAACCTTCTATACCGTTTACACCTCGGTTACAACGACAATATCCTTGGGCATAGAGGGCTGCCAGACGTACCGACATGCTGTTGGCATAATATACCCATGCAGACTCTCGGTGAATGCTTCGTTCAAATAGGCTTACAGCCTGAAGTTGGGAAAAGGCTGGCACAAAAGAAGACTGACGGCTCTGTACCTTCTGGCGGAGTTCCGTCCACAAATTCAGGAAATCATCCCTTTCCTGTGAAGAAGGCGTTGAAGCTATTCTCTCTATTAATCCTTGCAGCACTTCTTTTGCATTTCCTAGCACCAATCTTTGAGTATGCTGTGAGACATCCCTTAGTTTCCCGTCTTCGCTGACCAGAATCTGCATGGTTTCCGGGTGTTGTGCACGTAAGAAATGGCGAAGTCTCTTGCTCACGGTATGACCTCCTACATAGAGTATCCAGTCTGGATGATAAGCCTCTGTCTCTCTATTCAGGAGGGCAAGCATCTGGTCTGTACAGGTGTCATGCAGACCTTCCATGGAGATGGGTTCTGCCAAGACTACTGCACCTTTCTGCAAGCAAGCGATGGACTCCTTGTCTAGGGCGCTTTCCGATGGAAGCTGGCCCATTACAACCATTGGGCGATTGGCCTTCTCATATTCCCCTAAAATGGCCTCACGAAATACTGCATCACTCCATAAGCCACCCTTTACTACCCTTTCACGAGGCAACTCTTCTACGGTGAATTCAAACAGAGGTTCCGAAAGTGGCACATTGATATGAACCGAAGGATGCCCAGGAGCTTTGTTTGCCAGCAAAGCCTCGTTCACCAGACGGTTGCAATGCCAAGCTTCGGTTTCATCTTCTCCTACTTCGGGCAGAGAGACAGACACAGAAGCAAAGACACCCAATGCCTGTGGCTGAGGCAATGTCTGTCCATCTAGCTGATCTACCCAGGCTGAAGGTCTATCGGCACTGATGACCACTATTCCCTGTTGTTGATAGGTGGCCTCAGCTACTGCAGGTAGCACATTCAGTAAGGCTGAACCACTGGTCACGCAAATTGCTACTGGCGATTGACTTTGCTGTCTAAGTCCCAAGGCCAGGAAACCTGCCGAGCGCTCATCGGTAGCTGCATGGCACTCCAGTTTCTCACACTGGCTGAAATTATGTACCAGTGGTGCATTCCTGCTACCAGGGCACACCACCACATGGCGTACACCGTGTTCTACAAGTAAGGCGGTCAATATATTGACATTCTTCTTATTGCAATACATGTTGAATTGTTTTCATTTTTGATTCTGTTTCCTGCCACTCTGACAGGCAGTCACTTCCCGGCATAATGCCTCCTCCTGCATACAGGGTGGCAGTCGTTTCGTGTAACTCTGCACAACGCAAGGCTACATACAGATGGGTTTCTCCCTGAATGTCGACAGGCCCTGCAAAACCACTGTAATAACGGCGATCCAATCCTTCATGAGTAGCTATGAAACCTGCAGCATCCTGCTTCGGCATGCCGCACACTGCGGGTGTAGGATGTAAATGTTGAACCAGAGTACCTAGCGAGATGTCTTGCGCCAGATGAAAACGGAAATCTGTACGCAAGTGTACCAGATTTCCTGCACGCATGGTTACCGGGCCGTCTTTCAGTACATCGGAGCTCATTTGGGTTATAATCCCTTCAATATATTGTTCTACGATATGCTGTTCCTGCTTGTTCTTTTCGCTCCAATCAATGTGTCCTTCCTGAAAAGGCATAGTGCCTGCCAATGCTACAGTATGCATGCTGCGGCTCTTGCCATCCACAAGAATCTCTGGAGAGGCTACTAGCCAAGTACCAGACTTTGGTGTCGTATAGAGCATGACCATTAGTCGGGGGTAAAGACGACAGGCCTTCTCAAAAAGCGAACGCATAGCCTGAGGGTCATTCACGTCCATTTCATTGCCCAGAGCCAGAGTCTTGCTGCGAGCCAGTACCAACTTTCTGAAAGCACCCTTTTCCACAGCGTCATGAAAGGCGTCAAAAGCAGTAGCATAAAGAGAATCCGGCTGTTGTGTCACATCTGCTGTTTCAGACTTTCCGTTGTGCAGAATATTTTCACCTGCAGGCTCTAGCCTATAGTTCTTAATGCAATCTGGCAAAATCAGTAAAGCTGGGTTTTCTGCACTCTGATGAAAAGGGAATAGCACAAACCCTGGAATTTCTCCCAGTCTATCAGGTCTATCTACCTCTTGAGGTGGCTGTTCCGAGGTAATGAGCGTATAGCTGTCGGCATAAGGCAGCCGGTAAAATGCATAGGATAATATCGGCATGGCTAGAGTGGTTTCACAAAGTTAGTGACATTGACGGTGCTGACCAGCTGGCCGGCCTCATTGGTAACATCTATGCGCCACACGTGCGTCTGCTTACCTTGGTGAATCAGGTGTCCGGTAGCCGTAACAGTCTCTCCTTCCTTAGCAGAATGCACATGATTGGCATTCACATTTATACCCATACACTTGCAACCAGGGCAAAGCGAACAGGAGCCAGCCCCTGCCAGACTCTCTGCTAACGCAAGGATTGCCCCACCACTCAAGTACCCGAAAGGCTGCATGTTCCTTTTGTCCACATGCATCTTTGCAACACAGGTATCGGAGCCTGGTGTAGAAATGAACTCCATGCCTGTATTTGCTTCAAAACCTTGGCTTTTTTCTATTATTTCATTGATTTTATCTAAATTCATTCTTTTTCTTTTTAATTCCAGCCATTTACCCTCACCTCTATATTTCCTTGTGATACGGCAGCTGCTGGGAAATCTACAGTCACTGTGACTTCATCGCCCGGCATGAGGGTGATATAGTTATCCGAATAGTGTACTGGCAAAATACGCTTTCCGGTTGATTTGTCAAATAGCTTAATGCGGTTCAGGAAACTGATTTTATCAGCCTTCAATGTTACTTCACCCACATAACGTCCATTTGATACAGTCCATTTTGTTGTGACATCAAGCTTTGCCTTTGGCAGGGCATTGAGTGAACTGTAGTCCTCTTTCTTTGTGGTGAGCCAGTAGATATTGTCTGTCAGCTTCTTTCCTTCTTGAAGAAGGGTCAGTTTCAGGAAATACACACCGTCTACCTGAGTTGCAGCAGGAATGTCAAACAACTCACGCACCGTATTGGCTGGTGCTGCTACGGCTTCTTCTTTAGTCCACCAGCACTGTCCCTCTCGGTTGTACAGTTCAGCCTTTACAGTGAGTTTTCTGGCATCTTCCACAGTGCTGTTCAAAAGCTGCACCTTGCCTGTCACTATATTATACAGTGGATGCAATGGCTCACAGCCCTTGCGTGTGCCATAAAGCGTTGCATTCACATCCAGATACCAGTCGTACATCTGTCCGCGCAGGGCTGTCCATGGGTTTTGGGTCTTCCAGATCAAGATACCGGTGTACCAGTCCCACATGTGGGTAGACCAGCCTTCCATGAAGCTTCGGTACTGATCGTAGTTCACCGCCTGAATATACTTGCAATATGTTTCAAAATCCTTTATTTCGCCATAGCGCAGAGGCTGGTCTCCGTAACCCAGATCCTTGTGATAGCTCCACACATCGCTGCGTTTCTTTCCCGGTAGAGGGAACTCTGCCAGCTCTTCTTCTGTCATGAACTCGCGGAAACTCTCTATTTCTGGAGAACCTACGTTTCCAGATTCCGGATTAAACGGATGAGAGCGGAAGGTGAAGAACCAGTCCTTCTCTCTGATGCCATAAGGACCATCACCGTTGTCTCCTAGCAGATTATGCGTAAACTCTTCATCTGTAGAGCAGTGTACGAACATACGCTCTGGATCCAGTTTAGGCATAAGCTGATGCTCCAGCACTGCATCTATGTCTTTGGCCAATGGCCATTCATTGGCACCACACCAGAAGCACAGACTTGGATGATTGCGCACCATCTTCACCTGATCTTCTACAGAAGTCAGGAAAACCGAATGGTTATCTGGATACTCCCAACGGCGTTCACGGCTCTCTTTCTTCATAGGGTCTATCCAGGCACCATTACAGTCGCCGCTTCCCCACAGGTCCTGCATCACCAGCATGCCCTCTTCATCGCAGGCTTTATAGAAATCAGGGCGTTCCAGCAGGGCACCACCCCATATTCTGATCATGCGCAGGTTCATCTCCGCATGGAAACGTACTTCGTCTTTGTAGCGTTCAGGAGAAAGGCGCAGCAACCAGTCACTGCAGATGTAGTTTCCACCAGTCATGTAGATCTTCTGACCGTTCACAAAAAACTTACGTCCACCGTTCTGTGCATCCTTCTCCGAGGTAATTTCACGCACACCATAGGTTTCATTTAGTTCATCACTCACCCGCCCGTTTTGTTCAAAGCGGATGTTCATGTTGTAAAGCGGATGATCGCCGATGCCGTTTGGCCACCAGAGACGAGGGTTCTTGAGCACAATGTCTTTGAAAGCTACTTCTTTCTTCTCCATTGGAGAAAGAGTGAGAGGCATTCTCAGAACATGGCCATCAGTCTCCAGTACCAGTGTTCCTGCCTGTGATTGGGTGGTTACATTCTCCAGTTCCACCGATGTCTTCAGCAGGGCGTCAGGCTGTTTCTTGCTGCCAGGCTGGCGTAAGCCGGGAACCTTGGTAATAAGATAAGGATTCTTCACCTGGACAGGTCCTGTGGTAGTGATGGATACCTCATCCCAGATACCTGTGTTACGGTCTCTCACCGGCTGAATCCAGTCCCATCCTGGCGTGAACTGCATCGTGTTGTTACGTGCTATCATGCCATCGCCTCCCTGACCGCCGTTTGGATTACCTGGATAGACAGGTGGATAGACTATGACTGCCAGCACATTCAAGGTGTCTGTACGGAGAACATCTGTCACGTTGAAACTACGGCGCAGGAACATTCCTTCACACGTTTCTGTGTTGATGCGCTTTCCGTTCAAGAATATGTCTGCCATGTAATTGATGCCTCGGAAATTCAACCAGACCTGCTGTCCGGCTGGTTTTTCCGGCAGGGTAAATGGCTTGGCAAACCAGTAGGTATAAAAATCTCTTCCTACGGTATAGATGTCGGGAATCAGGTTGTTGTTCAGACTCTTCTCTGGCTCCGGATATAGGTGGTTTTCCAGCAATGTAGTCAGAACTGTTCCTGGCACACGGGCCTTAATCCATCCCTCCGGATTCCACTTGTAGCTGGATAGCAGGTTTCCGTCATAGAGAACCTCATTTGCCCTACGGGCCAACCACCCGTCATGCAACAGAAGTTTCTCGCCTGGCGCTTTGAGCATCAGCGTTTCAGGATTCTGTGCCAAAACTGGCAAGAGGCAAAGAACTGCCCATAGAAAAACAAAGACTCTCTTCATCGTATTTTATTCTTTTAGGTTTTTGCAAAGATAGGAATAATTTCAACGCCTACCGCCCTTTTACCTTAAAAAATAATGCGCCTCCTTTTCCTTTCGCTATATTTTACTTTTTTGCATGACCAACAGGGTAACCGAAACAAAGATGAGGACCATGCCAATGGCTGGCATCAGGGTAAGTGTTTCTCCCAGGATGAGAATGCCCAGCACCACGGCAGTAACGGGTTCCATGGCTCCAAAGATAGCGGTCTGCGTGCTGCCTATCAGGCTGATGGCCTGCGATGTGCACCAGAGAGATACTACGGTAGGAAGAATGCCTAGACCCAGGATATTGAGCCAGGACCAGCCATGATGTGGCAGGCAGATACTGCCAGACAGAAAGCTGTTTGCCAAAAGAAAGAGAAGGCCTACCAGCAGCACATAGAAGGTGACCACAGAAGAGGACAGATGCTTCATGGGGCCGCGGTTGATATAGACCAGATACAGTGAATAGGACAACGATGAGAGCATGACCAGCAGGAAGCCCCACCAGCTGATGCCTGTACCGTCGTCTCCCTTGGAAAGGATGGCTACGCCTGCAAAGGCCATGATAAGACAGAATATCTTCCGCCAGCCTAGCCTTTCTTTATAGACAAGGGCCATGATGAGTGACACCATGACAGGATAAAAGAACAGCAGTGTAGAAGCAATGCCGGCCGACAGATAATCGTAGCTGGCAAAAAGCGTTATTGAGGACAGTACCATAAGTACACCCATGACGGTAAGTCCACCCAGGTCCTTCAGGCCTATCAGAAGTGACCTGCGGTTGTGCAGGGCTATCATGAGGAACAGGACCAATGCTCCTATGGCGTAGCGTAACAGAAGCACTGTATTCACATCCATGCCATCGTGATAGAGCGGCAAGGCAAAGATAGGATTCGTACCGTAGGCTACAGCCGACAGCATGGCATAAACATATCCTTTGGCAGACAATGACATTTTTCTCTTTTTTTACGGCGTGCAAAGGTAGTGAAAAGTTCACTTATCTACAGGAATTATCCGCCCTACAGAAGAAAAAATACAGAAAATTTGGCGGAGTTCAGAAAACTCCATACTTTTGCAGCCCAAATGAACATCACTTCATCATGGGGTTGACTGG
>JAKSLR010000029.1 GCA_024401095.1 Bacteroidaceae bacterium
GCGTGATCATCAACATAGCTCTGACCACCCTCACCGCCCTCCTCTCCGCACTAGGGTTCAGTGTAGGTTAGTTAGTTTATCTCAATCTCAAATCTCAGTTACAGAACAAGCCTCAACATCGACGTTGGGGCTTTTCTTTTTCGCCCTTTTGCCGGAAAAATTATAATTTATCGTAAAAATCTGGCCAGCATGCCTACTGATACGAATAAAATTCGTAAACTTGCAAAATGCCAGAAAATGGCATCAAATACTTAAACGAAAGGATTATGAAGAAATTAATGATCATACAAGTCATGCTGGCATTTTTGACCCTGACTTCCTGCAATAGCAATCAGCAAAAGGCTGAGGAAGCAACAGCAGAGGATACCACTACCGCATTTGAATCATTCTGTGAACATTTCAGCAAATCGTCAGCATTTGCCTATACAGAAATGAGCGGCCGGAAAGTCCTTCTTGTTTCGCAAGAGGTTTTCGGGAACAACATAAACACCGATTTGGAAGCCATTGAAGCCAGTATCTTTGCACTGGATGAAGAAAGAAAAATCGTTGCCTTGGGTTCCATAAGGTCGCAAGGTACGCTCTATCCGGTTTCAGTGCTGGATGGAAAACTGATGGTGGCTGGTCACCAGTTCGTGAAAGTTTACAGCATGAGAGGTGATGTTCCTGAACTGGTTCTTGACAATTACCAAGAAGGTGATGGTCCGGAACTCACGGAAATGTTCAGGACTTTTGAGAAGGGAACCCCGATAAAGTTTGAAAGGAAGTAGCAGATGAAATCTCCTAAAACGCTACAACCTCACGAAGGAATACCGGCATCCCTGATGGGAATGATGGCCATCATGGCAGGAGTATCGGTGGCCAATCTCTACTATTGCCAGCCGCTGCTGAACATGATACGCCAGGACATGCAGTTGTCCGAGTTCCAGGTGAACCTGATGCCCACATGCACTCAGGTAGGATATGCCTTGGGACTTCTCACCATTATACCGATGGGAGACCTCTACAACCGCCGGAAAACCATGATGGGGTGCGCCCTGATATTGATTACCTCCCTATTGTGCATCAGTTTGGCCAGCAATGCCTACATGCTGCTCCTGGCTTCATTCGTCACGGGTTTCTTCTCTGTCATTCCGCAGATGTTCATGCCTTTTGCATCGCTCTATTCTCGCCCTGAAGAAAAGGAACGTAAAGTGGGCATGATACTCTCCGGATTGCTCACCGGCATCCTTGCCTCACGTGTAGCCAGCGGATATGTAGGTCACCTCTGGGGATGGCGAGCCATCTATGTCTTGGCGGCCGTTGCCCTCCTGGCGATGGCAGTACTGGTGTACACCCACTTTCCGGATGTCAAGCCTACTTACAAGGGTCGTTTCATCCAGCTCTTGAAGAGCATCCGTTCCCTGGCCCTGAAATACCCTCATTCCCTGCTCTACTCTGTCCGTTCGGGCTTTTCTTTCGGCTCCTTTCTGGGACTTTGGGCGTGTCTGGCATTCCGCATGAAGGAAGCACCCTTTTTTGTGGGCAGTGATGTGGTGGGGTTGTTAAGCCTCTGTGGTATAGCCGGAGCACTTACGGCATCGAATGTAGGCAAGTACATCCCCCGGTTCGGCATAGAACGCATCAATGCATTCGGCCTCATGCTCCAGCTGCTGGCATGGGGCATTCTTGGTATATTTCACCATACCTACACCGGAATCATTCTCAGCATAGTGCTCATAGACATAGGCATGCAATGCATCCAGCTGAGCAACCAGAGTGCCACCATGAAACTTTGTCCCGAAGCCTCATCGCGCATGAACACCATTTATATGGTGAGCTACTTCATAGGAGGATCTCTGGGAACCTTCCTGGCCGGTTCCCTCTGGAGTCTTTTCGGCTGGACAGGAACCGTGGCATCGGGACTCCTGATGCTCGCATTCTCCGTATCTTCAATCTTCATTATAAGAAAATTCATAACGCTAACATATAAAAAATAAATTCCGTAATCAGATTTTTTTGTAAATTCGCACACAATAACAGAAAACCATACGTTATGAAACAGACATGGGATTATTTAGAAAACGTAGCTTTTTCGGCTATAGTATGCGATAAAGAGGGCATTGTGCTCTATCAGAACGCATTGGCCCGCAAGCGCGATGGAGATGTTATCGGTCAGAACCTCTACAACTGCCATGGAAAGAAATCTGGAGAGAAGATTCGCCACATGATGGAAACCGGCGAAAGCAACACCTATGAATACATTCAGCACGGCAAGCAGTACTTCATACATCACACACCATGGTATGAAGAACCAGGAGGAGAAATAAGCGGCTTGATAGAACTCGAGATAGAAGTCCCACAAAACTATCCCCTATTCAACAGAGATAAAAAGGAATAAAACGATCATGACATTACTGGAAGCAATAGACAAACGCCATAGCGTACGTCACTACATAAGAAAAGCTTTACCTCAAGAAACCGTAGATGCCTTGCGCACCAAGATTGAGGATTGTAACCGCGAGGGAAACCTTCACATTCAGCTTGTGCTCAATGAACCCAAAGGATTCAGCGGCATGATCTGCTACGGCCAGTTCTCTGGTGTAGAAAACTACCTTGTCATGGCAGGAAAGAAAGCCGATGACCTGGATGAACGCATCGGTTACTACGGAGAGCAACTGGTTCTCTTCGCTCAGCAATTAGGCCTTGGCACCTGCTGGGCAGGCCTCACCTACAGCAAGATAAAAGGTACATACAACCTGGAGGACGATGAAAAGATTGCATGTATGATAGCCTTGGGTTATCCTGATGATCCCGGGCGTAATCTCAAGCGCAAAAGTATCAACCAATTATCCAATGTGGGTGACAGCACACCAGAATGGTTCAAGGCAGGTGTGGAAGCTGCCCAGAAAGCACCTACTGCCGTCAATCAGCAGAAATTCTTCCTGGAGTATCTGGGCGTGAAAGACGGAAGACATACCGTACGCATCAAGCGCCTCTTCTCCCTTGCCGGATACACGAAAATGGATCTTGGCATCGTCAAGCTGCACTTTGAGATTGGAGCCGGAAAGAACAATTTTACATGGGAAGATGAAGCAATCTGAGCAGAAAAAACTGGATGAGAAACTGCTGATGCACGATTTTAACTATGATGACGTGCATGGGCAACGCTATCTTTCTGCCAAAAACATGGCTGAGCAATACACAAAAATGGAAAATGCCGTTGCTGTTCTCAGCAATATGGCACGCGATGTCAGCTACATCTGCTACGGCCACCTGGGCAGCAAAATGGGATTAGGACACGATAACGAAGAAGTAGAATCCATCTGGGAAAAGAAAATCCTGGATCGTGTACATCCCGATGATGCAACAGAAAAAATAGCATGGGAACTGCAGTTCCATTCTTTCATTAAGCAACAACCAGAAGATCAGCGTGCAGATTATTACCTTCAACACTTCCTGCGTATGAAGGATGCCGATGGGATCTACCATACTCTACGCCATAAAATCTTTTACCTGGATTATGACACGAACGACAACGTGCTGCTTGTTCTCTGTCTCTACACCATTGTCAATGAAAATCATGGCGTGGCAGGTATTGTGAACTCATTGGATGACACCATAGTCAGGGCATCTACCGTAAATACCCAAGGAATCCTCTCTGAACGCGAATGTGAAATCTTACAGATGATCCGCCACGGCTATGCCAGCAAGCATATAGCTGATCAACTCTGCATCAGCGTGAACACCGTGAACAATCATAGGCAGAACATTATGCGCAAGCTACATTGCCAGAATACCACCGAAGCCGTGAGTGTGGCACGCAAACTAGGGCTTTTAACCGCAGAATAATGAAAAATCACTATTGGGCAATACAGTAGAAAACCGTACCTTTGCAGAAATTTCTAAATCTACTATAAAAAATTGAAATGAAAGCAAAGTTTTTCTTCACTGCTCTGGTAGCAGTATTCAGTTTCTCTGCTCAGGCGCAGACTCTTGAGAAAATGCAGTGGTTCAATGAACCAGAGTCTTACACCATCAAAGGCGGTACCCTGGAAATGGATGTTCCTGGTCAAACCGACTATTGGCGCATTGCACACTATGGTTTTACCGTAGATGACGGTCCATTCCTTTACAACACCTATGGCGGTGAGTTCGAGGCAAAGATCAAGGTAAGCGGTGACTACAAGGTGCGTTTCGACCAGGCAGGTATGATGATTCGTCAGGATCATGAGAACTATGTCAAGTTCGGTATTGAGTTTGTGGATGGTAAGTTCAATATCTCTACCGTAGTAACTCACCACACTTCTGACTGGAGTGTAATCCAGCTGGAGAACCCTATTCCATATCTGTGGCTCAAGGCTGTCCGTCGTCTGGATGCCATTGAAATCTACTATAGCTTCGACGATAAGGAATACACCATGATGCGTACCCTCTGGATGCAGGACAACTGCCCACTTCAGGTAGGTCCTGTAGCTGCTTGTCCTGATGGCCAGGGCTTCAAGGCACGTTTCTCAGACTTTACCGTTAAGCATCTGCCAGATCAGCGTCGTGTAGAATGGCTTAAGAACAATCAGTAATCATCTATCTTAATGAAACCATACAGATATGAAATACTGGATGGCTTAAGAGGAGTGGCCGCACTCATGGTGGTAGTTTTCCACATGAGTGAGGCCTTCTCTTATGACCCTGTGTTCAAGCATCTGAACCATGGCTACCTGTGCGTAGATTTCTTCTATGTGCTTTCCGGTTTCGTCATAGGATTTGCCTACGAAGGAAGGATGAAAAGCGGATTGATGTCCCGATGGGACTTTCTGAAAGCGCGATTCATCCGACTCCAGCCGATGGTACTTTTTGGAATACTATTGGGAGCCGGCTTGTTCTTCTTTCAGGAATGCAACTACTATGCAGGCATTGGAAATGCCAGCGTGTGGTACGTCATTCAGAACATGGTCATGAGTTTCTTCATGATTCCCGTCACGCCAGAATTCAATGTACGTGCCAATACAGAAATGTTTGTCCTGAACATTCCTCAATGGTCCATGGTATTTGAGTATATAGCCAACATTCTTTTCTGCCTCTTCGTATTCAAGCTGGGAAAGAAAGGCTTGATGGTTCTGGTAGGATTGTTTGCGCTGATGATAGTGGACAGTGCCCTCACGCTGAATTTGTTTGGAATGCTGCAACCACACGATTATCCTTGCTCACTGAATGCAGGATGGTCGCTCACCGCAGAACAATTCTACATTGGTGTAGCACGTGTAGGATTCTCTTTCTTTACCGGTTTGCTGCTATTCCGTCTTATTTACAAAGAAGGAGCCGCCTTGAAGAAAACACGCACACCCATCTTTGCCATCTGTTCATTCATCATCATCGCCATTGTATGCGTTGATCAGATAGGCGGTTATGAGCATCCGCTCTACGATGGTATCTTCAACCTGATTTGCGTGTTTATACTCTGTCCGTTTACCGTATGGTTCGGCTCCCAACGAATAGAACTAAGCCAACGTACAAAAAATGTATGCGACTTCTTGGGACGTCTGTCCTACCCTCTCTATCTGGCACACTATCCGCTGGTTTACCTGTTCTTCACTTGGATGGATACCCATCACGATGCTTCATTCAGCATTTTGGCCTTTACATCTACAGCAACATTTTTACTCTGTGTAGCTTTAGGTTATGCTGCGCTGAAACTTTGGGATGAACCAATACGAAAATGGCTAGCAAAGAAATGAGATAGTAAAAAAAGAGACGAAGCATCGTCTCTTTTTTCTTTTCTTTATGAAAAAAGCACTACCTTTGCCCCATTGAATAAAAAGCAGGTTGCACGGTGTATGAAGGAATGTAAGTTTGTATCATTAGGTCCTGGAGGTAAAGACAATGTTACCTTAGGTACGTTTAAAGCGCTTCAGGACGCAGACAAGATTTACTGCTTCGGCAGTAACTCTAAGTCTTATGCTTTGGATACTCTTCTGCAATTAGAAATCCCAGAAGATAAAATCTGCGTAGTAGAACTTCCAATGTCGTCTGACCGCACCAAAGCCTTTGAAATCTATACAGAACTTGCTGACAGGATCCTGCAAGATACGGGCAAGATTATTGTGGCCACAGAAGGAGATACCGGAATCTTTGCCACCACACATTATGTAATGGATATCCTGAATGCCAAAGGCATCAATGTCATACAGACATCCGGAATTCCATCTTTCATTGCAGCAGGAGCCTTGGCTGGCATTTCTCTGGTAAGTCAGGAGCAAAGGCTGCTGGTGGTTCCGGGCGAGATTAGCAACGAAGAGATGATTTCCCAATTATCTTCCGGATCAACCATAGTCATCATGAAGCTGTCTCGCATGAAAGATCAGATACACGATTTCATCAAGCAGAATCCAAACTATAGTTACCATTATGTGGAGAAAGTGGGCATGCCTGAAGCCAATCACATCACAGATAGAGAGATTCTGAAAGAGAAATGTTTTCCTTATTTCTCTCTCATGATCATAAAGAGTCATTAACATGGAAGAGACAAAGACCATATTACATGAAAAGACGTTCAAAGAACTGACGGTTGATGAACTCTATGAACTCCTGAGAATCAGAGCAGATGTGTTTGTAGTGGAACAGGATTGCGTCTATCAAGACCTGGATGGAGATGACCAACGAGCCATACACCTTTGGCTGACCATAGAAGGAAAGACGGTAGCATTATGCCGCGTCTGCCCAGCAGGAACGCACATGAAAGAAGTCTCCATAGGCAGAGTCATTACCACAGAAAGAGGGAAAGGTTATGGCAAGCAAATCATGCTGGCAGCCATAGATACAGCAATTCATATCTTTAATGCCAGACAAATAGACCTTGAAGCTCAGGAATACGCCAGAGGATTCTACGAAAGCGTCGGTTTCGTCCAATCCTCAGAATCCTTTATCCTGGATGGTATTCCACACATAAAAATGACACGATTTACGGAAAACGGCTAGCCTATCCATACGAATGAAAAAACCACTTACTTCCAGACGGAAGCAAGTGGCAATTTATCTTTTTGGTAAGTGAGGTTTAGAAATTATCAGCATGAACCTCGAAGTAAGACTGAGGATGAGCACATACTGCACATGCAGCTGGTGCCTTCTCGCCTACTACAATATGACCACAATTGCGGCACTCCCATACCTTTACCTCACTCTTGGCAAATACTTCCTGAGCCTCGATATTGTGAAGTAATGCACGATAACGCTCCTCGTGGCGCTTTTCGATAGCAGCAACCAGACGGAACTTCTTTGCCAATGCAGTGAAACCTTCTTCCTCTGCGGTCTTTGCAAAACCTTCGTACATGTCTGTCCACTCGTAGTTCTCACCTTCTGCTGCGTGTGCCAGATTCTCTGCAGTGCTACCAATACCCTGCAACTCCTTGAACCACATCTTAGCATGCTCCTTCTCGTTGTCTGCTGTCTTGGTGAAAATCTCTGCCATCTGCTCGAAACCCTCCTTCTTTGCTACAGATGCAAAATAAGTATACTTATTACGTGCCTGTGACTCACCAGCGAAAGCTGCTTCCAGATTCTTCTCAGTTTGTGTTCCTGCGTATTTGTTTGCCATAATCTTTATTTGTTTTTAGTGTTAATAATTATTTCTGATGCAAAGATAGGGAACTTCTTGGCATTTCAAAAACAAAAACAAGCATACTAATGGTAAATTACGGCACGGCACAAATAAAAGCATACTTTATGCCGAAATTTACCATTTTTATCTTATCTTTGCATTATAAAAAAACAATAAAGCCATGGATAAATTGTACAGAATGTATAAGACCGTCTGCGAGGCACCTAGTGGAAATGGTTTCCGGGTAGAACATATGCCCCAATTTCTTCTGACCAGTGATATTGACGACAGCGCTCCTCACATTCATTCTTTTTATGAAATACTATGGTTTCAGGAAGGAACAGGTACCCATACGGTAGATTTCATAGATTATGAGGTTAAACCCGGTACAATCTTTTTCCTGTCACCCGGACAGATTCATCATTTTGACCACAGCAAAGATTACAAGGGCATAGCCATAAAAATGTGTACGGATTTCATGAAAGACGAAGATGGCATAAACAACCTTTTCCTTAAATACAATGTCTTTCACACGTTTGATACAATACCTTGTTATAACATAGACGATAAGACATCAGAGATATTGAAAGCCCTAGTGCTAGAAATGGAAGCAGAAGCTCAACACAGCGGGGAGTTCGGAAACATTGATATTCTCAAATCCCTGCTACGCATCTTCTTAGTCAAGATTCAGCGATACGGCATGCAGGAAGGAGAATTGCGCCTGGATAACCTGAAACCCATGCATATGCTTTTCATTCAATTCAGGCGACTGGTTGAGCAAGAATACACCCACCTACATACCGTCCAGGAATATGCCGATGCGCTGAATGTAGCTGTACGTACACTTAACAAATGTGTAAATGAATGTTCACACAAATCGCCTTTAGCTTTCATCATGGATCGGGTCATGCTGGAAGCCAAAAGAATGGTTCGCTACACCAACATGATGTTTAAAGAAATAGCATTTGAACTGGGATATGATGATCCATCTTACTTCGTCAAACTGTTCAAGCGTCAGACAGGATACCTGCCGTCTGATTTCCGTGAATTGGAAGAAGTGACCCATTGTAAGATTGAAAAATCGGGAACCTATCTATTAAAACAAGAATTAAACTAAAATAAAATACAACATGAAAGTTTTACTTATCAACGGAAGCCCACGCCACAAGGGAAATACCAACGTAGCATTGGAAGAGATAGCACAGCAACTGGAAAAACATGGCATTAGCAGTGAAATAATATGGATTGGCAACAAGGCCGTACGTGGTTGCATCGGGTGTGCCAAATGTAGAACCAACGGAAACGGTCTTTGCGTTTTCGACGATGATCCATGCAATACTGTTATTCAGAAAATGAAAGGATGTGATGCGCTGATTATCGGATCACCAGTTTACTATGGACAGCCTACTGGACAGGTACTTTGCCTACAACAGCGTATGCTTTTTGCCGGAGGGTCAAATTTCCAAGGCAAACCTGCAGCAGCTGTTACCGTATGCAGACGTGGTGGCGCAACCGCAGCTTTCCAAACTCTCCAGATGCCTTTCCAGATGGTAAACATGCCTATCGTGACCTCTCAGTATTGGAACATCGCTTACGGCCGTGAAGAAGGACAAGCTGCACAAGACACAGAAGGCATGCAAACCATGCGCATTCTGGCAAACAACATGGCTTGGATGCTCCAGAAAATACATGGCATAGAAACTACAGACACACCAGAACGTGAACCTTGGGCACCTATGCATTTCATCAGATAATTACAATGGATTTCAAAGATAAAGTAGTTATTGTGACCGGTGGTGCACAAGGCATAGGGCTTTGCATTGCCAGAGAGTTTCGCAAACAAGGAGCTCATGTCTGCGTAATCGACAAGCAAGCAGGAGAACACTTTGTAGGAGATCTATCCGACAAGCAGACATTGGAACGTTTTGCCCAGCATGTTATCGAGAACTACGGCAAAGTAGATTGCATTATCAACAATGCATTGCCATTGATGAAAGGCATAGACGAGTGTTCATACGAAGAATTTCAATATGCACTGAACGTTGGTGTAACTGCCCCATTCTATTTGGTTAAGTTACTCAAAGACCACCTGGCAGAAGGTGCATCTATCATAAACATCTCCTCCTCTCGTGACCGTATGAGCCAGCCACAGACAGAGAGCTATACTGCAGCCAAAGGAGGCATAGCATCGCTGACCCATGCGCTTGCTGTAAGCCTGGCAGGGAAAGCAAGAGTTAATTCCATTTCCCCGGGATGGATTGACACCTCATACACCATCTATAACGGCCCTGATGCCAAGCAGCAACCAGCAGGACGTGTCGGCAATCCGCAAGACATTGCCCAAATGGTATTGTTCCTATGCTCATCGAAAGCGGGTTTCATTACCGGAGAGAATATCTGCATTGATGGTGGCATGACCCGTCAAATGATATATCACGGAGATTGTGGATGGACATTAGATTAGGAAATAGAAAGCATTTGGATATTCTTAAAAGATATACTATCTTTGCATAAATAACTTAAAACAGAGTTCATGGACAAAAAACTAGCCCAAGTCATGGATGCCATGATTCGATACGACAACGGAGACGTGCCTCGTATCCAGCATTTTGTCAAAGTGCATAACTTTGCTTCAACCATTGGAGTGGCAGAGAATCTAGACGAAGAAACGCTCTTCATTCTGGAAGCTGCAGCCATTTTACACGACATTGGTATTCATCCTGCAGAAGCGAAATACGGTTGTAGCCATGGCAAGTATCAAGAAGAACTAGGCCCCGATGAGGCACGAAAACTGCTTACGGCTGTTGATGGATTCACCCTGAAACAAATAGAGCGAATCTGCTGGCTCATCGGCCATCATCATACTTGCACAGATGTAAACACGGTGGATCATCGAATACTTCTGGAAGCCGATTTCCTGGTCAATTCCTTTGAAGACGGTTTTACAGAAGAAGGTATCATCCATTTCCGAGACAATATATTCCGATCTCCTTCTGCCATTCAAATGCTGAATGACATGTGGGGTTTAAAAAACTGAAAAAGGTAATAATATGAATTTTATTGGAAACATTTTATGGTGGATCTTTGGAGGATTGGAAGCTGCCATTGGTTATTTCACGGGAAGTATAGCACTATTTTGTACCATCATAGGTATTCCTGTAGCCTTACAGACATTTAAAATTGGATTACTCTGCCTATGGCCTTTTGGCTCTAAAGTCAGAAACACAAAAAGTCCAAGTGGATGCATACGTATTCCTCTAAACATCCTATGGTTGATTTTTGGTGGGCTATGGGCTTGGCTCATGCATATTTTCTTTGGAGTTCTGCTCTGCATTACCATCATAGGCATTCCTTTCGGCAAGCAGCATTTCAAGATGGCCAAACTATCATTGGCTCCTTTCGGGAAAGAAGTGGACATCAAGTTTTAACGAGAAACCATGAGAATAACCTCCATCATAGAGAATACGAGTGTAAACGAGCTACCTGTTGAGCATGGCTTAAGCCTGTACATTCAGAGAAATAACGGGCAGAAAATACTCTTTGACATGGGACAAAGCCATCTCTTTGCAGACAATGCAGAGTTACTTGGATTATCAATCAGTGATGTGGATATTGCCATAATCTCACACGGACACTACGACCATGGTGGAGGGTTGAAAACATTCCTTGACTTGAACCAGAAAGCAAAGGTTTATGTTCATGAAAAAGCTTTCCAACCTCATTATTCCTTACGAGAAACAGGATTAAGAGAGATTGGAATTGAATCGACATTTAAAGGACATGAACAAGTTATCCTTTGCGGAGATCATACAACCATCTGTTCCGACATGACACTTTTTGCCAATGTAGAAGGAAATTGCTGTAATCCTGAAGGAAATCGCCTCCTCTTTGGACCTTCAAAAACAGAGCACGATGACTTCTGTCATGAACAAAATCTCATCATTCAAGAAGAAGGGAAAAGTGTATTGTTTGCCGGATGTGCCCATCGTGGAATCATCAACATTCTTCAGAAAACAGAAGAAATCCTTGGCCATGCACCTACTCACGTTCTTGCTGGCATGCATCTAGTCAAAAGTGGATTGAAAGAACAAGAAGAAAATACCTTTATTCAAGAGCTTTGTTCCCACTTACAAAGCTATACAGAAACCATGTTTTTCACCATGCATTGCACAGGAACTGACCAATATCATAAAATGAAAGCATTTTTAGGAGAACAGATTTCCTATCTATCTTGTGGTGAAGAACTTATTATTTAAATGGATATGAAACAAAAAGAAAGAATTGTATTTGTAGATTACATACGTGTAATAGCATGCTTTTTAGTCATGCTGGTTCATGCCAGTGAAAATTTTTACGCTGCCGATGCATCTGGTCTTGCCGGTAATGTATCAATGCTTGCCAACGAAGCCAACCGATTCTGGGTAGCATTTTACGACGGAACACTTGGACGTATCTGCGTTCCACTCTTCATGGTAGTCAGCGCATTCTTGCTTGTACCCATGAAAAAAGGAACTACCATGGCTGATTTCTACAAGCACCGTTTCTTGCGTATCTTGCCACCTATGATCAGTTTCATGCTATTATATACATTCCTTCCCCTATTATGGGGGCAGATGAGTTGGGAACAATCATGGGCAGACTTCAAGCTTCTCCCTTTCAATTTCCCATCCATGGCAGGACACCTCTGGTTCATGTACCCTTTAATTTCACTCTACCTTATTATTCCTGTAGTTTCACCTTGGCTTGAAAAAGCCCCAGCAAAAGAAGAACGTCTCTTTCTTTGCATTTTTATTCTATCAACATTTGTTCCTTGGCTTACACGATATGTAAGTGCAGATTTATGGGGAGGTTGTTTCTGGAATCCATATTTCAATATGTTGTATTACTGCTCTGGATATCTGGGATATCTGGTAATGGCTCATTACATCCGCTTCCACATGGATTGGGAACGTTCTAAAAGAATGAAGATAGGATCCATTTGTCTTCTAGGTGGTGCCTTGTTCACAGGATGGTCTTTCTGGCATGCAGGTGTACCAGGACAGATCATTGAAACTCCTATGTTGGAATGGTCCTGGGAATTCTGTACGCCTAATGTGTTATGTGCTACCTTCGGAGCATTCCTGCTCTTCACTTGTATAGAGAAGACAGAGGCTCCTAAATGGATTACAGGTATTGCAAAACTGTCTTTTGGAATGTATCTCATGCATTTATTCTTCCTGAGCAACATAGCTACTGTCTTTGTGAATGGAGATCAGGCAAACCCACTGATTCCTGTCTATCTGGCAATCCCATGCATAGCAGTTCTCACTTTTGTCTGCTGCGTAATAACAAGCAAGGTTATCTCACTGATTCCTGGCAGCAAATGGATTATTGGCTAAATGAAACTGACCTACATTTTTCATAGTGGATTTGTATTGGAAGCAGAACACTGCGTCTTGGTCTTTGACTATTGGATGGATCCTGCTGGTGTTATGGAAACATACTTACAGACCTCAAAGCCAACTTACGTGTTCTCCAGTCACTTCCACGAAGATCATTTCACCAAAGAAATTTTCCGCTGGAGAGAACAAAATCCACATTCACATTATACCTACATTCTATCTAAAGACATATACAAAAGGAGAAGAGCAGAGAAACAAGATGCGGATGTCTGGCTGGCAAAAGGAGGAGCCTGGCAAGACGACAACATAAAAGTCCTGGCCACCGGTAGTAACGACAGTGGTGTCAGCTGGATTATAGAAGTGGATGGCAAGCGCATTTTTCATGCTGGTGACCTATGCAACTGGTATGCAAGGTTTCTGGCAGAAGAAAAACCAGACGAAACCATCTTCAGCAAAGAATTTGGAGAGTATTTTAATCCTGTCAATGAAGAGAAAAGATTTTTAGGAGAGTTAAAGGACATTCATAAAGTAACTGATGATTTTGACCTTATCATGTTCCCTGTGGATGGAAGAATAGGAAATGGATACACTCTAGGTGGAAGGCAATTTATTGAAAGGTTTAGAGTTAAATATTTCGCTCCTATGCATTTTGCTGCAAGCGGATTTGAATCTGCATGGAGAATGGAACCTTTCTGCACGGAAAAGAATATTTTCTTTTGGAATATCAAGGAAGAAGGAGAAATTTTAGAAATCCTCTAAAAAGCACTATATTTGCAACACAAAATAAAATCACTAAACTATGAACAGTACTATACAAGACATTATCTCACGCCGTAGCGTAAAAAAGTATTTGGACAAACCTGTTGAAATGGAGTTAATAGAGCAAGTCGTAAAAGCAGGTACTTATGCTCCAACAGGCATGAACCGCCAATCTCCTATCATCTTGGCTGTCACAAATAAGGAAATGCGTGATCGTCTGAGCAGAATCAATCTTGAAATTGTCATTGGCAATAACCTGACCACAACCTCTGGACACAATGATCCTTTTTATGGTGCTCCTGTTGTTTTAGTTGTCTTGGGTAAGAAAGACATCGGCACCCATATATACGATGGCTCTCTGGTAATGGAGAACCTTATGATTGCAGCAAACAGCTTAGGATTGGGATCTTGTTGGATTCACAGAGCAAAAGAAACCTTCGAAACCGAGGAAGGCAAACAGATTCTGCGCGAACTTGGCATAACAGAAGAATATGAAGGAATAGGTAACTGCATTTTGGGATATGCTGCTCCTGATGCCTTAAAACCACAGATTCCACGCAAGGAAGATTATATCATTTGGGTAAAATAATACTCAATAAACACACATGAAAATAGATACAATCTTCAAAGAAGGATCTCGCTACAAAGCATTATTCTTGTCTTTGCTGCTCTCCGCCATTGGTTTTGGACTTTATAAAGGAGTTCTGGATAATTACATGGCAGAAGTTGTAAGAATGAACGAACTTGACCGAGGAATTACAGAATTCTTCCGTGAAGTTCCAGGATTACTGCTTGTACTCATTTTAGCTATATTTTACCGGTCATCGGCAGAGAAAATGTACAAGATAGGCATGGTTATCATGTCTATTGGCATGATTATGCAAGCTTGTATCTCACCCGCAAAAGTACTTGTCATTCTGGCAATCTTCATTTATTCAACAGGTGAGCACATTCAACTTGGTATGAAAAATACGCTCTCTCTAGAGTATTCCAAAGAGGGGCATGGAGGACTGGCTCTTGGTTATCAGAATTCCATTTACCAGATAGGTAATCTGTTAGGCTACATTGCCGTCATTGCAGCTTTTGCCGTAGTTGCTTCTGTCCAACTATTCAAACCGGTCTTCATGGTTGCCGCAGCTTTCATGGCTCTTGCCATGATCGTATCATTTCAGCTGACAGGAAAAAGTATAACAGACAAGACCAAAAGCAGATTCTATTTCCGAAAGAAATTCAATAAATACTATATGCTAGAAGTGTTCTATGGAGCTCGCAAGCAAGTATTTTTGACATTTGGCCCATACGTTCTCATACTTTTTTATGGTGCAGACGCTGGAGTTATTAGCCTCCTATTTGCAATCTCCGCCATTGCATGCTTCCTATTAGCACCAATGGTCGGAAAAATTATCGACCGAATTGGTTATAAAACAGTAATGATTGCAGATACATTGATCTTAGTCATCGTTTGCTTCTTCTATGGTTTTGCCCATCATCTCTTCACTATGGAAACAGCATTCATCGTCTGCTGCATAAATTATATCCTGGATTCTGTCATCTCTCTTGCATCCATGGCATCCAATGTCTATGTACAGGATATATCTGACAGTAAGGAAGAGATGCGTGCCACCATTTCAACCGGTATTTCGGTAAACCATCTGATAACGATATTCATAGCGTTACTTGGAGGATGGATTTGGAATGTCTTAGGTATTGAGACACTGTTCATCATCTCTGCTATTTTGGGACTTTGTAACAGTGCATATGCTGCAACAATTAAAACAAGGAATCACGTATGAAACAATATATTATTGATGCTTTTACCAATCAGGTCTTTCATGGAAATCCTGCAGCCATCTGTGTCATGGACAAATGGCCAGACGAAAAATTCATGATGAATCTGGCCATGGAAAACAATCTCTCAGAGACGGCATTTACCGTAAAGGAAGAAACCGGATATCACCTGCGATGGTTCACTCCTACCTGTGAAGTGGGACTTTGCGGGCATGCAACATTGGCATCAGGCTATACGCTTTTAAATTTCTACGAACAATCTAAAGATAGTGTAACATTCCATACCCTGGCTGGACAACTTACCGTCAGCCGCAAAAACAAAAAATATGAAATGCAGTTCCCTAACATTCCATTAGAAAGGGTTAAAGTCACTACTGAAATGATTGAAGCCTTGGGAACAATACCATTAGATGCATGGATGGGCAAAGACTTAGATCTCATCTGTATTCTTCAAGATGCAGATCAAGTGAAGAATTATCTTCCCGATGCAGAATTGTTGAAAAAACTACCAGGAAGAATGGTACACATTACAGCACCAGGCTTTGATGGATACGACTGCTGCTCTCGTTGTTTTGGTCCTAAGATCGGTATCTTGGAAGACCCCGTCTGTGGCAGTGCGCACTGCCAGATTATCCCTTATTGGGCTAAACGACTTGGAAAAGATATTATCAATGCATGGGAAGCCTCAGCACGAGGAGGAGATCTTCAAGGAGAAATCATTAATGAGAATACAATCATTATCCGAGGAGAGGCCGTATTATTTGCACAAAGTGACATCAATTATAACTTATAATACAGAAAAATGGACATCAAGAAAATCATCAATCCTTGGCAAGGAATGGAAGGATACAACTGTTTTGGTTGTTCACCAGATAATCCTTTTGGACTTCACCTGTGCTTTTATGAAGATGGCGAAGATATAGTGACTCAATGGACACCATCAGAGAATTACCAAGGATGGCTAAATACACTGCACGGAGGTATCCAGGCATTGCTACTTGACGAAGTTTGCGGATGGGTAATTACAAGAAAACTCCAGACAGCAGGGGTGACCTCAAAAATGGAGACACGCTATAAGCGACCAGTTTCTACAAACGATACATCCCTAACTGTACGTGCCCATATCAGAGAGCAGAAAAGAAACATTGTCATTATAGATGCAACTCTGTCTGATTCACAAGGAAACATTTGTACAGAAGCCACCTGTACCTATTTCTCGTTCCCAAAAGAAAAGGCTGTTAGTGAAATGTACTTCCAGGACTGCAAAGTAGAAGGAGAAGAATAAGGCTCATGGATATAACAGAAATGAAATTCGCGAAAGTGTTTCCTTTTCTCGTGCAGAAAGCAGAACGAAAAGGACGCACAAAGGAAGAAGTCTATGAGGTGACTCGCTGGCTTACCGGATATTCTTCCTTACAATTGGACGAAATGCTCCAATCAGAGACCACCTATGGGGAATTTATCAACAACGCTCCGGAATTTAACCCTAATGCCTGCCTCATCAAAGGGACAGTTTGTGGTATCCGAGTGGAAAACATCGAAGATCCTTTCATGAAGAAAGTAAGGTATCTGGATAAACTCGTTGATGAACTGGCCAAAGGAAAAGCCCTGGATAAGATAATGAGAAAAGAATGAATTCATTATATAAATTGACCGCATGGGTGGCAGGACACATCACCGTTCTGGTTATTGTTGTCTCTGCTTTTGCTCTGCTGATTCCTGCATCATTTTCCTGGATTGGAACATCTGTGATAACTCCGTTGTTGGGAATTGTCATGTTTGGCATGGGTTTAACCCTTAAACCTCAGGATTTCAAGCCTGTTATCATGCATCCCAAAGAAATCCTTGTTGGAGAAATAGCCCAATTTGTTGTGATGCCGTCCATTGCATGGATACTCTGTAAGGTAATGAATCTACCTGCCGAACTAGCTTTAGGCGTCATCCTGGTTGGCTGTTGTCCAGGAGGAACAGCCAGTAATGTAATCTGCTATCTGGCAAAAGGAGACATTGCCTTGAGTGTAGCCATGACAGCAGTTTCAACCCTGCTGGCACCAGTTTTAACCCCCGCTCTTGTATTGCTTTTGGCAGGTGAAGAGGTCAACGTAAATGTCATGGGAATGTTCATGAGTATTGTTCAGGTGGTCATTCTTCCAATCCTGCTTGGATTTGCCTTTAACCATTATGCTCGGAAAATCACAGAACAGATAACCCCATTGTTACCATTGATTTCCACATTAGCTATTGCAACAATAATCGGAATTGTAATATCACACAATGCAGAAAACATTCTTAACTGTAGTCTTACGGTTGCATTAGTCGTCATACTTCATAACACCTTTGGTTTATCTCTCGGATATGGCGTCGGTTTCCTGACAGGTATGAATGTCCCAAAGCGTGCAGCCATAGCCATAGAAGTAGGTATGCAGAACTCAGGTCTTGCCACGTCACTTGCTGCCACACATTTTGCAATATATCCTATGGCTGCTGTACCTGGTGCAATATTCTCTGCTTGGCATAATTTTTCAGGAAGTATAGCTGCACAAGTATTTAGACGGCTTTCTACCCAAAAACAGATGCAAGAATAAAGAGAATAATCCAAATTAAAACGTATATTTGCAACAAAAAAATAAAACAGAAATTATGAAAAAGGTTTTATCACTAGCAGCTGCAGCATTGATGTTGGTAAGCTGCAACCAGCCTGTAGCAACTGAACCACAGGCAGAAGAAGTAAACACTTCAGATGTTGTCACAGAAGTTCTAATGAGCCGCAGAAGCATCCGTAAGTATAAAGACCAGACCATTGATCGCGAGACATTGAAGGAAATTATGAAGTGTGGTATCAATGCCCCTAACGGAATGGGAAAGCAGTATTACGAAGTACGTGTCATTGACTCTCCAGAGCTGATTAATGATATCACTGCAGCTGTAGTAAGCGATAATCCAAAGATTGGTGAACGCGAAGGTTTCAAGAACATCTTTGTAAATGCACCTTGTGTGGTCTGCATCGCATACGACAAGAGCTATGATCTCTCACAGGTGGATTGCGGTCTTTTAGGTGAAAATATCATCCTTTCCGCATGGTCTAAGGGTATCGGATCTTGTTGTCTTGGTAGTTCTGCACGCATGATGACAGATTCTCCTTCTGCTAAGCCATTCTTAGACAAACTGGGCTTCTCAGAAGGTTATGAACTACTCTATTGCATTGCTTTAGGTTATCCTGATGAAACACCAGATGCAAAGCCTAGAAACGAAGAAAAGGTTGTTTTTGTAGATTAAAAAATATGGGTAAAATAGTATTTATTACCGGTGCTACCAGTGGTATTGGTGAAGCCTGTGCAAGAAAGTTTGCAGAAGGAGGATATGACCTCATCCTTACTGGAAGAAATGTCAAGAAACTTGTAGCTGTTCAAAAGGAACTGGAGGCACTTGGCAGGAAGGTAAAGACACTTGTATTTGATGTACGAGATGCCGTGGCAGCAAAAGAAGCAGTTGAATCCCTGGAAGAAGAATGGAAGATTATTGATGTCCTCATCAATAACGCAGGATTAGCTTTAGGCCTTGAAAAAGAATATGAAGGAGATCTTGAAGATTGGAACACCATGATCGACACCAACATAAAGGGTCTTTTGACAATGACTCGCCTATTGGTTCCAGCCATGATTGAACGCAACGAAGGCCATGTCATCAACGTAGGTAGTGTAGCTGGTGATGCTGCTTATGCAAACGGCAATGTTTATTGTGCTACGAAGGCCGCCGTTAAAGCCATTACAGATGGCCTGAGAATTGATGTTGCAGAAAGTGCTGTTCGTGTTACCAATCTGAAGCCAGGATTAGTTGAAACGAATTTCAGCAACATCCGTTTTCATGGTGACAACGAGCGTGCAGACAACGTTTACAAAGGCATCACACCATTGACAGGAGCTGATATTGCTGATGTTGCCTTTTATGCTGCATCCGCTCCTAAACACGTACAGATTGCTGAAGTTCTCATTCTGGCAACTCATCAGGCAAGCGGTTCTGTTATTCATAGAGAAAAGTAATGAAAGAAATCCTACGTTTCCTGCAAGAATTGCAGCAGAACAACAACCGGGAGTGGTTCCATGCCAACAAGCAATGGTACCAGGAAATACAGAAGAAATGGAACCTTTTCTGTGAGGAACTTATCCGTGAGGTTGGTTCATTCGATGAAGACATCGCTAAGCTAACTTTACAGGATTGTACCTACCGTATCTACCGAGACACGCGTTTCAGTAACGACAAGACACCGTACAAGACAAACTTCGGTGTTTTTCTAGCTTCTGGAGGCAAGAAATCCATGCATGCCGGTTATTACTTTCATGTAAGTACAGGAGAAGGTGATACCTATCCGCATGCACACATGCTGGCAGCGGGCAACTATTGCTATGACAACAGAACTGTAAAGATTCTGCGTGAAGATATCAGCGATGGTTGGGATGAGTTCAGCAAGGAAGTCCTGGCTGTGGCTGATTCCAGATTTCAGGTGGATATGGACGGTGCTTTAAAGAAAGTGCCTAAAGAATTTCCAGCCGACGCACCTTATGCAGATTGGATGCGTTTGAAGAGCTATAGTCTTTTTACCCATGTAGATACAGACTTCATCCTACAACCTGATCTGGCAAAAAAGGTTGCAGAGATATTCAAGACTGCAAAGCCTTTCAATGATTATATAAACCGGGCTGTTGATTATATCAACGAAAGATAAAAAACTTAAACATGGAAGTCGTTCATGAGCTGGGAATACCACTCTGAGCGACTTCTATCAGTATTTCTCATACAGAAGACATGTTCACTTGGTGTAACAATCTGTCCTTTCTTATGCACCAGGACAAAACGCTTGGGTTCCTTCTCTGGAACCGATTTTATTTTAAAGATATCCTGAAGCCAAAATCCACGGATCTGACATTCAAAACAGAAATCATCCAAGACCTCTGGAGGAATGCAGACAGAAAACACACCTCCATCCTTTAATAAATCATAGGCCCCACCAATCAATACAGGAAAAGGAAGGCTGGAGGTATGACGGGCACGGGTCCTTCCCAAATCAGAACTCTCAGTGCTCTTGTCAAAATAAGGAGGATTACATACCACACTGTCAAAAGCCTCACTCAAACCATTTGCTTTTACTTCGGCCAGATAGTCCTGGAAAGAAAGATGCTTTAAGACAATTCTGTCTGCAAACGGAGAATCCTGGAAATTACGGCTTGCATCAAGCACTGCGTTATCATCTATTTCTATGGCAGTAAGTTGGGCAAAAGGATATCGCTGTGCAAGCATGAGAGAAAGAATTCCTGTACCTGTACCAATATCAAGAATCTGATTTCCTCCCTCTGAAAGTGTACCCAGCAAATCACAATCTGTTCCCACCTTCATGGCAGCATGTTCCTGATGTATTGTAAACTGCTTATAAACAAAAATATCTTTCTTTCCCATAGCTTTGTTTTATAGTGCAAAGTTACAACTTTTTCCCAAAACTTTGTATCTTTGCAGAGCATAGACAAATATAAACAAAGAGAATTATGACAATAGGTGATAAAATTCCTGAAATTCTAGGTGTTGACCAGAATGGTAATGAGATTAAGGCAAGTGATTACATAGGCCAGAAAATCATTCTTTACAGCTACCCTAAGGCTAATACTTCCGGTTGTACTGCAGAGGCTTGTTCCCTTCAAGCACACAAAGAAGAACTGGCAGCAGCAGGCTATGCCATCATAGGCGTAAGCAAGGACAAGGTTGAACTTCAGAAAAAATTTGCAGACAACCAACATTTGGAATTTCCTTTGATTGCCGATACAGATACCACCCTGCTGCAGACATTAGGCTGCTGGGGAGAAAAAGTTGCATGTGGACGCAAGACTATCGGCATTCTTCGTACCACCTATCTGGTAAATGAAGAGGGAATCATCGAGAAAATCTTTACACCAAAAGAAATTAAAACCAAGATTCACGCAGAGCAGATTCTGGATTACATCAATAAGTAAACCATGCAGATTTTACTGGCCAATGCCAAAGTCATGTTCAAGGAGGTGAATCGGAAACCTGTTTCTGAGCCGTTGTTTCAAGATGTTGCTAATCTCTTGGCAGCCGGCATGGCCCAATTGGACGTAGCAGAGCTGGCAAAACAGCTGGACTGTAACCATAAACTGGCAGCAGAGAATTGGCATCGATATCAAAACTTCTTCAACGAAGAAAAGATGCCAGCCCTATTGGCTTACAATGGTCAAGCCTATAAGCATCTACGCGCCCAATCTCTTTCTGATGAGGCTCTAGACTTTGGTCAGAAACACCTATGGATTACCTGTTTCCTCTATGGGCTTCTTCGACCTATGGATGGCATTGTGCATTACCGTATGGAACATTGCGTAAAACTTCCGGTAACACAGCAAATACCAGTGAATCAGTTTTGGAAAGACAAATTGACCAACGTGCTAATCAATAGTGTGAAAGCCGATGACGGCATTCTTGTTCATCTTTCTACAGAAGAGTATGAACATCTCTTCGATTGGAAACGTGTCTGTCAAGAGATAAAAGTCATTCATCCACTATTCTACGTCCGCCAACCTGACGGAGGACTGAAAATGCAAGCAGTGTGGGCAAAGACTGCCCGAGGTGCCATGGTACGGTTTATACTTCAGAACCAACTGATGTTCCCTGAAGAGCTTAATGCCTTCGAATATGAAGGGTTTACTTATAACCCACGTTTAGGAGAACCAGACTATCCACATTTCATTAAAGAATAATTATGAGCACAGTAGATATAGCTTTGAAAATAGCCGTGGCGGCACATAAAGGTCAAGTTGACCGTGATGATGAAGCATACATCTTGCATCCATTAGCCGTAGGTCTTATGGGAAAAACCGATGAAGAGCGATGTACGGGATTCTTACACGATGTCCTTGAAGACACCGATTATACTGTAGAGATGCTGGAAGAAGCAGGTATTCCCGATGGCGTGATCAATGCATTAGAGCTGTTGACGCACGACAAGGATACTCTTTATTACGACTATGTTCAACACATCATTGATTCCCACAATCCAATAGCTCTACGTGTCAAGTACAATGACCTTCAGCACAATTACGAGCGAGGTAAAGCCTATCCAGATTTGCAAGAAAAACATGGAAAGGCTTTGAAAATGATAAAAGCAGCCATTGAAGAGATGAATCGGGTAACTCCTTACGAGCCAAAAGAAAATTGTGAGACAGCTGTATTTGCTGCTGGTTGTTTTTGGGGTGTACAGCATTATTTCCAGCGTAAAAATGGTGTATTGAATACCTATGTAGGTTATATTGGCGGCGAAGAAGAATACCCTACTTACGATGAAGTTCGTGCACATCATACTCATCATATAGAAGCTATATTAGTAGAGTATAACCCTGAAGAGGTCTCTTATTCAGATTTGTGTAAGCTATTCTTTGAAATTCATGATCCTGCACAAACCGACGGACAGGGTCCTGATAAAGGCTCACAGTACCGCAGTGCAGTATTTTACAAGGACGAAGAGCAATTGGCTATCACCAATGAGCTAATCGGCATCCTACGAGAAAAAGGCTACGAAGTAAACACACTGGTTAAGCCAGCCACACGTTTCTGGATTGCCGAAGGGTATCATCAGAATTATTACGAGAATACAGGAGGTAGTCCATATTGCCATGTAAGGAGACGCAAATTCTAAGTTTTTTCTTATCTTTGCACGCATATCATTTTAATCATTATGACAATTATTCAAATTCTACGTTCCTCTATCTTGGCCGGTATTTGCATTGGCATTGCTGGATTCGGCTATTTGGCAGAAAAAAGTATCATCGGTGCCGTATTATTCGCATTTGGACTTCTTACCGTAGTTCATTATGCGCTGAAACTATATACAGGTACAGCAGGTTTCATTAAGAAAGGAGAACTTGGACAACTGTTCCTTATTTTGGGCGGTAATCTCATCGGATGTCTGTTGGTTGCACTCATAGTACGTTGTAGTCCAATGCCATTACAAGAAACTGCTCAGAAAATCCTAGAAGGACGTCTGGCTGTTGGCCCTCTGAAAGGTGGAATTCTAGCTATCGGTTGCGGCTTTATCATGACCACAGCTGTAACCTTTGCGCGTCAGGGAAAAAACTTGCCATTGCTGTTTGGCGTACCTTTGTTTATCATGTGCGGATTTCCTCACTGCGTAGCCGATGCATTTTACTACATGTGTGTACCTGTTTCTTTCATAGGTTCCAATCTGGTTGATACATTGGTTTTCTATATCGCTATCGTTATCGGCAACTTTATCGGATGTAATCTGTATCGTATTCTTATCAAGAATTAAATGAACATTGAAACACTCATACAGACAGTAAAAGAGGCATCAAGCCTCATGGTCAAACAAAACTTTGAAATTACCCAGAAAGACGGGTATGCCAATATCGTGACTTCTTCGGATGTAGCTGTCCAGGAATTCCTCTGCAAAAGGCTGGCAGAATTACTCCCTGGCAGTGGATTCTTATGTGAAGAATCCGACTATTGGGAGTTGAACAAGGAATATACGTGGATCATTGATCCTATTGACGGAACAGCCAACTACTCTCGCGGCATTGACCAATGTGCCATCAGTGTAGCCTTGAAACATGGAGCAGAAATGGAAATGGGGGTTGTCTACGTACCTTGGGCCAATGAACTATTCCATGCAGAAAAAGGGAAAGGAGCTTTTCTCAACGGAGAGCCTATTCACGTATCCAAGCGCCCTTTTGAAAACGCAGTCCTTTGCACTGCACTGCCTGTCTATCACAAGGAATTTGCCCCAATCTGCCAAAAGATCATATTGGAAACATTTCTTCAGATCAACGATGTTCGTCGTTTTGGTGCAGCTGCGCCGGAACTTTGCTACTTGGGCATGGGACGATGTGAACTTTATTTCGAGTATCTGCTCAGCCCATGGGATTTTGCAGCTGCCTCTGTCATCCTGACCGAAGCAGGTGGCATCGTAACAGACCGTAAGGGAAATCCGCTGACATTTACAGAACCTAGCGGTGTACTGGCAGCCAACTGCAAGGAAACGCATGAACGCATGTTAGCAATTATTAAACAGAAAATAAAAGACTAAATATGGAAGCATATATCTCAAGAGAAGCAGCCTTGGAGTTGCTTAAGAAATACAACCAGGATCCATTTCACATACAACATGCCTATACAGTAGAAGGTGTAATGCGCTGGTACGCAGAGCAAATGGGTGAAGATGTAGATTTCTGGGGCATGGTAGGCTTACTTCATGACATCGATTTCGAACAATTCCCAGAAGAGCACTGCATCAAGGCACCAGACTTGCTCCGCGAGGGCGGTGTTGGTGAAGAGATGATTCATGCCATCTGCAGCCACGCATACGGCATGCATGTAGACATAAAGCCTGAGCACATCATGGAAAAGGTGCTTTTTGCCACTGACGAGCTCACAGGCCTGATTTGGGCTGCAGCTCTCATGCGACCATCCAAGAGTGTACAGGATATGGAGCTGAAATCATTGAAAAAGAAATACAAGTCAAAAGGTTTTGCTGCAGGATGTTCCCGCGAAGTCATTGAACAGGGAGCAGAAATGCTGGGATGGGATTTAAATGATTTATTGGAAAAAACCATGGAGGCCATGCGCAGCTGCGAAACCTCTGTTAGTGAACAAATGAAATGAGTGAACCCAAGCGAGCCATCATTATTGGAGCGACCTCAGGCATAGGTTTAGCCGTAGCCAGACAGCTATCCCGCAAAGGATGGCAGATTGGTATAGCTGGTCGTCGGCAGCAATTACTACAAGAGATTCAGCGTCAAGATCTTAACATTGTGGCAACGCAATGCATTGATGTGACAAGTGAAGATGCTGTTGAAGGTTTGAAGACCCTTATTGGGAAGACTGGTGGCATGGATTTATATTTCCATAGTTCTGGCATTGGGTATCAAAATCCTCTTCTGGATTTTGAAAAGGAAATGAATACTGTTCAGACCAATGCTGTAGGATTTACCCGCATGGTTCTCACTGCTTTTAAATACTATCAGGAACATTCTGAGATTAAGGGTCACATCGCAGTCATCAGTAGTATAGCCGGAACCAAAGGCTTAGGTGCAGCTCCATCCTACTCTTCCACAAAACGCTATGTAAACCATTACTTGGAGTGCCTTGTACAGTTATCCCATATCAAAGGCATGAAAAACCTGACTATCAGTGATATCCGGCCAGGTTTTGTGCGCACGCCATTATTAAAGGATGGAGGAGACTACCCATTTCAGCTGGATGTGGAAAAAGTTGCAGCAGAAATAATCAGAGGATTAGAAAAGAAGAAATCCATTATCACAGTCGATTGGAAATACAGAATTATAGTATTTTTCTGGAGGCTCGTTCCACGCTGGATTTGGGTACGAATGAATGTTGTAAACAAGAAAAAACTCATAGAAAAATGATAAAACATATTGTCATGTGGAAACTCAAGCCAGAGGCTGAGGGTCGAACTGCAAAAGAGAATGCACTGTGGATGAAAGAACATCTGGAAGCACTTTTGGGAGTGGTTCCACAGTTAAAGAGTTGTGAAGTAGGAATCAATGTGAAGGAAGGCAACTATGATGCCTGCCTCATCAGCACTTTTGATTCTCTGGAAGATCTGGCAGCTTATAAAGTACATCCGGAGCATGTCAAGATCAGTTCCTATTGTAAATTAGTTCGTGAAAACCGTGTAGCTTGCGATTTCGTCATATGAATGAAATAGGAAACCAATATCTGGACAATTACGAGCAGGGGCTCATGCAGAACCTGCTGAAGATGCTTACCAACATGAAAATGCTAAACGGGCAGCTTTTGTCTACTCCCGATATTACCGAGAAATGGGAACAGGTAGCTCCAGGTTACATTGCTGATGCAGTAAAGGAAATAGCAAAATATCCTACCGTTTCTTTAGGATGGGCCATGTATTTGGGAATGGCCATTGCCCGTTATTGGGACGACGACTGGGAATTCTACGGTCCTAAGACCAACTTGTACGAGTATCTCCGTGATATCCGTGGATTTGATTATATGGATGAAGTAGTAAGAGGTAATATCCTCCAGCTTGAGGGTGCTGCCTTTGATGAACTGGAAACAGTTGTTCAAAGTTGCTCCCAGCAGGCACTGGCTCAAATTCGCCATGAGCAGATAGAGCCACAGAGTGCTATGGCATTTCATGTCTATGTACGCAGTATCAAAGTTCTTTACGAACTGGGAGCTGCAATGGAGCTAAAGGCATTAGGATATAAATTTGAAAAACTGAAATAACAATGGAAGAACCGATACTAAACGAGCACAACAAGGCGGAATTTCCACCGGCACACACTGCAGAGCATCTGTTGAACCAGACCATGGTCCGCATGTTTGGCTGTGGTAGATCCAAGAATGCCCATATCGAGCGGAAGAAAAGCAAGATAAACTGGCCACTGCCCACCTGTCCTACCCCGGAACAGGTTGCAGAGATAGAAAAGACCATGAACGACCTCATTTCACAGGACCTTCCTGTTACCTATGAGTTTGTTACACGTGACAACATTCCATCCGATGTTTCCCTAGAGAAATTACCAGAAGATGCATCAGAGACCCTGCGACTGGTTCGCATCGGCAACTACGATGTATGTGCATGCATTGGTACCCATGTGGAAAGTACCGGTAAAATCGGTTCTTTTAAAATTAATAGTACAAGTTATAACGAGGGCAATTTCCGAATTGTCTTTAAAGTACCTACAGAATGAACATACGACCAGCTACCCCACTCGATGCCGAGGAGATATTAAACATCTATGCTCCCTACATTACCGATACAGCCATAACCTTTGAATATACAGTACCTAGCCTGGAGGATTTCCGTCAACGCATTGTCAACACCCTGCTGAAATACCCTTATCTGGTAGCTCTAGAAGATGACAAGATTGTAGGATACGCCTACGCTGGAGTTTTCAAGGGGCGAGCAGCCTATGATCACTGCGTAGAAACCAGTATCTATGTACAAATGGATGTACATGGAAAAGGCATAGGAAAAGCACTTTATGCAGAACTGGAAGAACGTTTGAAAGAACAAGGTATCCTCAATGTAAATGCCTGCATTACCTGGTCTGAAAAAGAAAATGAATATGTCACTCATCAGAGTCCAGACTTTCATGAGCATCTGGGTTATAAACGATGCGCCCATTTCCATCAATGCGGTTACAAGTTTGGCCAATGGTTCGACATGATTTGGATGGAGAAAATGATTGGAGAGCATAATTAGTTTATTTGCAACCAGATTGCAAGTTTTTTTCCTTATCTTTGCAAACGTTCTAAAATGTTGTAATCCTTGAAACAAAGACTAGCCATATTCCTTTTAATGCTGGCCGGGGTATTTATCCTGGTGCATGCGGCTATTCCGCATCATCATCATTGGGATGCTATCTTCTTGGAAAGCGACGAATGCCATCATCACGGAGAAGACGATGATGAATTAGACGAAATCATGGTTTTTGCCTATACCAAGCAACAACCTTTTGATCTCAACCTTCTCATCTCACCTGTTTTCTTGGAACCTCTTTTGATAGAGATTTCGGCAGTCAAGTGGAACAAGTTGTTTACTGTTCCTAGTATCTATCAGGAATCTTTCTATCATTCTTATATTACTGAGGTCCAAAGCCTTAGAGGCCCTCCTACCTGTTATTGTTAGTTTTTTTCAAGCCCCAAGTAGGCATTTTATACTTGAAAAGCAAATAATTAACACTAACAGATACAATAATGAAATTTCAAAATATAGTAAGTGTGATGGCATTTTCTGCCATGACACTCGTTGGCTGT
The DNA here is from genome assembly GCA_024401095.1 of Bacteroidaceae bacterium. Classification (GTDB taxonomy): domain Bacteria; phylum Bacteroidota; class Bacteroidia; order Bacteroidales; family Bacteroidaceae; genus Minthousia. The sequence goes on from JAKSLR010000029.1 coordinate 28,318, forward strand.
AATGGACATGAAGGCCACGATCATGAGCATGAACATGAACACGAACACGAACATGCAGAAGAACATAATCATGAGCATGAACATGCTGAGGGGCATGAACATGAAGGTCATGGACACATGCTACAATTGGTAGCATACGGACAGAACCTGGAAGTTTATGCAGAAGCACACCCTTTTGAAGTAGGCGAAGATAACGACCTGCTTCTTCACCTGACTTCTCTGAAAGATTTCAAGCCTATCACAGATGGTTCACTGACAGTAATTCTGGAAGTTGGTGGAAAGAAAACCACAGCAAAATGTGCTGCGCCAGAAAAGCCAGGCCTTTTTGCAATAGAAATAACTCCAGAAAAAGCCGGCAAAGGAAAGCTTACTTTCCAGCATACTTCATCAAACGGGAACTCAACTGCCACTATTACAGATGTGATGGTATTTGATGACGAGCATGAAGCACACGAATATGCCGAGGAACAGGAAAAGACAACTGCCAATGGAGTTAATTTCCCTAAGGCGCTAAGTTGGGGTGTAGATTTCTCTACACAACCCGTTACAAAACAGCAAATAGGAAAGGTAATCCGTACCGTAGCACAGATACAGCCATCCCAAGGCGATGAGGTTATCGTATCAGCAAAGGCTGACGGTGTAGTTACACTGGCAGGAGGAACACTGACCGAAGGTAGCTCAATAAGTGCAGGTCAAGCTATCTGCAGCATTGATGCATCTGCTACAGCCAATAACAACCTGTCTGTTCAGCAAGGCCAGGCGCAGGCAGAATACAACCGTGCCAAAGCGGAATATGAACGTCTCAAGGCTCTGCGCGAAGACAAACTGGTCTTGGAATCTGAAGTAAGTGCAGCCAAGGCTGCCTATGAAAGTGCAGACGCTGCACTTAAAGGACTGAAAAAGAACTTTGGTGCTGGCATCCAGGGGGTAAAATCTCCTAGAGCAGGATATCTGAAGCAACTTCTGGTCAGCAATGGTCAATTCGTCAGCGCAGGACAGCCTGTCGCTGTCATCACTCAGAGCAAGACGCTTCGCATGAAAGCTGAGGTTCAAGCCAGCAATTACAGTTATTTAAAAGACATTTGCGGAGCAAATATACGTAAAGTAGACACTGGTGCTGCAGATGCCCAGACATGGTCTTTAGAGGAACTTGGTGGTAAGGTTGTCAGCTACGGTAAGCAGACAGACACAACCAGTCCGCTTATTCCTGTTACTTTCGAAGTCAACAATGTACTGGAGTTCCTTCCTGGAACATTCGTGGAAATGTTCATCTTGACACGTTCAACCGAAGAGAAGATTACTATTCCTGCAGAATCCGTTTTGGAAGAGCAAGGAAACTACTTTGTTTACGTACAGGTAACCCCAGAGTTGTTTGAAAAGCGCCAGGTTAAAATTGGAGTAACCGATGGCAAGCGTACAGAAATCACTAATGGCGTTGCTGTTGGCGAACGCGTAGTAGCTCATGGCGCCACACTGGTGAAACTGCAGGGTGCGACAGGCAGTGTAGATCCTCACAGTGGCCATTCACATGCTCACTAACCATTAAAAGACGTGAGCTATGATAGATAGAATTATATACTTTTCACTACACAACAAGGTTGCCATTCTTGTAGGAACATTGCTGCTTATTCTGGGAGGTCTCTACACATCCCAGAAAATGGACATCGATGTCTTTCCGGACCTTACAGCGCCTCAAGTTGTAGTGATGACCGATTGCCACGGCATGGCATCGGAAGAAGTGGAAAGACTCGTATCTTTCCCTATAGAAACGGCATTGAATGGAGCAACAAACGTACGTCGCGTACGCTCTGGTTCCAATTTCGGATATTCTTTCGTCTGGGCAGAGTTTGACTACGGTATGGACGTGTTCCGTGCCCGCCAGATTGTAAGTGAAAAAATGGTTACCTTGGAAGGACAACTTCCAGAAGGCATTACACCAGAGCTTGCACCACAGTCCAGCGTAATGGGTGAAATTCTGTTTGTGGGCCTACAGAGTACAGGTGAGACCAATATGATGGAACTTCGAAGTCTGGCCGACTGGGTACTAAAACCTGCCATCCTTTCCACAGGTGGTGTGTCACAGGTAACCATCATTGGTGGTGACTACAAACAATATCAGGTACAGGCAGACCCGTTGCTCATGGATGCCTATGGGGTAACCATGGATGAACTATCTGCTACGGTGAAAACCATGAGTGTCAACAGTGAAGGCAGCGTGATTCGTGACTTCGGAAATGAATACGCATTGCGCGGCATGGGACGGACCAATGACCTGGAAGAACTTGCGAAGACAGTCATCAAGACCACAGGAGAAAACCGTCAGGCAATTACAGTGGGTGATGTTGCTAAAGTTGTCATTGCCCCTGGAATCAAGATGGGTACAGCCAGTATGAATGGTAAACCGGCTGTAATCTTGTCTATTTCAAAGCAGCCCAACATCAACACATTGAATGTTACAGAAAAAATAGAAGCAAATCTTCAGTCTGTCCGACAGTCTTTACCAAAGGATGTAGTCATGGATACAAATATATTCAGACAGGCTGATTTCATTCAGAGTTCTGTGTACAATGTAGGTGAAGCACTTATAGAAGGTGCCATCCTCTGTATCATCATCTTGTTCCTGTTCTTGGGTTCCATCCGTACCACCATTATTTCTGTGGCAGCTATTCCATTGTCACTGTTAGGTACCATCATCGTACTTTGGGCTTTGGGAATGGAAATCAACACCATGACATTGGGTGGTATGTGTATTGCCATCGGTTCTCTGGTTGACGATGCCATCATCGATGTGGAGAACGTGTATAAAAGACTGAAGCAGAACCATGCGCTTCCAGAGGAAAAACGTCGTCCTACCATTCAAGTAGTTTTCGATGCATCCAAGGAAATCCGCTCTTCTATTCTGAACGCAACATTCATTGTCATGGTAGCCTTCGTTCCTATGTTCTTCTTGAGCGGAATGGAAGGCCGTATGCTGAAGCCACTGGGTATCACCTATATCATTGCATTGGGCATGTCACTCATCGTTGCCATGACTGTTACCCCACTCTTCTGTAACCAGATCCTGACCCATAAGGATTATTTGCAGAAACAAGAGAAGGACCGTCATTTTGTTGTTCGAATGCTGGAGCACTACGGAAATTCATTGAATTGGGTGTTGAGCCATCAGAAACTGGTATTAGGTAGTACTATTACAGCCCTGATAGCTGCCATTGCCGTGATGACAAGTTTCGGAAGCAGCTTCTTGCCAGACTTCAATGAAGGAGCCCTGACCATCTCAGCAGTTTGCAAACCGGGTGTCAGCCTGGAGGAAACCGATAAAGTAGGTCGCATCATGGAACAGAAGATACACGAAGTTCCAGAAGTTTCCAGCACAAGCCGACGTACCGGCCGTGGTGAGTTGGACGAGCATTCTCAAACCACAAACTCCATGGAGATTGACGTGAATTTCGGAAAGAGCAAGCGTTCTAATCAAGAGATTACACAAGACGTGCGTAAGAAAATTGCAGAAGTTCCTGGCGTGGCTACAATTGTAGGCCAGCCTTTGGGACACCGAATAGACCACATGATTTCCGGAACACAGGCCAGCATTGCCATGAAACTTTTTGGAACCGACCTGAACGAGATGTTCATCATCGGTAACAAGATTAAAGCAGCTGTCAGCGGCATAGAAGGCCTAGTGGATGTAAATGTAGATCAGCAGACAGAGACTCCACAGCTTCATCTGGTACCAAACAGGACAGCCATGGCTCGCTATGGCATTACCATGGAAGAGTTCAATGAACTGGTAGTGTTAGGATTCAGCGGTGAGAAAATTGGAGAGATTTATGAAGGACAGCGTTCATACGACTTGGTTATGCGCCTGACACCTGCATATACAGGAAGTATTGAAGGTGTACGCAAAGCATTGATTGACACCGGCGACGGGAAAAAAGTTCCTTTGGAAGAAGTTTGCTCTATCGTTTCTACAAGTGGTCCAAACAACATTACCAGAGAAAACGTGCAACGCAAGCTTGTTATCTCTGCCAACACATCTGGTCGCGACGTTGGTAGTGTCGTAAAGGATATTCAGAAGACTATTGGAGACCAGATTGATCTGCCAGAAGGATATCGCATTGAATACGGAGGACAATTTGAGAGTGCACGTTCTGCAACCCGAACCCTTGCATTGGCTACAATCATTGCATTGTTAGTCATCTATTTTCTGCTTTACGCAGAGTTCAAGAGCTTCAGTCTTTCCGGAATAGTCATGGCAGGCCTTCCTCTCGCCATGATGGGCGGCGTGCTGGGCATTATGTTCAGTTCTTGGGTACTCAGCATCCCTGGTACCATTGGTTTCATTACCCTGTTTGGTATTGCCACACGTAACGGAATCCTGCTGGTATCACGCTACAAGCATGGTACAGAACTGGCAAGACAAACTGGAGCCACCCTGAGAGATACAATTATAGAAGGTTCTAAAGACCGCTTGAACCCTATCCTAATGACAGCATTGACTTCTGCACTGGCACTTATTCCTATGATCATGAACGGAGATAAGGCCGGTAATGAGATTCAAAGTCCTATGGCTATCGTGGTACTTGGAGGTCTGCTTACTTCTACTATACTTAACATTTATGTAATGCCTGTTATCTATGAAATGTATTCTAAGAAACATCATACTTCTGCTGCTGATTAGTCCTGCAGTAAAGGCGCAGGATTTTACAGCCATCCTGCGCAGCATTGAACAGCACAGTACATCACTAGAAGCTGCCCGAATGGAAGCAGAGGCGGAAAAGAAAGAAAGCAAGTTAATTAATGCCTTGGAGAACCCAGAAGTAGGCATGGGATATCTTTGGGGAAACAACGGCATAGGCAACCGCGTGGATGTAGAGTTTAGCCAGACGTTCGACTTTCCTACTCTCTATGCAAAACGCAAGCAAATGGCTCAGGAACAGCGCAGAGTAGCTGACCTCAAGTATCTGAATGAGCGCCAACAACTACTTCTTTCTGCAAAGAAACTCTGTATTCAAGTAGTTTATTGCAATGCATTGATGAATCATCTCGAACTTGATTTGGCCGAGACACGTGCCATGGCAGACAGCTATGAAAAGCTCTTCCAGAAAGGGGAAGCTACCATCATCGACAAACAGAAGGCGCATCAGGCTTTTCTATTCTTTGAAGCTGAATACCGTGAATTCAAGACGTTGAAGAACAACTTGATGGAAGAACTGCAATACATGAATGGTGGCGAAGCTGTAATCATTAACGATACTGTTTTTACACATAATCCGCTGCCAAAGGATTTCAACGAGTGGATGGACGAGAACCTGACCCGCTACCCAGAACTGCAGTTGGCCCAAGGGCAGATTGCAGCGCAGGAGAAAGCTGTAAAAGTTACCAAAGGAGAATGGCTGCCAAAATTAAAAGTGGGCTACATGAGTGAAAAGGAACGTGAAGACCACTATCAGGGTATCACCTTTGGAGTTTCTGTACCTATCTGGAGCGGGGCACGCAAGGTAAAGTCTGCCAAGGCTCATCTGGCCGCTGCACAGATGATGGAAAAAGATGTTCGCAATCATCTGGCCACACAGCTCCGTGGTGTCTATAACGATGCCCTGCAGTTGCAGGAGACCTACCAGGCCTACCACAAGCATCTTACAGAATGTGACAATACACCACTATTGCAAAAATCACTGGATGCAGGTCAGATTAATCTCCTCACCTATTTGAACGAGCGTCAGTATGTGCATGAGATGCACGAGAAAATCTTAGAAGCAGAAAGAGATCTAGAATTGCGCAAGGCAGAACTTTGTATTTACGAATAAAACATGAAGATAGCACTTTTCCAACGAGACATTTTCTGGGCTGATCCAGCAAGAAACTGTACATGTGCAGAGGAAGCCTTTCTAGCTGCCCCTGCATGCGATCTCTATGTACTCCCGGAAATGTGGAGCACAGGATTTGCCACACAGCCTGAAAACATTGCTGAATCTGAAGATTCTTATTCGCTGCGATGGATGCATCAGATGGCCAACAAGCTTAACGCTGCCATTGCCGGTAGTTTGGCCATCCAAACTGCCGACGGAAGTTTTCACAATCGTTTTTACTTTGTAAAACCAGATGAAGAAAAGGCTTCTTACTACGACAAACGCCATTTGTTTACGTATGGAAAAGAAAACCTGCACTATACAGCAGGAAAGGAACGTGTAGTAGTAGAATGGAGAGGCGTCCGTTTCCTTCTTCAAGTCTGCTACGACCTGCGTTTCCCTATTTTCAGCCGCAATCAAGAAGACTATGACTGTGCCCTGTATGTTGCTTCTTGGCCAACTTCAAGGCTTGCAGTATGGAATACCTTGCTTCATGCACGTGCCATAGAGAACCAATGCTATGTTGTAGGAGTCAACCGTATAGGAACAGACCCAGCCTGTGCTTACTGCGGCGGAACCATGCTCATTGATGCCTATGGAAAAGACATCGTGTCATGCCCACAGAATCAAGAAGGAGTCATTGTGGGAGAATTAGATCTGAATAAGTTGAATTCTTTCCGAGAGAAATTCCCTGTCCTGAAAGACAGAGATTAATTGTAAATCCGTATGAAGACCATTCTATTTTTACATGGCTTTTATGCCTCAGGAAGTTGTGTGCCTGCCTTAGCTTTGAAAAAAGCATTTGCAGACACTGAGGTAAGGATACTTACACCAGACCTTCCTCTACATCCAGAGGAAGCCATTACGCTCATCAGACAGCTTTGCGATAAGGAAAAACCCGATTTGCTGGTAGGAAACAGTTGTGGTTCTTTCTATGCTCAGTATCTTGCTCCCGTTTTAGGTATCCCTGCCCTGTTAGGCAATCCTCATTTTGAAATGAGCAAGTTCCTGCAGGAGAGAATCGGCCCACAGCAATATAAATCACCACGCCGTGACGGTAAGCAGGACTTCATAATCAGTAAAGAATTGATCGAAGAGTTTAAGACTATTGAGAAAGAGCAGTTCCATTACACCAATCCTTATTATACAGATAAGGTATGGGGAATCTTTGGAGAGCAAGACTCTCTGGCACAGTATCAACCCCTCTTTCTGGAATACTATAATCAAGCCTTTCATTTCCCCGGCGGCCATACACCTACCGAGGAAGAAGTCTGGAAATGGTATGCTCCACTCATAGAAAAGATGTTGCAGAATTTTCACAGGCCAGACGATGGCATCCGTTATTTCCAACACTTCAAGGGAAACAGGTACAAGATGCTTCACATTGCCTACGATTCAGAAACACAGCAACGAATGGTAGTCTATCAAGCCCAATATGGCGAGAAACTCATCTGGGTAAGACCCGAGAAAATGTTCTTTGAAAGAATCACCAGAAACGGAAGAGTCATGTCCAGATTTACAGAGACAGACGCAGAAGAATAAGCTTATTTATCCGATAAAAACAGGTAGTATGGTAAATCTTACTACCTGTTTTGTCATTTTACCCCTCCTTCATCTTAAAACCATGTTCTATTTTTGCAACACAAAAACAAGAAGAATATGGTAATTACATTTGATAACTTTACACCTAATCCGCTCAAGGGAACACTTACAGAGAAATACTTGATGCAAGCTTTTGCCAAAGAGGCACAAGACTGCCTACGATATCAGTTTTATGCCAATCAGGCACGAGAAGAAGGCTATGAGAAGATAGCCGTCATATTAGAGATAACTGCCCACCACGAGAAGGAGCATGCTAAACGGATTTACAATTCCATGGAAGGCGGACAATGTGAGGTCAATGCAGAATTCATTGCCGGCAAAGTACGAAAAACCGATGAAAACCTACGAATGGCTATCGTAGGGGAACACAGGGAATGGAAACGGGACTATCCTTGCTATGCAACCATAGCTGAACAGGAAGGATTTCCCGAAATAGCCAGCATGTTCTGGAACCTGGCTGAAAAAGAGCACGAACATGAACAGTGCTTTCTGGAACAGCTGCAGTACCTGGAGGGCGATAAGATAACAAAAGAAAAGGGTAATGAAGAGGCAAAGATGAAAAGAAGTCACTAACATTTTTCTTTTTTCAAGAAATCAATTATTTTTGTGCTATGAACAGAAAATCCCTTATTCTCTTGACTCTACTGTGCATTTGCTCCCCTGCAAATGCACAGTTCTGGAGAGATTACACGGTAGCCGATGGATTAAGCGACAATCGTGTCTACCGGATTGTGACCGACAGTGTGGGATTCCTTTGGTTCTACACAGGATCAGGAATGGACCGTTTCGATGGAACAGACTTCGTTCATTTCGACTACAAGGATGACCAATCCTATCCTACCCATGTTTCCACCGATACCGTCAAGTCACCTACATCGGACAGAAAATGGTTCATTCGTTTTCCTTATGGAGTACGCTGTTGTAATCCTGATTTCCCGAAATTCGACGTAATAAAAAGAGAGGCAAATGAAGCCATCTGGCCACCAGTCAAGAACACGCTGGAGGGAATAATGCTTCCACCAGACATACATCGTCCCATCTGTGCACTCACAGCACAAGACGGTACCTTGTATGTCGGTACGGCCAACAATGGTATCCATGTCTTGAAGGGTAAGATACATGAACAATACAGAAAAGAGAATTCTGCCTTAGTTTCTAATTCCATTCTGGCTTTGGTTGAAGATTCCGCACACACCATTGTCATGAGTACCGCCAATGGTTTGGCGCGTTTTTACCCCAAACAGAAAACCTTCTTCCATTGGCTACCATCCCAAGGTATGGAAGTAGGAACTTTCCTAGAAAACAGTGCTTGCAGGACTGACGATGGCAAACTTGCATTTGGTACTTACGATGGCACCATTATATTCGATGAGTCTATCCGCATTCCACGTTCCTTCAAGTCACACTTGATCCTTACCAACATCTCTGCGGGTGGTGAAGAAATTGGCGACAACCTGAACTTCTCCCCACTTCACCTAAGCCATATTCAAGGGAATCTGAGCATGGATATCAGCAATATCTGCTTTGACAATCCACATGAGATTCTATATCAGTGGATATTCTCCGATGGTTCTGATACATGGAACAGACCCTCTAGAAACCGCCACATCCATTACAAGCTTACTCCTGGAGAATACACCCTCACTATCCGTGCCATCAGCTCAGACGACTTTAAGACTTTAGAAGAGCAAAAACTAAACATAAAGATTGATGAGCCATGGTGGTGGAACAGCTTAGCTAAAGGGGGATATATACTTCTGGCTGCCTTATTAGGTGGATTCATCTGGCGATTGATTATCCAGCGGAACCGTAGAAAGAAAACCATTGAGAAACTGGAGCTCTTGCTCAAATCAAACCATTCCATCCTAGAAAATCTAGATGAGCAGGACGACAATGAGTTCCTCATGAAAGTCAACCAGATTGTCACAAAAAACCTGTCCAACGACCAGTATTCCGTGGTACAGCTCTACGAAGAAATGGGAATGAGCCGAACCTCGTTCTTTACACGTATGAAAAAAGCCACCGGATTCGGTCCACTGGAATTTATCCGTGAATGCCGTATGCAACACGCCCGCCAACTGTTGCGTACTACCCGGAAAAACATCAGTGAGATAGCCTATGACTGTGGATACAATGACCCGAAGTATTTCTCCGATGTCTTTAAGAAACAGGTTGGTGTGAACCCTACTGCCTTCAGAAAAGGCGAGATATAAAGGATTTATTAAATATTTATAGTATATTTGCAGAAGAAACAATATTAATAAAAACCGAAGAACATGATTATCGATTTAAACAGCATGCCTTTTGAAGTGTTCCCACACTTCAAGGATGGAGAGAAGGAATACAATGCCAAGATGTGGTTTGACGGAACAACCCGTATCATGCACGGATTGCTGCACCCAGGTGCAAGCATCGGAGAGCATGCACACATCGGCAGTGCCGAGTTTATTTTTGTACTCAAAGGCAAGGGTACCGTCATTGACGATGGAGAACCTGCAGCTATTGAAGCTGGTCAGTGTACCTATTGCCCAGAAGGTCACAAGCACAGCCTGGTAAACACAGGTACAGAGGATTTGGAATTCTACGCTTGCGTTCCTAAGCAGTAATCAACTCCATTTCTCCTGAAGGTATCTGCAATAGATACGTACCGCAGTCTCTACCATTCTGATGCATGGGCGCTTGCGGTAATACTCATCTGTACGTGCCTCTGGAGTGGCTACAATCTGTATTTCAGGGATTGTACCATCTGCACGTTGCTTATTCAAGCCTAACAACTCTTTACAGATAATGCTGCCGGTTTCTGCACGGAAATCGGCAGCAAGTTTTTGTACAACTTCATAATTCTTTTTTTTCAGTTCCTGTGAAGGATAGGGATTATCTACTAGATTCAGTGGTTCTGGTGCATCTTCGGTATTTTGTACTTCCAGACCTGCCAGCATGAACATGCCACAGGCTGAGCCGCAAGTCTCACGCATTCTTCCTATACCACCACCGAACGAAGCCGACAGACGGGCCATCAGTGCTTCTGGAATGCCATAATAGTCACTGAAAGTCATGGCAACAGACTGGGAACAGTTGTATCCCTGCTTAAAATAATCCACGGCCTTGGCAACCAAAGTCTCTGTATCTATACTTTTATTCATTCTGTTACATTATTTCTGCAAAGGTAGCAAAAAGAATGATTTTCCGAAAAAGTTTTTGCCAACGTTTTGAAATGTCGTGGAAAATGCATATTTTTGTAGCCCGTAAACATTAAAACTTACGGAAATGAAAATCGGCTTTGACAACGACAAGTATGTCAGAATTCAATCTGAACACATCAAGGAGCGCATCGCTCAATTCGGTAATAAACTATATCTAGAACTTGGAGGAAAACTTTTCGACGACCATCATGCCAGTCGTGTCCTGCCTGGCTTCCAGCCAGACAGCAAGCTTCGCATGTTTTCACAGTTGAGCGATAGCTTAGAAATTGTCATCGTAATCAGCGCAGAAGACATTGAAAAGAATAAGGTACGTGCCGATTTAGGCATTACTTACGATGAAGATGTACTCCGACTTCGCCAGGAATTCATGGACCGCAATTTCTTTGTAGGCTCTGTCGTTATCACTCACTATAATGGACAACATGCTGCCGATGCTTTCCGTCAGCGTCTGGAGCGCATGGGCATCAAAGCATATTATCATTACCTGATTGACGGCTATCCTCACAATGTGAACTTGATTGCCAGTGATGAAGGTTTCGGAAAGAACGATTATGTAGAAACTACCCGTCCATTGGTTATCGTTACCGCCCCTGGTCCTGGTAGCGGCAAGATGGCTGTCTGCTTGAGCCAGTTGTATAATGAGCACAAGCGTGGCATCACTGCAGGATATGCTAAGTTTGAGACATTCCCTGTATGGAGTCTCCC
>JAKSLR010000003.1 GCA_024401095.1 Bacteroidaceae bacterium
GCACGCTCTGCAGTAGTGCTTCGTAAGGTAGATTAAGTAATAAATGAATTATAATCATCCACAAGCTCAGAAAACCGCCGCCTTCGTCAGAGTGGTGTGCGGTTTTCTGTTTTGCTTTTTTTCATTCTTCTTTCTCTGGAAGATACAAGGCTACGTGATGGGCATGGCACAGCATGTCCTGTCGGGTGGTCTTACCGTCTATTCTCCGCTTGTGGGTGCCGGCATCATCACTTTCCTGCTATTGCTCTTGCAGATTTTGCTGAACCGCATTTTCCGTCTGGAGCGTGAGTGGCATACCGTCAGCTTCTTCCCTTCGTTCTTTACTCTGGCAATGCTTACCAGTGTGAATGCTACTGCCTATACCGAGTTTAGTCTGGGGTATTGGATCTGGTTTTATCCGCTCTGCTGGATGCTGTTTTTCTGTGCCGTATCCTTCTTCAAGCATCTCCCTTCTACCTACGATGAGAGAGCGGGAGGCGTGGCAGCTAAAATGCTGATTCCTAACCTTATTATTTTCCTCCTTTTCATCGTGTTCTGCATCAGTTTCAGTAATACCGATGAAACTTTACATCATCAGATGCAAATGGAATACATGGTTTCACAGAAGGATTACGATGAGGCGCTGGAGGTTGGAAAAGGCTCTAAGACCATTAACCGGGAAACTACGGCGCTCAGGGCTTATTCCTTATATAAGAAGGATGAGCTGGGAGAGCGTTTGTTTAATTATCCCCAGAATTATGGGTCAGAGGGTTTGCTGCTGGACTTGAAGGATTCCGTCCGCATGATTTTCCAGCCCATGGACTTGTACCGTCAGTTTGGGGCGTATCCTCGTTTCCACAAGGAGCCGGCACTGGAATTCTTGGAGCTGCTGGACTTGTCAGAGAAAGCCAGACAACCCATGGCAGAGCAGTATCTGCTTTGTGCCTATTTGCTGGACAGAAAGATTGATAAGTTTGTCTTGAAGCTGAGCGAGGTCTATAACCTGAATGATTCTGTGGTAGAACTTCCACGCTATTACGGTGAGGCGCTGGTCATGTACCTTCGCAGGAATCCGGGCAGATATGCATACCGGAACGAGATTCTGGAAACAAATTATGCCGATTACCGGAACATGGCTCGTTCCGTACGCAGTTCTACGTTGGCATTGAATAAGACACGTCGTGACTTCGGTACCACATACTGGTGGTATTACGATGCCCTGTCCAAAGAATAAAAAAGGAAATGCCCCGAAAGACATTTCCTTTTTTTATTGTCATTAGTAATTTTCTTCGTTAGCCAGGTTCCAGGCATTCAGGAACGAGGCCTTGGTAATTTCTACCACCTTTTCCCAGTTGAGGCGTTCTGCCTGGTCACCTACACCGTGATAGTCAGGGTTTGCATCGGTGTGATACCACAGGATAGGAATGTTGTGAACGGCAAAGCTCGCATTGTCTGAACCTCCTACAGGATTGTCCCATGCACGGTAATCTGGGTCTATCTTCAAGCCGTAGTTTGCCACATCGTTCTTCAACCATTCGCCGAAGGCTGGGTGAGAAGCTGTATAGAAATATACCACGTGCTCAGGGTTCTCAGGCTTGTTGTTTCTGCCTATCATGTCAAAGTTCAGGTAACCGTGAATCTTACCCAGGAAAGGACAGTGGTCTACGAAATAGTGAGAACCTAGCAGACCTCTTTCTTCACCGTCCCAGAACGCCAGGATGACGTTACGCATCGGCTTCTTTCCGCTTGCCAGAAAGGCACGTGCTATCTGCAGTACGGCACTTACACCGCTGGCATTGTCGTCGGCACCGTTGTAAATCTGGTCTCCGTCCAGGGCAGGATCCAGTCCCAGGTGATCAAAGTGAGCACCTACCACTACATATTCGTCGGCACGCTCTCCCGGAATCATACCTATTACATTACGCATGTTCAGCTTGCGGTGTACGTCCTTAGACCATTTGGCTATGGAGTCGGCTACCACGCTGTATCTTCCACCCTTTACACGATCCTTGGCATAAGCTGCAAATTCCTGGAAATACTTGTCTCCCAGCGGTTTGATGCCCATCATCTTCAGCTGGCTGGCAATGTATTGGCTGGCAATGAATGAACCGTTGAAACCAGATTCTCTTCCTTCCAGCTGGTCACAAGCCAGGAATTCTATGATGGATTCTGATGAGGCTCTGTTGATGCTTGCCAGACCAATTTCCTTTGCCGGAGGAGTCTGGTTCTTCTTTTTCTGTGCGTTTGCAGGCAGGCAGCCCAGTAAGCAGACAGCTGCCAGGAATAGTGTTTTCTTCATAGGTTTTAGTATTTAAGTTTTTTTGTCTTGGACAAATGTACGAAAAAAATTTCATTATTCGGTTTAGAATTCGTAATTTTACCACCAAATATGTATATAAGACTATGAAAAAGACCCTATTATCTTTGAGTTTGCTGGCTATGGCAGTTTCTCCTGCCTGTGCGCAGCTGAAACTGAATGAGAATAACATCGATGAGATTGTGAAGGCAATGACTTTGGAAGAGAAGTCGCTGCTGGTAGTGGCAAACGGACGTTCATCTACCATGGGTGCTGCCATCATTGCACAGTATGGAATGATTGGTGAGCATGCCGATTTCGTGGAAGGTGCTGCCGGTAGTACCATGCAGATTTCCCGTCTGGGTATTACCCCTACCGTCATGGCCGACGGCCCTGCTGGTCTGCGTATCAACGCTACCCGTGAGAACGATGCCAATACCTATTACTGTACCGGTTTCCCTGTAGGTACTTCTCTGGCATGTTCCTGGAACAAGGACCTCATCTATAATGTGGGTAAGTCTATTGGTAACGAGGTAAAGGAATACGGTGTGGACCTCTTGCTGGCTCCTGGTTTGAACATCATGCGTAATCCGCTGGGTGGTCGTAACTACGAGTATTATTCCGAGGATCCTATCGTTTCCGGTATGGTGGCTGCTGCCTATGTGAACGGTGTGCAGAGCGAAGGCGTGGGTGCTGATATCAAGCACTATGCTGCCAACTCCCAGGAGACAAACCGTCTGGCTGTCAATGAGGTGGTAGACCAGCGCTCCCTGCGTGAGATTTACCTGAAGGGATTTGAGATTGCGGTCAAGGAGTCTAAGCCTTGGACAGTGATGTCTTCTTACAATAAGCTGAACGGTAAGTTCACCCAGCAGGACAAGGACCTGCTGACTACCATCCTGCGCGATGAGTGGGGATTCGACGGTATCGTCATTACCGACTGGACCCCTAAGCGTGATACTCACACCCAGATCTGGGCTGGAAATGACCTCATGGCTCCGGGTTACCCTACACAGAGCTTCGAGGTAGTTGATAAGGTGAAGAGCGGTGAACTGTCTGAGGCAGACCTGGACATCTGCGTCAAGCGTATCCTGGAGTTCATCGTCAAGACTCCTCGCTTCAAGGGTTACAAGTTCTCCAACAAGCCTGACATGAAGGCACATGCTGCCATTACCCGTCAGAGCGCTACAGAGGGCATGGTACTGCTGAAGAACGACAACGATGCACTTCCGCTCAAGAACGTGGAGACTGCTGCTATCTTCGGTGCTACTTCTTACTACTTCCTGGCAGGTGGTCTGGGTTCAGGTCACGTTTACAAGCCATACGTGGTAGAGCTGGTAGAGGGTATCGAGAATGCCGGACTCAAGGTTACCGAGGACCTGAAGGACATGTACAACAAATATAGAGAGTTCAAGCTGGTAAACGGCCCTATGACCAATACCATGACCGGTTCACGCGGTCAGAAGCGTATCCCGGAACTCTACCTGCCTATGTTCACCATCGAGAACCAGGCAAAGAAGTCGGATGTCGCTATCCTTACCATCAGCCGTCAGGCAGGTGAGGGCGCAGACCGCCAGATTGAGAACGACTTCAACCTGACCAACGAGGAGCGTGAGATGCTGCAGAACATCTGCGAGGCTTACCACTCACTGGGCAAGAAGGTCATCGTGGTATTGAACACCGGTGTAGTCATTGAGACCGATTCCTGGAAGAACCTTCCAGATGCCATCCTTCTGGCATGGCAGCCGGGTCAGGAAGGCGGTAACTCTGTTGCCGACGTGCTCATGGGCAAGGAGAACCCTAGCGGTAAGCTCACCATGACTTGGCCTATCTCTTGTACCGACGTACCTTCTACCAAGAACTTCCCTGCACACGGTGTGCCACAGGCTGTAGCCGGCTATCCTTACGGAGGTCAGACTACGGTCAAGAACAAGGACTATACACTCCATACCGAGGGTCTGAACATCGGTTACCGTTACTTCCATACCAACAATGTGAAGGTTTCTTACCCATTCGGTTACGGTATGAGCTATACTACCTTTGCTTACAGCAAGCCTGTCGTAAAGGCTGTGAAGGACGGCTTCGAGGCATCTATCGTGGTGACTAATACCGGTAAGGTGGCAGGTAAGGAGAGCGTCCAGCTGTACGTGAGCGCACCAGCAGGCGGTCTGGATAAGCCAGCTTGCGAGCTCAAGTCGTTCAACAAGACCAAGAAACTGAACCCTGGAGAATCAGAGACACTGACCTTCAAGGTAGACAACTATACCTTGGCAAGCTTCAACACTGCCTTGTCACAGTGGGAGACTGCTGCCGGCAAGTACACCATCACCTTCGGTGCCAGCGTAGAGGACCCACGCGGAACAGGTGTCTATAATGTAGCTAAGGCACAGGCTTGGCCTGTACACAATGTCCTGGCTCCAGACATGGAACTGAAATAAACCCTTAAGAATATGGAAGGAATCAGAGTAAGAGACTACGGTCAGCCGGTGAAGCGCTATGTGCAGATTCTGGACCTGAAGGACAATCCGGAACTCATAGAGGCTTACAAGAAGCAGCACAGTGAACCCCACATGTGGAAGGAGATTGTAGACGGTATCCGTGAGGTGGGCATCCTGGAAATGGAACTCTACATCCAGAGCAACCGCCTGGTCATGATTGTGGAGGCTCCGTTGGATTTCGACTGGGACAGCGCCATGAAGCGTCTGGCAGTTCTCCCTCGCCAGCAGGAATGGGAAGACTGGAATGCCCAGTATCAGGACTGTAAGGTAGGTGAGACCAGCGATGAGAAATGGAAGCTCATGGACCGCATGTTCCATTTGTACGATTTTAAATAATAACTAGATATATCCATGAAGATTTTAGTAACAGGTGGTGCCGGCTTTATCGGTACACATACCCTCATTGAGCTGCACAAGGCAGGTCATGAGACTGTAGTGGTAGACAACTTGGTGAACTCTCAGAAGGAGTCCCTCAAGCGTGTTTCAGAATTGCTGGGTGGAGTGGAGATTCCATTCTATCAGGTAGATATCCGTGACCGTGAAGGTCTGACCAAGGTGTTCCAGGAGCACAAGTTCGATGCCTGCATTCACTTTGCCGGTCTGAAGGCAGTAGGTGAGTCTGTGGCAAAGCCTCTGGAGTATTATGAGAACAACATGTCTGGTACATTCGTCCTCATCGATGTCATGCGCCAGAACGGATGCAAGAACATCATCTTCTCTTCTTCGGCTACCGTTTACGGTGATCCTGCCATCATTCCTATCACCGAGGAGTGCCCTAAGGGTCACTGCACCAATCCTTACGGACAGACCAAGAGCATGCTGGAGGAAGTGCTGACCGACGTTCAGAAGGCCGATCCTGAATGGAACGTGGTTCTGCTGCGTTACTTCAACCCAATCGGTGCACACAAGAGCGGACGCATCGGTGAGAACCCTAACGGTATTCCAAACAACCTCATGCCTTACATCACCCAGACAGCAGTGGGTAAGCGTCAGGAACTGGGCGTGTTCGGTAATGACTATCCTACACACGACGGTACCGGTGTGCGCGACTATATCCATGTGGTAGACTTGGCTACTGCCCATGTGGCAGCCCTGAAGGCTATTGCTGAGAAGAAGGGTCTGGCTATCTACAATATCGGTACAGGTCACGGTTATTCTGTACTCGATGTAGTGAACGCTTTCGAGAAGGCAAATGGCGTGAAGGTTCCATACAGCATCAAGCCTCGCCGTGCAGGTGACATTGCCACTTGCTACTGTAATCCTGCCAAGGCATTGGCAGAACTGGGCTGGGAGGCACAGTACGGCATTGAGGACATGTGCCGCGATTCCTGGAACTGGCAGAAGAATAACCCTAACGGTTACGAAGCATAATTTCCCCGTTTAGACACACTAAAAAAGGCGATTGGAATTTTCCAGTCGCCTTTTCTTTTTTATCGGATATAAGAATTATTTCTCCTTGAAAATCTCCTTGATTTTCTGGCTGATGGCACGGGCGTTGATGCGCATGCCGTAGTCATTTGGATGAATGCCCTCCACGAAACTCTCTGTATCCAGACCTATCTCCTCGCAGGTCAGGTAGTACAGGTTCTTGAAGTTCTCCTTCTTCAGGGTCTGGTAAACCTTCTGCAGCTCGTTGTTCACGTTCTGGTAGTCCTTGGCTTTCTCACGGATGGAAGTGTCGGGCTGTCCGCTGTGCTCTACCAGCAGGATAGGAGCCTCGGGGTGGCTCTGGCGCAGCAGGTGGCAGCAGTGCAGGGAACTCTCATACACGTTCTTGGCCTCCATGTTCTCCATGTTGTCCAGAATGTACAGGCAGGCATCCACCTCGTTCAGCACCTCCTGCATGGCTGGTTCCATCTTGGCACTGCCGCTGAAGCCCAGGTTCAGGATAGGGTGGTTCACGGTGCGGTCTACTATGTTGGTCCATGCCATGCCCGGACGGCTGGCACAGGCTCCCTGTGCAATGCTGGTGCCGTAGATCAGGATAGGCTTTTCTTCCGATGGCAGGACATAGCTGAAGAGGCTGCCCTCATCCACGCTGATCTCCATCCATTCCACGCCGTTGTACAGCGGCAGGTACAGGTGGTACTCCCTGCCCTTGGCCTTGGTCTCGGCAGAGTAGGAGAGGTCGGCATAGTTGTAGCGGCAGGTATCCCCGAACACATACTGGAAGTTCGGGTTACAGGTGGTCCATTCCCCCTTGTCGTTCAGACCGTACATGTCCACACCGCTCATGCCGGTAGCCGGCATGTGACGCATGGCAAAGCTCTTGCTGCTGTTGATGAATCTCACGGTAATGTTCTCCGAGTTGGTGCGGAACACCAGCTTCTCGCCGGCTGTATTGCCTGCCAGTGACCATACGTTCTTGCTGCACTTGCTCTCCAATCGGTCTGGAATGCGGTGGTAGGAACCCTTCAGCTCACTCTGCCAGGCTTGTCCGTGCAGTACGGGCACTGCCTCGTTCATGGGGTTATACTTGGTCTTGTTCTGCGCATGTACACCGCAGCACAGGGTCAGCAGGACGAAAGAAAGAAGATACTTGACTGTTTTCATATCGCTTGTCCTTTTTATTTTATAATGGTAATGCGTCCTTGTGGCTCGGCATATTCTTCACCGATGTGGCTCTTCAGTTCCTTCACCACGTATTCCACCAGGGCATCGCTGTACATCATCACGGCATCCTTCACCACCTTGGCTTCCTTCAGGGTGTTCCTGAAACCGCCTCCGCTGATGCAGTAGTCGGTGGTAGAGAGCAGGTAGGTCTTCTGGGGATCTATCGGCTCATACTGGTTGGTCTCCTTGTTCAGGATCTGCACGTCCTTCACGCTGTGGTCTGCCACCACGGCAGTGAACTTTATGCCCGATACCTGTGGGAACTGTCCGTCTTCTATCGGCAGCAGGCTGGTGTTGGCGGTCAGGACTTCCAGAATCTTCTCACCGGTCACCTCCACCAGGCACAGGTTGTTGTCGTAAGGCAGCATGCTCACCACGTCGCCGTAGCTCAGGTCACCCTTCTTCAGCTGGGTACGAATGCCACCGCCGTTGGTCATCGCCAGGTCTGCACCGGTCATGATGCGGAAGGCATCGGCTACAATGTCACCCGCATTGGTCTCTGCCATGCGCACCTGCTGCTTCTGCTCGTCGTTCAAGATGCGCAGGTCCACGTCGCTGTGGCACACAAATCGCTCTGTGGTCGCCTTCATCAGGTTCTTCACGCTGTCTGTGGCAGCCTGAACGCGTGCGTTGGCCTTGGTCCAGTCGGCACGCTTGATGAGGCCGGTGGTGATGTTACCGTTTGGCATAATCACCATCTTGCCGAAGTGGGTGAACTGGGTACCGGTCTGGGTCACCAGCACGGCTTTTCCTTCCTTGTTTCTCACGCGTGTGCTGCTCACGGCAGAGTGGGTGTGACCGTCCAGCACCACGTCTATGCCGGTGGTGTTCTTCACCAGTCCGTGAGAATACACGTTCAGCTCATTCAGGTCCTCGCCCAGGTGGGCGATGACTATCACGTAGTCGGCACCCTGGCTTCGGGCATCGTTCACAGCCTGCTGCACCAGGGCATAGGTCTGCTTCGGTGCCAGGTCATAGATCAGGTCGCCGTTGTCATCGTAGAAGGAGTAAGACTCGGTCTGCATGGTGGTAGGGGTCACCGCTCCCACGAAGGCTATCTTCTTGTTGCCCACGGTCTTCATCACATAAGGCTGGAACACCTGCTTGCCGGTCTTGGCATCCAGCACGTTGGCGCAGGTTACCGGGGTATTCAGCTGGTTCAGCAGCTCAAACATGCGAGGCACCTTGTAGTCGAACTCATGGTTGCCCAGGGTCACGGCATCGTAGCCCACATGCTTCATCACGTCTATGATGTACTGGCCCTTGGAGATGGCTCCTGCAGTTCCGCCCTGCAGGTAGTCGCCGCTGGATACCACGCAGGTCCATGCCGTATCGGCTACGGCATCGCGCAGGCCTGCCAGGTAGGCATAGCCGTCTATGGCACAGTGCACGTCATTGTCATACAGTACTACTATACTCTTCTCCGGTACAGGCTGTACCAGGTTCCGGGTGGTCTTGCAGCCCGTGAGCAGGGTGCAGACAGCTGCAGTAAGCAGCCAAAGTCTATTCGTTCTCATTGTCAGTAATTTTTTCATTATGGCACAAAGATAATGAAAGTAAAGGGAAAAAGGGAGAGAATTGTAAAAAATGATTATCTTTGGGGCAATAAATCTGAAACCTATGAAAAGAGTACTTGTCTTCCTGTTTGTCTTTGCTGCCCTCCTGTCTGCCTGGGCCGATGAACCGTTCCGTAACCACCGCTATGCTGCTTTCCGTGCCCTCACGGTAAGGCCGGACAACATTGTCATGATGGGAAACAGCATTACCAACATGCACGAGTGGTGGGAGGCGCTGGGAGACCACCGCATTCTGAACCGTGGTGTGAGCGGTGCCGTGAGCGATGAGATGGTGGCCAACCTGGACCCTATCCTTGCCGGACATCCGGCGCAGGTCTATATCATGATAGGTACCAACGACATTGGCTACGGCAAGACCCGGGAACACATAGCAGAGAACCTGCAGACCATCCTCACCCGTTTCCAGAAAGAATCTCCCCAGACCCGGGTGCACGTGCAGAGCATCCTGCCTAGTGGCAACGGTCAGCGCGGGGGAAAGATAGCCGGCACCAACGAGCTCCTGAAGACCGTGTGCCGCAAGGCGGGCGTGCCTTACATCGACCTCTACGGACTGCTGGGCGACGGCGAGGGCCACATGAAGGCCGGCTGGAGCTTCGACGACCTGCACCCTAAGGCAGCGGGCTATGCTGCCTGGTGCAACACCCTGCTCCCTTACCTGGACGCAGGTTCTGCCGACAAGCATTTCTGCCAGTATCCGCTCCAGCTGCCCGATGTCCACGAGGGCAGGGGCGACAGCTTCGGTGCCCGCTTGGGAACCCTCTCGCAGCTTCCGCTGGCAGCCGATGACATTGTCTTCCTGGGCGATGAGATGATCCACAGCGGAGAGTGGCACGAGCTTCTGGGCACCTCCCGTGCCAAGAACCGCGGAACAGGCTGGGGCTATCCCGGCTGCGACATGACTTGGCTGGAGAAGGAAATCCCGCACTTCCTGCACGGAAACCCTGCCAGCGTCTGCCCGCAGACCATCGTGCTCTATGCCGGTGCACAGGAGGCAGAAAGCGGTGTGGAAGCCCAGGACTTTGAAGCCCGTTACCGCCAGCTGCTCACCCTGGTGCATGCACAGGCACCCCAGGCCCGCGTACTGCTGCTCTCTGTACTGAGAAACGCCGATCCCCAGAAGGACCAGCGTTTCACTCAGGCTTATAATAAAATCTTGAAAAATATCGCCAGGAAAGACCGTCAGGCTACCTTTATCGATGCCTATACGCCGCTCTGCGCACCGGAAATGATGGAAGGCAACTATGTGGTAGCACAGGGTTACCTCAAGCTGGCAGAGCTGGTCAGCGCCCAGGCCGGTCTTTAATGCACAATGATCTCATCGGTAAAGATGAACTGGTTCTGCGTATCGTTCTTTGCCAGAACCTTCATGTAGCGGCCCTTGGCTCCCTTCAGGCTGGCCTTGAAGTCCTTCATCACCAGGTCACGCTGCTTGGGGTCCACATCGTTCTGAATGGTCTTGAACGGCTTGAAATTCTTCCCGTCGTCAGAGAAGCTTACCTCCACGTAGGCAGGCATCAGCACGTCTTCCTGGCTAATCTGCATGAAGCGCAGGGAGATCTCCTTCAGGTTCTTCAGGTCCTCCAGGTCTATGATCACCTCCAGGTCATTGGTAAATCCCTGCCAGTTCACGTCCTTGTAGTAGTCGGAGCCCTGCAGGCCGTTGGTCAGTGACAGCTCGCCGGCAGCCGGATATGCCTTGTTCCAAGGCTGCAGGTAAGTCACCTTCTTGCCCGTCAGCTTGTGGTAGTCCACCGGGCGCTGGAACACCGGTGTGAGCAGCTTTCCGTCTTCCAGGATGCCCACACTCAGCAGGGCAGGACCCTTCACCAGCAGCTGGTCTGTAAACGGCTTGCTCTTGGCGGTAGGCAGGGAACCGTCCAGGGTATAATACAGGGTAGGGTTGATCTTCTCATGCTCAAAGTGGAAACGCACGCCCCGTGCCTGGGCATCGGGGGTCTGTACCACCGTCAGGAATGGCGACTCCTCGGCCAGGTCCATGCCCAGTCCTTTCAGGTACGCCTTCTGGTCCACAGCCCGGCGCTTGAAGTTCTCCCAGTTCCGCTGCTCGTAAGGGGTCCATCCTATCTCTGCCAGTGCCAGCAGACGTGGCCAGATGAGCAGGTTCGCCCAGTTGGCGTTACCCACCTGTTCCGCCCATACGTTGGCCTGCACGCCCTTGATCAGGTCCTTGCGCTTCACGGTAAGCTCCTGCAGGCTGCGCAGGTGGTAGATGTCGTACATGGCACTGTCCCTGCGGCTCAGGTACAGCGGCGTACCCGGGCAGAAGATGGTCTGGTGCTCGCTCTCCACCGATTCATACGGAATGTTTGCCTTCCAGTCTCGCCAGTACATCACGTTAATGTCCGTGGAGATGCCGCCCTCCAGCGCATCGTCCCACACCACCACTTCGCGTCCGTGATCCTTGATATAGCGGCTCACCCGTTCCACGAACCAGCTCTGCAGGGCATGTTCATCCTTCAGGTTCTCCTGCTTCATCAGGTTCTGGCACAGCTCGCTCTGCTTCCAGGTGGTCTTGTCCACTTCGTCGGCACCCATGTGAATGTAGCGTGAAGGGAAGAGCGCCAGGATTTCATCCAGCACCTTGAAGACAAAGGTGAACACCTCCTCCTTGGCCGGACAGAGCGGCTGGCTGAACACGCTGCCCCACGATGGCTTTCCCGTGCTGCACAGCTCCGGATAGGCCGCTATGGCAGCCATCATGTGTCCCGGCATGTCTATCTCCGGCACTATCTCCACGTGGTAGCGTGCGGCATACTGCACCAGGTCCTTGATTTCCTCCTGGGTGTAGAAACCGCCGTAGCGCAGTCGTCCGTCCACCTGCTGCAGGAACCTTGGGTCCAGCTTTATGCGGGGATCCACGGCTGTGCGTCGTATCACGGCAGAGTCATGTCGGTCCAGGTCTCTCCAGGCACTCTTCTGCGTGAGTTCCGGCAGGCTTTTTATCTCTATACGCCATCCCTCATCGTCGGTCAGGTGCAGGTGCAGCCGGTTCATCTTGTAGTAGGCCAGCAGCCTCACGGTCTCCTTCAGGTATTCCAGGGAGTAGAAATGGCGGGATACATCCAGCATCAGTCCTCGCCACGGGTAGGCGGGGTAGTCCACTATGGTCTGTGCCGGCAGCTCCTTTCCGTACTTCTGTCTGAGCTGTGCCACGGTCTGTTCGCCGTAGTTCTTTCCCTCTTCGGTGCGGTATTCCAGCACGCCGTGTCCCGGCTTCAGTGTCAGTCGGTAGGCATTCTCCGGCAGTCCGTTTAAATCACTTTTCTCATAGGTTAAGGTTCCGGAGAAGACTCCCTCCTCGGCGGTAACCTTTACCGGCTGTGGCACTATCTGTCCCAGTACGGGCATTGCGCATGCCATCAGCCAGGCAGTGAGCAGAATGTTTTTCATGGGTCTCTACTAATTTTAGGTTTCTGCAAATGTAGCCATTTCTGCCGAAACACAAGGAAAATACGCCCTCAAAACGTCAATTTTACAGAATGATAGTCGCAGAAAGCCCTTCAGGACCTATATTTGCCAAAAACTAAACTATACGCTTATGAAGACTTACATTGCATTCGATGCTCACGGTGTGAGCCAGTCCCCCGGCAGAGACCTGAAGAACTACACCCATGTCATGACCTGGCAGAAGAGCTATCCCACCCGTTTTGATTTCGTGAACCTTCACGACATCCACTTCACCTCGCAGCACAGCGGCTTGGTAGACACCACCGTGCGCACCTACCTGGAGAAGAAGATGGAGCAGGCCGAGAACCTGCTCATCCTGGTGTCTGAGGATACCAATGTAGACAGTCCTATCCTGAACTGGCAGATTACCCGTTCCGTGAACCGCCATCACCTGCCCGTGATTGTGGCCTACGAGGGGGAGAGCAGCATCACCACCGAGGTCATTGCCCGTCGTGCCCACAAGCTTCCTACCGCCCTTCGTCACCTCATGAGCCAGAACGCCGTGAAGGTGGCTCACATTCCGTTCCAGAGCGGAAAGATAGAGAGCGCCTGCAAGCATTTCAGCAGCCGTGCTGCCCGCTATCCGTGGAGCACCTCTACCATCTTCTGAGATTTTCATCGTTTCATTAGCATAAAAAAAGGTGGGCAGAAAAAACTTTGTGTTTTTTTGCTCACCTTGGATTTTTATTTTACATTTGCAAACGGTAATTGTTAAAACTACGTCCCTAATTATTTTTTTTAATTTTACACAATTTTATGAAAAATCAGAAAAAAACGGCAACTCTCTTTGTTGCCCGACTGACCAAACAGGTCACCGCAGAGAATCTCATCCAGGTTTTTTCCACTTTTGGCAGGGTCTATAAGGCTCGTATTATACCCGTAGAGTTCAATGAACAGTTCAATTACGGCTTTGTAGAGGCAGAACCATGTGTGTTACAACAGGCCTGTGCCTCCATCATTACTCTCTTTGATGTAAAACTTATAGTCAAGCCAGCAACTGGGCAGCCTAGCGAACGTTCTCAGACTATAGAAGAAGTCAAGAAAAAGTTTGCTCGGCGTACAGTACGTAAATTCAGAAGGAAACTTTATGGTAAATAAGTTTGGTATATCCCCCAAAAATAGCTTACTTTGCATCAGTTAAAAACATGAATGTATGTCACCAGAATTGATTCACAACTGTATTTTGGAGTTTCTGGGTACTCTTGTCCTGGTACTCATGGGTGACGGCGTCTGCGCTGCCACTACGTTGAATAAGTGTAAGGCACAAGGTGCCGGTTGGGTAGTTGTAGCCCTCGGTTGGGGCTTTGCTGTGATGAGCGGTGTCTTCGTGGCACACGATTCCGGCGCACACCTGAACCCTGCCGTATCCGTAGGCTTGGCCGTGGCTGGTCTCTTTGAGTGGGGCAATGTGCTCCCATACGCCGTGTCACAAATGCTGGGCGGTTTCTGTGGTGCTGTTTTGGTCTGGCTTTTCTACAAGGACCATTTCGATGCCACTGCCGACAAACCTGCCGATGTGCTGGGTTGCTTCTGTACAGCACCAGCCATTAAGAATACCTGGAATAACGTATTCAGCGAGGCTGTAGCTACCTTCGTGCTCATCCTCGGTATTCTCTGCTTCGGAACTTACGGTACAGTAGTGAACATTGGTGCTGACAGCGCCCTGCCAGTTACCTTCCTCATCATGGCTATTGGTATGTCATTAGGTGCTACCACAGGTTATGCCATGAATGCAGCCCGTGACCTGGCTCCACGTCTGGCACACGCACTTCTCCCTATCAAGGGTAAGAAGGGAAGCGACTGGGGTTACAGCTGGGTACCGGTAGTTGGCCCACTCTTGGGAGCCGTAGTGGCAGCCCTGGTCTATACGGCTGTCTATTAATCCCTGAAAATGGCTAAGTCCAACCATATTGATATGCTTAACGGCCCAATAGCCGTTAAGCTTATTCTTTTTGCGCTGCCGGTTGCCGTCAGTGCTCTCCTGCAGCAGCTCCTGAATGCTGCAGATATAGCTGTAGTAGGCCGCTTTGCCAGCAGTCAGGCCATGGCAGCAGTTGGTGCCAATACCTTTGTCATCAACCTCATGCTCAACCTCTTCATTGGCCTCTCCGTGGGAGCCAATGTTGTCATTGCCCGTTACATAGGTCAAGGCAGAGCCGAGGACAGCCGTAAAGCCGTACACACATCCATCACCCTCTCGCTCATCAGCGGAGTCTTTCTCTGCATACTGGGCTGGTATATAGCTCGCCCACTGCTTAGTTTGCTGGGCACCCCTGCAGAGATTCTGGATCTGGCCGCCCTTTACTTCCGCATCTATTTCCTGGGCATGCCTTTCATCATGCTCTTTAATTTCTCCAGTGCCATCTTGCGAAGCAAGGGCGACACCCGTCGTCCGCTCTACATCATGGCCTTCAGCGGTGTCATCAATGTCCTGCTGAACCTCTTCTTCGTCACCCAGCTGCACCTCAGTGTAGAAGGTGTGGCCCTTGCCACCCTGATCAGCAGTGCCATCAGTTCCCTGTACCTGTTACGCCTGCTCTGTCGTGAAGAGGATCCTTACGTGCATCTAGATCTTCGCCAGCTGCGTCTGCACCGTCACGTGCTATACCGCATCTGTACCATTGGTATTCCCGCCGGTCTGCAGGGTGTGATCTTTAACATCAGCAACGTGCTCATCCAGAGTGGCATCAACTCTCTGGGTACTGCCAGTGTGGCAGCCAATACCGCTTCGCTCAACTTCGACTATTTCTGCTTCTTCGTCGGAAATGCTTTCGGACAGGCAGGAACTTCTTTCATGAGCCAGAACTTCGGTGCCCGTCAGATAGACCGTTGCCGCAGCATTGTGAGAGACTGCATGCTGTTAGGTCCCGGCTTGACCTTTTGTGTGAGCATGCTGTTCATTCTGTTTGCAGAGCCCCTTTCCGGTCTCTTCACCACCGATGCAGAGGTTGTTCGTCTCTCTGCCCAGCGTTTTTATATTGTCCTCACGTTCTATGGCATTCACAGCTTCAATGAAATTCTAAGTGGCATGCTCCGTGCGCTGGGGCACAGTGTAGTTCCAGCCGTCATCAATGTCCTTTTCATTTGCGGTGTCCGTCTGCTCTGGCTGTTCCTAGTCTTCCCGCACAATCCTGACTTCGGCTTCCTGATGTATTGCTATCCTATCAGTTGGGTCACCAATATCGGTGTTCTCATGCCAGTATTTTTCTGGGTGGTAAGGAGAGAGTTTAGGAAGGCGAGATAAAAAATTGTATCATTATTTATCTTTTCTATGATGAAATTTATAAAACTTCCAACTAGGTTAGTTAAAACACCTTGTAATACAACACCGCTTTATTTAGATAATGGGTGTATTATTGAGGCATGCCGTGATAATCATGTTGTATGTGGAGATCTTACTATGTTGGAGCATTCTATTTTGTTTATTGAAAGCGGAACATTGACTCTAAATAGTGGACGAAATGAGTACACGCTTAATACTGGTGAAATGACTATTTTACCAAAGATTAGTAGATTCAAAGTCAGTAAAACACTTAATGCAGATGGAAATTTTCAAGGTGTGTTTATCTGTTTATGCAAAGAATTCCTTCATAAATTTGCACAAGAAGAAAACATTGATATAACCAAAAATCCGGTTGATTTTCATGATATAAAGGTAAGAAAAATGAATGATGAAATGCTGACATATGTTAAGGATATCTCGCATATGGTTGATACACATCCTCTGCCAGGAAAAGTAAAACTAAAATTTCTGGAATTACTATATAACTTGAAACTATCTTATCCTGACATGTTAATGAGAATATTTCAGCTTTGTAAACCAGATAGGGCAGAGTTAGAGAATTTCATGAATGAAAATTTCATAAAGCCCGTTAGTTTGGAAGACCTTGCGAGTATGTCAGGTAGAAGTTTGAGCACGTTTAAAAGGGAATTTAAGACATGTTTCGGTACAACTCCTAAGAAATGGATAAACGATAAGAGATTGGAACTTGCATATAATTTACTTCTGTTTGGCTTTTATACTGTTTCTGATGTATGCTTTATGGTGGGATATGATAATCCTCAGTATTTCTCGCAATTATTTAGGTCCAAATATAAAACTCAACCTAATATGATCAAAAAGCAAGCTTTAATGGAATAAATTTATCAGTTTTTATTATTTGACCTAAAATCAAATATTTTTGACCTTTAAACAAACGTTTGTTGAAAAAATAACGCTTATCTTTGCAATCAAAGTTATATACAGAAACTCTTTTGATTCTGTATAGCGTGGTCCACTATTGTTTAATTACACTATTTTTAATAAGAGACCAGTTTTTCTGGTCTCTTATAATTTTACTAACGTCCCTTATATTGAGTTGTATTTATAGTTGCTTGCCTTCAAGATTCTTTGCCTCTACTTTTGTTGTATTATGGTAAGAATTGCACGCAAGCGCAGCTCTTGGAATATGTACCATGTCATTTTGCGAAGAGAACAAGAAAAGTTTCTTTTTGGAGATGAGGAGGATTTCAACAAGTTTATAGAGCTGCTTCAGAAATGCCCACAAAATTTAGACGATGTAAATCAAGAACAGAAGAGATTCTACATCTATGCTTATTATTTTTCAAACACACATGTTCATCTGATTATTAAAGAAGGAACTGACTGTCTGGCATCGGCTATTAAAAGATTAACAATATCGTACTCTTATATATTTAACAATAAGTATGACAGGTACGGAAAAGTGTTCTATGACCGGTTTATGAGTGAACCAATAGAGAATCAGAAGACTTTTTTAAAAGTATTTTCTTTTATTCATAATCATCCTGTGAACCATGCACAAAGCAAAAAATGTGCAGACTATGCTTGGAGCAGTTGGAATGAATTCTTTGGTAAGGCTAAACAGAAAGTGTGTGATAAGAAACAAGTATTTGGTCTAATTGCTAGGAATAAACTACAGGCATTTTCGGAAAGCAACAATTGTACTGATTGCTTAGACGTAGATGAAAGAGAACATAAAATGAGAGATAAAAGTGCTATTCTGGTTCTTTGTGAATTAGCTCAGTGTGATTCCATAGTAGAAATCCACAATATGTCTAAAAGAGAGAAACTGGATCTAGTCAGTCTGGCCTCAGAGAAAGGATTGAGTGATAATCAGATTGCACGCCTTTTGGAACTCACATTATATAGTGTCCGAAAAGTTCTGGGGAAGATTTAGATCCTTTACTTTCCCTTCTTCCCCTCAATCTCCTTCACCTTCTCATTCTTCACGGTGTAGGTCACGCCATCGTCTCCCTGAACCACCACCTTGCCTTTCTTCTTGCGGAGCAGGGTGCCGGAAACAGGTACTTCCTGGAGGTTGGTGAGCAGAATGCCCAAGCGGTCTCCCTGCTTCAGGCTTTCCAGGAAGGCCTGCATGTGGGCCGAGAGCTCTACAGGGGTGCCCTGGGCACTGCCTACCAGCTGAAGGAAGTCGCGCTCATTGAGCGCTACCGGCTCATAACGGCGGTTCCACACCAGGCCGGTGGGGTAATGCGCATTGCGGGAACGACAGCCCTGGATGTCGCCCCAGGTGGTGTACACAAAGTAATAGTGCTGGGGATAGGGCTTGCCCACATGATAGTAGTAACGGCGCTGACTGATGCCCTGCGGATAGGGCATGCTGCCGGGATGGAACTCCTCCAGGTCTAACTCCTGCGTGAGGACACCTTCCTGCTTGCGGGTGCTTACCGTGTGACGGAACGCCATGCGAAGCGTGCGCTCATTCTTGCAGAGCACCATGTACCAACGGGCACGGGTGTCGGTAGTAAGACGCAGACGCTCATACTCTACCTTGGTGAGGGGACGGAGCTCGGCTGCAGGAATAAGGAGCAGCAGACGAAGACCGGGAAGGGAACCACACGGCATGAACTTGCGCTGGTTGGCACGGTCGTCGGTAGTGGTGCCACGGAGTCCACGCAACGGACCGCGAAGGATTTCCTGAGGAATGAGCTTAGCGGGGGTCTGGGCGGGCATGAGGCAGCGGATGACCCGATAGTTCTCTGTGATATGAAGGAGCAGCAGGAGCTGGTTCACCTGTTCCTCGGTGAGGGTGAGCGTGCCGTAAGGACCCTGGTCATTGTTCAGCTGACGGCGACGGAACACATTCTCATGCTCACGTATGAGTGCCTGTAACTCTTCATTGGTACACTGAATGAGCACGCAGTTCAGGTAACGGCGTGCTTCCAGCTCACTGAGTATGAAGGGATTGGTGCGCCAATAAGACGCACAGCTCCGGATCACGAAATAGGAACGGCGGGGGAGCAACGACGCTATGTCTGCCCCTTCCTGAAGCAACTGAAGGACGTACCAGTTCATCATGACTTAAACTCTTTTGGGACAAAGGTAAAAAATAAATACAGGAAAAACAAAAAAAACGTTTATCTTTGCAAAATCATAACGTTAAACCTAATAGATATGAAAAAACTGTTCCTACTAGCGGCGTGCTGCCTGTGCCTGCATGCCCAAGCCCAGCAGAAGGCTGACTACCGCGTGGTGCCGCTGCCTGAAAACATTCAGCTGGCAAAGACCGGTGAACTGAAACTGACCGACGGCATGAAGGTGACTTACCCTGCCGGAAACGAACTCATGAAGAACAATGCGGAATTCCTGGCAGAATACGTGGCAGAGATTACCGGACTGAAACTGGTGCCTGCTGCAGGGGCTGCCCAGAAGGGGGCCATTAACCTGTCTCTGGCCAAGAACCTGAAGAACCGTGAGGCTTATGCCGTGAAGGTAGACGCTGCGGGCGTGAGCATCAGCGGTGCCAGCGAAGCAGGTGTGTTCTACGGAATCCAGATGCTGCGCAAGAGCCTGCCGGTGACCCAGGAGGCTGTACTGCTGCCTTACGGTACCGTGAGCGACAAGCCTGCCTTTGAATACCGTGGCATGATGCTGGACTGCAGCCGCCACTTCTTCCCTGTGGAATTCGTGAAGAAATACATTGATATCCTGGCACTGCACGGTGAGAACAACTTCCACTGGCACCTGACCGATGACCAGGGATGGCGCTTTGAGGTGAAGCGTTACCCTAAGCTGACCGAGGTGGGAAGCAAGCGTGCACAGACCGTGATAGGACACAATACGGGCATTTACGACGGTACGCCTTACGGGGGCTACTATACCCAGGACCAGTGCCGCGAGATAGTGGAGTATGCCAAGAAGCGCTACATTAACGTGATGCCGGAGATAGACATGCCGGGACACATGCTGGGTGCGCTGGCGGCTTACCCTGAACTGGGCTGCCACAAGGATCACTACGATGTATGGCAGATCTGGGGCGTGAGCGATGACGTGCTGTGTGTGGGTAACCCAAAGACCGTGGAGTTTATTCAGGGGGTTCTGGAAGAGCTGATAGACGTGTTCCCTAGCGAGATGATTCACGTGGGTGGCGATGAGTGCCCAAAGACAGCATGGAAGACTTGCCCTACCTGCCAGGCCAAGGCGAAGGAACTGGGACTGGTGGCTACCGAGAAGCATACCGTGGAGGAGCAGCTGCAGAGCTACTTCATAAAGGAAATGGAAAAGTTCCTGAATGCACACGGCAGAAAGATGATAGGCTGGGACGAGACACTGGAGGGTGGTCTGGCTCCGAATGCCAGCATCATGAGCTGGCGCGGTCTGGAGGGTGGCATAGAGGCTGCCAAGCAGCATCACAACGTGGTGATGACACCTACCAGCTTCTGCTACTTTGACTACTACCAGAGCACCGACCAGAAGAACGAACCGATAGCCATTGGCGGTTTCCTGCCAGTGAGCCGTGTGTATGAGTTCAACCCAGTGCCTGAACAGCTCACTGCCGAGGAGGCTAAATACATAAAGGGATGCCAGGCAAACCTGTGGGTAGAGTATATTCCTGACGGCAACCAGGTGGAGTACATGGTACTGCCACGTATGGCTGCCCTGTGCGAGACCCAGTGGATGGACCGCTCTGCGAAGAACTACGAGGACTTTGTGGGCCGTATGCCGAAACTGTTTGCACTGTACGACAAGCTGGGACTGAACTATGCCAAGCACCTGCTGAACGTGAACGGCGTGTTGACTTCCAACTTCGACGAGAAGTGCGTGGAGGTGAACCTGCTCACTGCCGACAAGGCACCGGTGTATTACTCACTGGACGGTTCTGCACCAAGCAAGCTGTATGAGGGTGTACTGAAGGTGACCGACCGTGCACAGATACGTGCCTATGCAGAGCGTAACGGCGTGAAGAGCCCGGAATGGACCGAGAGCGTGAAGGTGAACAAGGCCAGCTTCAAGAACATTACCCTGAAGGACCAGCCTGCTCCTAACTATACGTACGGCGGTGCCAAGCAGCTGGTGGACTGCATTCACGGTACCAACACCTTCTCTATGGGTGCGTGGCTGGGTTTCCTGGGCGACGACTGCGTGGCTACCCTGGACATGGGAACGCCTACCGAGTGCTCCAAGGCGTCTGTACGCGTGCTGGTGGAGACCGGTTCCTGGGTATTCGATACCAACGGCCTGAAGGTGGAGGCATCGGACGACGGAAACAACTGGAAGAAGCTGGGTGAGGTGTTCTACCCACTGCCTACCGACCAGGAGAAGACCATTCGTGTTCATGAGCTGGATTTCCCTAAGACCAAGGCGCGTTACTTCCGTGTAAGTGCAGGAACCGTAAAGAGCATTCCTCAGTTCCACGACGGACGCGGAAAGAAGGGTTACCTCTTTGTGGATGAGATAGAACTAGACTAAATTTCAGGATTACATAGAAAAGAAGAACCGGGGCTTTCTGTCATGAAGCCTCGGTTCTTTTTAGTTTATAGGGAACAGGTTTTAGGTTTAATGTTTCTCTGAAAGGGTGAACTTGACGGTTCCTGCCTTGACCAGATCCTGGTGTGACACGCGGTAGCCTGCCTTCTTTCCACCCAGGGAAATGCCCTTGATGTAGTCTCCGGTTCCTTCGGTCTGGATAACCAGCTTGTCCTGTGCGTAGTACTTAGGATCCAAGTGGATGGTGATCTTGCTGAAGGTAGGGGTGGTGAGGGTGTAGTAAGGAACGCCCGGACAGTCTGGGTAGAAGCCCATCATGCTAAAGAGCATCCAGCAGCTCATGGTACCGGTATCATCGTTTCCTGGGATACCCCAAGGCTGGTTGATGAAATGCTTGGCCAGCAGCTCCTTGATGAGCTTCTGGGTGCGCCATTCCTCGCCTTTGAACTTAGAGAAGAGGTATGGGTAGGCAATGTCTGGCTCATTGGCTGGGTCGTAGTTGCCGGAATCGAACACGTTCTGCAGGTTGGTCACAAACTTCTTAGGACCGCCCATCATCTTGGCCAAGCCCAGGATGTCATGTGGTATATAATAGGTATAGTTCCATGCATTTCCTTCGTGGAAACCTGGCGATGGCTCAAAGTTCTCGCCTTCCTTAGGGTTGAATGGCTCGTAGAACTTGCCTTCCTGGGTGATAGGACGCAGGGTACCGAACTCCTTGGAGAAGTAGTTCTTCCAGCCCATAGACTGCTTGTAGAAGCGGGCAGCGTCTTCTGGGTGACCCAGGGCCTTGGCAAAGGTGCTCAGGGCGTGGTCTGCCACGTAGTACTCCAGGGCGTGTGATACGGAGTTGTCATACTGGCTTTCCATAGGGCAGTAGCCCAGACGGATGTAGTCGTCAATGTCAGGACGTACAGGGTTGTCCTTTCCTGGGGTGGTGGCACTCTTGATCATGCCCTGGTATGCTGCCTCTACGTCGAAGTCGCGGAAGCCCTTCATCCAGGTGTCTACGATGACTGGGATGGCAGGGTCTCCTTCCATTTCCATGGTCTCACGGCCGTAAAGCTCCCATTTAGGCAGCCAGCCCCATTCCTTGTACATGTCTACCATGGTGTTCACCATGTCCAGCTGACGCTTAGGGAAGAGGAGGGTCATCATCTGATGCACGTTGCGGTAGGTATCCCAGAGTGAGAATACGGTGTAGCGGTCACGGTTGGTCTTGCCCACTTTCTCGCTTTCCATGATAGGGTATTCACCGTTTACATCCTGCAGGATTCCCGGATGGATGAGCATGTGGTAGAAACCGGTGTAGAATACGGTCTTCTGCTCGTCGGTTCCGCCTTCTACCTCTATGGTCTTGAGGTTCTTGTTCCAGTCGGCACGGGCCTGCTGACGGCACTGGTCGAAGCTGAGACCTGCCACTTCCTTCTCCAGGTTCTCACGGGCATTGGCAATGCTCACGAAGCTCACACCCATGCGTACCTCAATCTGCTCTCCCTCGGCACAGTCGAAGTCGAACCAGGCACCGATGTCATCACCGCTGATGTCCTTGCGGTAACCGGTGTAGATCTTGTACTTTCCGGCGGTATCGTCCCAAGCTGCCTCGGCAGTCATTGGGCGCATCTTCTTCCAGTATCCGCTCTGCTTAGGGGCCTTGTTCAGGCGCATCACAAAGTAGATAGGGAATACGCTCTGTGGGAAATAGCAGAAGGTTCCCTGCATCTTGGTGCCTTCTACCTCGGTAGGGCTTACGAACTTCATGGTGGCACCGGTCTCGTTGGTCAATCCTTCGCCCAGGTTCAGGTAGATGTGACCCTCGCCCTTGTGGAAGGTGTAACGCTCTATGCTGGCACGCTTGGTGGCAGTGACCTCGGTCTTGATGTCGTACTTGGTGAGCTTGTTGGTGTAGTAACCGGGAACACTGAGCTCATCGCTGTACAGGGAACCGTAGTTGTGGTAGTCCACATCGCGTGGGCCGCTGGTTGGCATGGTGAGCAGGGAGCTCACTTCGGGACAGCCCACACCACTCAGGTTCACGTGGGCATAGCCGGTCATGAAGCTGTTGGTCACGTCGTAAGGGGTGCTCCACCAGCGGGCATCCTTGTCAAACTTGTTCAGGTCGGAGCCCATCACGTTGAATGGGGTGATGGACATGAGGCCCTGGGGTACGATGGCACCAGGGTTACAGGTACCGAAGTTGGTGGTACCGATGAATGGGTTCACGTAGTCTACGGGCTCTTTCTGGGCAGAAACGCTCAGGGCCCAGCAGCTTACGGCTAACAGGAATAGTTTCTTCATATTCAGATTCAGGTTTTTATTTTACGACAATCTCATCGGTGAACTGGAAGCCACCGGTGTAGTTACAGTTGGCACGGTAACGGATGTAACGGGTAGTCACGCCTGCCTTGCGGGCCTTCCAGCCGAAGTCCTTGAAGTTGTATGGTTCTTCCTTGGTAGCTGGGTAGTCCAGGTGATAGAGCTCTGTCCAGTTCTTGCCGTCCAGGGAGATCTCAATGTCAATCTTGGCTGGGTGGAAGATGTCTGGGCCAGGCATCTGCATGAAGGTGGCATAGACTTCGTGGATCTCGGTAGGCTGCTCCATGTCGATGGTCACGTCTACACGACCACGGTCGATGAAGCCCTGCCAGCGCTGGTCACCGTAGCTCCATCCTCCGCGCAGACCATCGGTCAGGCTGCCGTCGCCTGCTGCCTTGTAGCCTGGGTAATAAGGGGTGTTGTAAGTCACCTTCTTGCCGTAAGCCAGGTGACGGATAGGCTCGTTGTATTCACGGCGGTTACCTATTTCGTAACGCAGGTCGAATGGGTGAAGGCCCACGTTCTTCAGGCGCAGTACTTCGCGTACGGCACGCTCACGGAATTCCTCGTAGTCGGCTCTCAGCTCCTGAGGAGTCCATCCTACCTCTGCCAGGGCCAGCAATCGAGGCCAGATCATGGCTTCGCAGTGCTCTGGAGTCTTTACGTACTCGGTCCAGAGGTTGGCCTGCACACCGTCTATGAGGGCTGCCTCTGCCACGCTGAGTGAATCAGGAATAGGGTTGTAGCTGTAAACGCGCTCTATAGGCTGGTAGCCTCCGATAGCCTCTGGCTGGTACTGTGGGGCATCCTGATAAGCATCGATGTAGAGGTAGTTCCCCGGAGTCATCACGGCATGGTGTCCGCTCTTCACGGTCTTGATACCACCTGCCTCACCGCGCCAGCTCATGACGGTGGCATTCTCTGCCAGACCGCCTTCCAGGATCTCATCCCAGCCTATCATCTTACGGCCCAGCTTCTCTACAATCTTCTCCACACGCTGGATGAAGTAGCTCTGCAGCTGGTCTTCTATGCTGGCATCCTTGGTAGCCTTGAGGCCGAGTTTCTTGGCCAGTGCCTGGCACTGAGGGCAGGTCTTCCAAGCCCACTTGCCGGCTTCGTCTCCACCGATGTGGATGTATTCTGAAGGGAAGAGTTCTACCACTTCCTTCAAGACGTTCTCTATGAATTCAAAGCTCTTCTCGTTGCCCACGCAGAAGTCGCTGTGACGGTTCGGTGCCATCGGGCTCTGTACGTCGCCTTCGTTCACGCCGGTCCATCCGCAAGCCAGTTCCGGATACACGGTCATGACTTCCTCGGAGTGACCTGGCATCTCTATCTCTGGGAGTACGGTGATGTAGTTCTCCTCGGCCAGAGCCAGGATTTCACGTACGTCGGCCTTGGTGAGGTAACCTCCGTATGCACCCTCGGTACCTTCTGGTGCATAATGACGGTCCTTCTTTCCCCACCACTTGGTCCAGTCGGTCTCGGTACGGAAAGCGGTCTCGCGGGTCAGTTCAGGGTATTTGTCTATCTGCAGGCGCCAGCCGGCAGCATCGGTCAGGTGCAGGTGCAAGCGGTTCAGCTTGTACTTGGCCATCTGGATGATCTGGTTCTTGATGAAGTCCTTGCCGAAGAAATGACGGCTGCAGTCCAGCATGAGTCCGCGGTAACGGAAGCGTGGCTCATCCTTGATCTGGGTAACAGGCAGGGTGCCGTCTTTCTTGAGCTGTGCCAGGCTCTGGATGCCGTAGAACAGACCTTCAGGGCTGGCAGCGGTAATGGTGACTTTCTTAGGGGTGATGTCCAGGGCGTAACCTTCGTTCACGGTAGCTCCGGCTCCTGCAGCGGCAGGGGCAGCAGCGAACTTAGGGTTCAGGTTCAGTACTACCTGGGAACCTGCCTTGGCCTGGGTCTTGAGTGATCCCTCCAGGGCATGGAAAAGCCTAGCCTTGTCGGCTCCCTTGACATTGGTCTTAACGCCTGTGATTTCTGTAATCTGGAATGATCCTTCACCATCTACCTGGCTGGCAGGCTTGGGCAGGATCTGGGCCTGCGCACAGAGGGTGCCGGCCAAAAACAGACATGCAAAGAATAAATTTTTCATAGTTTTTAGGTTTATCTTTGCAAATATAGGCATTTTTTCCTTTTGGGAGCCGTCTATCTGTAAAAAACTAGTTTTTTAGTTGCTCGTATAGAGCATCGAGTGCTGCCTTAGGGTCCTGCTTTTCTTCCAGAAGGGTGACAAACTTGGAACCGATGATGGCACCTGCTGCATTCTGCTGGGCAGATTCCAGGGTCTGCTTGTTGCTGATGCCGAAACCTATCATGCGTGGATGGGTAAGGTTCATGGCATTGATGCGCTGGAAATAGGCTTGCTTGGCAGCATTGAACTCTTTCTGGGCTCCGGTGGTAGCTGCGCTGGATACCATGTAGATGAATCCGTCGGTATTCTGGTCGATGAAACGGATGCGCTCCTCGCTGGTCTCCGGGGTAATGAGCATGATGATCTTGATGCCGTACTTGTCGGCTACAGGTTTCACGATTTCCAGGTAATCCTTGAACGGAAGGTCGGGGATGATGGCTCCGTCGATGCCGCATGCCTGGCAGCTCTGGCAGAATGCCTCTATGCCGTAACGGTAGATAGGGTTCAGGTAGCCCATGAGAATGAGCGGAATTTCCACGCCTTCCTGACGGATGGTGCTGAGCTGGCTGAACAGCTTGCGCAGGGTCATGCCGTTACGCAGTGCCTTGGTGGCAGCATCCTGGATGACAGGGCCGTCGGCCATAGGATCACTGAACGGAATGCCTATCTCTATCATGTCTATTCCGTTCTGTGCCAGGGTCTTGATGACTTGTGCGGTGCCTTCCAGTGTAGGGTGACCGGCACAGAAATAAAGGGAGAGTATCTGACTCTTCTTCTGGGTAAAAAGGGTATTTATACGGTTCATGTTGTGTTATTTTTCGTTGTTGAATTGCTGGAGAAATTCCTTCAGGAGGTTCACGTCTTTTACTGCGGGTGCGGTCTCAAACCTGCTGTTCAGGTCAATGCCTGCAAACTGCGGGTGCTGCGGTGGGGTGAAGGTTCCGGGAGCAATGCCTCCGCTGAGCAGGAACGGGGTCTGTCCGTGGTAGTGCTGCAGCAGGGTCCAGTCGAACTGTCTTCCGCTGCCTCCCACACTCTCGCACTTGGTATCGAAGAGGTAGTAGTCGCAGGTGCCTTCGTAGGCTTCTGCCTGGCGGATGTCCTCCTCGGTGCGGATGCTGAAGGCCTTCATGAGCTTGACCTGGGGGAGCAGCACGCGCAGGTCTCTGATGAAGGAAGGGGATTCCTGACCGTGCAGCTGCAGGATGTCCAGTCCGTAGGCAGCGGTGAACATGAGGATGCCGTCCTTGTTGAAGTTCACGAACACACCCACCCGCTTGCACTGGGTAGGGAGGTAGGCTGGAACCACGCTCACGCAGCGGGGCGATTTGGGGTAGAAGATGAATCCCATCCAGTCGGGTCCCAGGGCTTCTACCTGGCGGATATTATCGGGCTCCCGCATGCCACAGACCTTGATAATCATTTCTTTAGCTGGTTAATGAAGTCTTGGAGAGCCTGTCCGGGGTTCTCTTCTTTCATGAAACATTCTCCGATGAGGAAGCCCCGGAAACCGGCCTTGCGCAGTTCCTTTACGGTGTCTGGGCTGCTGATGCCCGACTCGCTCACCAGCACGGGAAGGTCTTCTTCCTGCACACCTGCTGCACGGAGTCCTTCCACGCGGCTTTTCATTTCCTGGGCAATGCTGAAGGAGGTCTGCACATCGGTATGAAAGGTGCCCAGATGGCGGTTGTTCACCCCCAGCATGTCCGGAACACCTGCCTGCAGGTAATCCAGTTCCTTCGGGTCATGAACCTCCAGCAGAACCTCCAGTCCCAGATTGTGCGCCAGGTTCAGCAGTTCCTGGTATTCAGGAACGGTGAGGTCTGCCGCAATGAGCAGGATGGCATCGGCACCGATGACCTTAGCCTCGTATACCTGGTAAGGGTGTACGATGAAGTCCTTGCGCAGGATAGGGGTATCTACCTCCTCACGCATGCGGCGGATGAACTCGGTGCAGCCTCCGAAATACTTCTCATCGGTGAGGATGGAAAGTGCTGAGGCTCCGTTCCGGGCATACACCGGAATGACATCCAGCGGCTGGGCATCGACATGAATCCAGCCTTTTGACGGACTCTTGCGCTTGAATTCGGCAATGATGCCCGATGCACTGGTGCGCAGGGACTCCTTCATGCTGCGCTTCTTCTGTAAGGTCTCCTGTACCTCTGTGCGCTTGTGGGCTACTATTTCTTCCAGTATATCTTTCATCATGACATGAATGCTACATATTTCTTCAGGGCTTGGAGTGCTTTTCCGCTCTCTATGGATTCACGGGCAATGGCAAGGCATTCCTGGAAGGTCTTGTCCTGCTCTATGACATGAATGGCGAAGGCGGAGTTAATGAGCACTACGTTCTTCTGTGCCGGTGTGGCACGGTTCTCCAGTACGGCATCGAAGATTGACTTGGCTTCTTCCAGGGTGCTTCCTCCGTAGATTTCCTTCGGGTTAATGACTGACATGCCGAACTCCTCTGGCTGGTAGATGTGCTCTTCATCGTTGTAGACCACCTTGAAGCTTCCGGTGAGGGAGATCTCATCGTAACCGTCTACAGAGGTCACAATACCGTAACGGATGCCGATGCGCTGGTACACCTGACGGTACAGACGCTGCTGGTCCAGATTGGCAGTTCCCAGGAGCTGATAGTCTGGTCTGCAAGGATTTACCAACGGACCCAGCAGGTTGAAGCAGGAAGGGGTACCCAACTGACCCAAGGCCTTGCGGGCAGGGCCTACCCACTTCATGCCCTTGGCAAAGAGCTGGGCATGCTGGTGTACAAAGTTGCATTCTTCCAGACACTTCAGGAGCTTGTCGTTGTCGGCAGTGAACTTTACGCCATGTGCCTCCAGCACGTTGCTGGCACCACTTACCGAAGAAGCGGCATAGTTACCGTGCTTGGCTACCTTGTAGCCGGCACCTGCCAGCACGAAGCAGGAGCAGGTAGAGATGTTGAAGGTGTTCTTGCCGTCGCCACCGGTACCCACAATGTCGATGACCTTGTAAGGTTTCATGGAGGTAGGGACACCGGTCTCTAGCAGGCCTTCTCTCAAGCCCAGGATCTCATCTACGGTCACACCTCTCATCTGAATGCCCATGAGCAGGGCTGCAATTTGCATATCGTTGTATTTCTGGTCACAGATATCCAGCATGATCTGTTTCGCCTCTGCCTGGGTGAAACGCTCCTGTGCCACTAGTTTTTTCAGAATTGCTTCCATTTGTATGTTGTATTTTAATGTATTAACCAGTTGAAAATGATTTTCTTTCCGTTAGGGGTAAGCACGCTCTCGGGGTGGAACTGAATGCCACGCACATCGTACTCCTTGTGGCGCAGTGCCATGACTTGTCCTTCGTCGCTCAGGCAGGTAGCTTCCAGGCACTGTGGGAGGGTATCATAATCTACTACCCAGGAGTGATAACGGCCTACCAGGATATCCTTGTCCAGTCCCTTGAAGAGGTAATCGGTTTCCTTCTTGGTCTGCCCGAAGTTGCCTGTGTTTTGTTCTACCAGGTGTGCCGGTGTCTGTACGCCGTGGAAAACCTGTGAGAGGTTCACCAGCTTGCCTCCGAAGACTTCGCCGATGGCCTGCTCACCCAGGCAGATGCCCAGGATAGGCTTGATACCGGCATAGGTACGGATAACGTCGAGTAGCAGTCCGGCTTCGGAAGGGATACCCGGTCCCGGGCTCAGCATGATCTTGTCGTATTCATCCAGCTGTGACAGTTCAAACTGGTCGTTTCTGTAGACGGTAATCTCAGCGCCCAGTTCCTTTACCAAGTGTACCAGATTATAGGTAAAGCTGTCGTAGTTATCTATCATTGCTATTCTCATGTCACATTTCCTCCGCCATTAGGATTGCCTTTCGCAAAGCACCCAGTTTGTTGTTTACTTCCTGTAATTCATACTCTACATCGCTTTTTGCCACGATACCGCCACCGGCCTGGAACCAGAGCTCGTTGTTTCGGCTCACAAAGGTTCTGATGGTGATGGCCTGGTTCAGGCTGCGGTCAAACCCGATGAAGCCGATGCAGCCTCCATAGGCACCGCGGTTATGTGGCTCGTACTCGGAAATGAGCTGCATGGCACGAACCTTAGGTGCTCCGCTCAGGGTTCCGGCAGGGAAGGTATCGATGAAGGTCTTGACAGGATCTGCATCCTTGTCCAGCTCTCCGCTCACACGGCTCACCAGGTGAATGACGTGACTGTAGTACTGAAGCTCCTTGTAGAAGTCTACATGCACGTTGTGACAGTTTCGGCTCAGGTCATTTCTAGCCAGGTCCACCAGCATGACATGCTCTGCATTTTCTTTCGGATCGTTACGCAGGTAGTTGGCATTCTTGGCATCTTCCTCCACGTTTCCTGTACGCTTGGTGGTACCTGCAATCGGGTCGATGTAAGCGATGTATTTTTCAGCCTTTTTCTCTATTCTGCAGTGTGTTTCCGGACTGGAACCGAAGATGCGGAAGCCTCCGAAATCAAAGTAGAACAGGTATGGAGAAGGGTTGATGCTGCGCAGGGCACGGTAGAGTTTGAAGTCGTCGCCCTCGTACTTCTGTACGAACCGGCGGGAGAGTACAATCTGGAAGACATCGCCTCGCTTGCAGTGGGCAATGCCCTTGCGAATGTTCTCTCTGTGTTCGTCATCGGTGAGCGGACTGGTCTTGTCGCCTATCGGATGGAACGGATACAGGTTGATGTTCTGTTGGCTCAAGGCACGCTCAATGCGCTCAATGTCAGGAGTTTCTCCGTCTTGTACCAGCTCGTTGATGACCAGTGTGTTTCTGAAATGGTCGAAGACAATGACGTACTTGTAGAGAATGTAAATCATGTCCGGAGCATCGTTCTTAGCCTGTGTGGCATCCTTCACGTCGATGTTTTCGAAATAACGCACGGCATTGAACGAGGTGAATCCGAAGAGTCCCATGTCCTTGGCATCGCCTTCTATCTGGAAGGCATTCAGGAAATAGTTGATGATGGCATCGGAACGGTATTCCCGGTTGATTTCATGCCGGTAGGTGCTTCCGTCTGGGAATACGCACTTGCCCATGCCGTGACCGATGGATACCTGTGCCATGGGGCAGATTCCGATGAAGGAGCGTCCATTCTCTCCTCCGTGATAATCGGAACTTTCCATCAGGGCACTCTGGGTGTAGAGGTCTCTCAGTCGCAGATAAGCAGAGACTGGGGTATAGAGATCCCCCAGCATGCTTTTCTGGATGGTTTTGAAAGTATATTGTTTCATGTTTGTGTCGTTTAGATGATATCGTATTTTATTTCGTCTTTGTGTTTCAGGTAAGTGTCCAGATCCTTGTCCCCTCTACCGCTCACGGTAAGTACCACTACATCTTCTGGATTGAACTTCATCTTAGGGAGCATGCCCAGTGCATGTGCACTTTCCAAGGCAGGAATGATACCCTCCAGGCGGGTAAGCTCAAAGGCTGCCTGCAGTGCCTCGTCGTCGTTTACAGGAAGCACCTGAGCACGTCCGGTCTCTGCCAGGTTGCAGTGCAGGGGGCCTGTTCCCGGATAGTCCAGACCTGCGCTGATGGAGTAAGGTTCAATGATCTGTCCGTCTTCGGTCTGCATGAGCTTGATGCGGCTACCGTGAAGGATTCCCAAGGTTCCGATGGTGATGCTGGCAGCGGTCTCGTTGGTATCTACACCCATGCCTCCGGCTTCACCCAGCACAATCTTCACACGCTCATCGTTCAGGTAATGATAGATGGTACCGGCAGCATTGCTTCCACCACCTACGCATGCCATGAGGTAATCCGGGTAGTCTCGTCCAATCTTCTCCTGGAGCTGCCACTTGATTTCCTCGGAAATCACGCTCTGCAGGCGTGCCACCATATCAGGGTATGGGTGAGGACCCACGGTAGATCCGATGATGTAGAATGTATCGGCAGGATGGCAGCACCAGTCGCGTATGGCTTCATTGGTGGCATCTTTCAAGGTCTTGTTTCCACTCTCCACAGGGAACACTTCGGCACCCAGCATGCGCATGCGCTCCACGTTTACGTGCTGACGCTGTACGTCCAGCGCACCCATGTACACACGGCAAGGCAGGTTCATGAGGGCACAGGCAGTAGCTGTAGCTACACCGTGCTGACCGGCACCGGTCTCTGCAATGATGCGAGTCTTGCCTAATTTCTTGGCCAGCAGGATCTGGCCCAGTGCATTGTTGATCTTGTGTGCACCGGTATGGTTCAGGTCTTCGCGCTTCAGGTACAGCTGGCAACCATACTTCTGGCTCATTCGCTTGGCATAATAGAGTGGGGAAGGACGGCCCACATAGTCTTTCAGCAAGGCATGGAATTCCTGCTTGAACTCCTGGCTCTCCAGAATAGGGAGATATGCTTTCTTCAGGTCCTCCACAGTCTTGTAGAGAATCTCTGGAATGTAAGCTCCACCGTAGATTCCGTAGAATCCTTCTTCATTTACATTGTAGTCTTTCATATTTGTTTTTGTTGTTTTTCGGGGTAATAAAAAAGGACCTGCCGTAAGTACGACAGGTCCTTCTGTATCTCATTTTACCACATGAAGGTGTGACTTACGACTTTTTGAGTTGTAAGCAGCGCCACCAAGATGTGTTCATATTCTGTTTCATATTCCGTTTCTTATGTTTTGCAAAAATAGATAGTTTTCTTTACGTTTCCAAAAAAAAGAAAGAAAAAATGTGAAAAAAGTTGTAAATGGTAAGAATATGATAGATTTCCATTATATTTGCATAAATAAATAAGGTTAACATGCATACAAGAGAAGAAAAACTGGAAGCGTTTGGACGTCTGCTCGACGTTATGGATGAACTTCGCGTGAAGTGTCCCTGGGACCGCAAGCAGACCAACCAGACCTTGAGACCCAATACAATAGAAGAGTGTTATGAACTGTGTGATGCCCTGCTGCATGAGGATCGTAAGAACATCTGCAAGGAACTGGGCGACGTGCTGCTCCATGTGGTGTTCTATGCCAAGATAGGCAGTGAGACACAGGATTTTGATATCAAGGACGTGTGCGACAAGCTCTGTGACAAACTGATTTTCCGCCATCCACATGTCTTTGGCACCGATCATGCAGATAATGCCGATGAGGTGCTGGTGAAGTGGGAGCAGATCAAGCAGAAGGAAAAAGACGGCAACAAGACCGTATTGTCCGGTGTACCCGAGGCACTGCCATCGCTCATCAAGTCGTTCCGTGTACAGGAGAAAGCTGCCAATGTGGGTTTCGACTGGGAGCACCCGGAAGACGTCTGGGCCAAAGTGCAGGAGGAGTACGATGAGCTGCAGGTGGAACTGAAT
This sequence comes from Bacteroidaceae bacterium, assembly GCA_024401095.1. Lineage (GTDB taxonomy): Bacteria > Bacteroidota > Bacteroidia > Bacteroidales > Bacteroidaceae > Minthousia. The sequence goes on from JAKSLR010000003.1 coordinate 32,927, forward strand.
GCCCTCAAGGCACAGCGTGAGGCACTGGAGGCAGCTGGCGTGGACAAGAAAGACGAGCGTTTTGCAGACATCAAGCTGCGTTCCGAACAGGAATTCGGTGACCTGCTGTTCTCCATGGTGAATGCCGGCAGACTCTACAAGATTAACCCCGACAATGCCCTGGAACGCACCAACCAGAAGTTCATCCGTCGTTTCGGGTACGTGGAGCAGAAGGCTAAGGAGCTGGGCAAGGAACTGAAAGACATGACACTGGGTGAAATGGACCAGTACTGGAATGAAGCAAAGGAATTAGAGCAGAAGTAATTATGGGATTAAAGAAGCATTGGGAGAAACTGATGGCCAATCAGGCTTTGAAAGACAAGTTGTATGATGTCATCTTCGGTAGTGATACACCTACAGGTAAGTTGTTCGATGTATTGCTCATGTGGTGTATTGTGTTCAGTATTCTGCTGGTGTTTGTAGAGAGCATGCAGATTCCTGTTTCCGTCAAGCCATGGCTCATCTATGCGGAATACTTCTTTACTTTTGTGTTCACTGCGGAGTATCTGCTACGTCTGTACTGCAGTCCTGAACCTAAGAAATACGTGTTCAGTTTCTTTGGTATAGTTGACCTGCTGGCTACGCTGCCTTTTTACATTGCATGGCTTTTCGGACCAGCCCGTTATCTCATGATTATCAGAACCTTCCGTCTGATTCGTGTATTCCGCGTGTTTAAGCTCTTCAATTTCCTGAATGAAGGAAACCTGCTGCTTCGCAGCCTGATTCTCAGTGCACGTAAGATTGGGGTGTTCTCCCTTTTCGTGGTCATTCTGGTCATCTCTCTGGGTACGGTCATGTATATGGTAGAAGGACAGGAACCGAATACGCAGTTCAGCAATATCCCGAAGAGCATTTACTGGGCTATCGTTACCTTGACCACGGTGGGTTACGGCGATGTAACTCCTACTACGGGCTTAGGGCAGCTGGTCAGTTCCATAGTCATGCTCTTAGGTTATACCATCATAGCTGTACCTACGGGTATTGTCTCTGCTAGTATGATGCAGGTAAAGGAGGTTACCGAAGAAGACGTCAAGAAGGAAGAGGATGAGAATAACCGACTGTTCCATAACATGAAGTCGGAAGATACGAATGCAGGAGGTGGGCAAGAGGTGAACTACTGTCCTTATTGCGGTTCTACCATATTATATGATCATGCAAATTACTGTCCTCACTGCGGACAAAAACTATAATATGAAACGATGAAAGATGGCTTTTACATACTAATCCTGGTGCTGGCGTTCTCTGCCTTGTATCTGAATCACCAGTTTGGTTTCTTGTCAGCAGAGCAAGAAACCCTTCTTTATCATGTGGAGCTTGTGCTCATGCTCTGCTATATACTGTACAGAATCTGGAAAGAATAATCCTGATAAAAAAGAAAACGGAGACTCATCAAAATCTCCGTTTTTTTGTTTACTCATTTATGAGTTTTATCGTATTTGAAATGTAAGTATCGTCTGTAATCTTCATCAGTACGTCCGATGCCTGACCGATGATTTCCAGTCCTTTGTTCAGCAGTTCCATTACTTCAGGAATAGGAGGGTTACCGCAGGTAAACAGTTCCTTGACTTTTACTGCAATGTCATAAAGTTCAGAACTAGGAAGGTTGATTTCTGCCTGAGCGGTATGTATGGTATTGTCTATGACTTCTGATGCAGCAATGGCAAGAAGCTTTCTGGTCATGTCGGGTGTGATGTTTATGATTTCCCCAATACAGGCTTTCAGTTGAGTCATGAGTACGATGTACTCTTTAAATGTAACTTGAAATATTTCCATATTGTTGTTTGTTAGAATTGCACACATTTAATTAATCTGTGCGCAAAGTTAAGGCCTTTTGGTTAACTGTGCAAACTTTTTGGACAATATTTACTCCAAAATGAACAGCAATTGACTTATGTCATAAAAATGAGGCATATCAGTACTGGCTGTATTTTTTGTGAATATTTTTCTTATAATTGACAAAATGTTAGTAAATTTGCGGTCAGTTTTGAGAGGTAAGTAAAAAGATTGTAACATTATGACAACAACTATTGTCGCTATTTTTATTGTAGGCTATGCTCTAATAGCCTTAGAGAGTGTAATTCGTATCAATAAATCTGCTATTGCCGTTTTAATGTGTGTCCTTTGCTGGACTTTATTGGCAATGGGCTATCAGCAGATGAATCTTGGTGAATTCAATCTAGAAGAATCCGTAAGCTTGAACCTGGGTGAGGCAGGAACTACCTTGTTCTTCCTCATGGGTGCTATGACTATTGTTGAGATTATCGATGCTCACGGTGGTTTCAACTTTGTCCGAAGAGGTCTGGCTACACGAAAGAAACGTCAGTTGCTTTGGCGTATTGCCTTCGTGACTGCCATTCTTTCTGCTGTCTTGGACAACTTGACCACATCTATTGTCATGATTATGCTTCTCCGTAAGCTGGTTCAGGCTCCATGCGATAGAATATGGTATGCATCTACTGTTATTCTGGCAGCCAATGCCGGTGGTGCTTTCTCACCAATTGGTGATGTTACTACCATCATGCTTTGGAACGGAAAGATGATTACTGCCAGTGGTGTGATTTCAGAGATCATTGTTCCATCTTTTGCAGCATTTATCATTCCTACAGCTATCATTCAGTTTAAACTGAAAGGTGAGTTACCTGATCAGACCGACTGGCGTGATGCTAAGATTCCGCCAATAACGAAGGGTAAACGTAAGATTATCTTTGCAGTTGGCGTAGGTGGTTTGTGTCTGGTACCTGTTTTTCATACCTTGACCGGTCTGCCTGCATTCATCGGTATTCTTGGTGTGCTGGGTCTTCTGTGGTTCACTACAGAGCTTATCTATATAAAAAGAGGTGAACATGACCCTAATGCGCAGCGCGTAAGTAAATTGCTTACCCGTATGGATTTGAGTACCATCCTGTTCTTCTTGGGTATCTTGATGTCTGTCTCTGTGCTGTCAGAAATAGGCGTCCTCACTCAAATGGGCCAATGGCTTAGCGAGACGGTAAGTAATGATTACCTGATTACCGGTTCTATTGGTGTACTTTCTTCCATTGTAGACAATGTTCCGCTGGTAGCAGGTGCCATGAAGATGTATACCGTTTCTACTGCAGAGATGGTTGCAGCTAATCCTGAATTGGCAAATCTGGCACAGGATGGTGTGTTCTGGCAGTTGCTGGCATATTGCGCCGGTGTAGGTGGTTCCATGCTGATTATTGGTTCTGCTGCCGGTGTGGTAGTCATGGGCTTGGAGAACATCTCGTTTGGATGGTACATGAAGCATATCAGTTGGATTGCGTTGATTGGCTATTTGGCGGGTATTTTGATTTATTGGGTGGAGAAGATGATAATTTGAGAGGTTTCTCAAACTCTCTTTTTGGGTCTTTGACCCAGAGGGAATTCTTCCCGCACCCTGTTCTGAGGATGTTTCCTCAGACTCCTCTTTCTGAAGGCTTCGCCCTCAGACTCCCTTCCTGAAGGGCGTTGCCCCTCAGACTCCCTTTCTGAGGGAAGGTTTTCCCTCAAACTCCTTTCTTCGGGAGATTTTCTCCCGGACCCTCTTATTAGGGCTTTGCCCTAAAACCCACTTAGTATTTTTTCTTTTCGTGGAAAAAGAAAAAGTACTAAGAACAAAAAAGAAATCCACCGGCTGCAGGAATTTGACTAAAAATAGGCTTGGATTTGGGAAAAATACAAAAAGACCTTTCCTTATTGGACTGTATTTTTCTGTTCCAAATCCAAGTCTATTTTCTTTACGCCAAATTTCTGATGCCGGAAGTGGGTAGCTGGACACTACATTCCGAAAGGTAACACCCCGTATGGCCATCCCGCCTTGCAAAAAATCCGTGAAAAAACCTGGAGCGGGAGTGAGGAATAGTGCGAGGACCTGTTTGAGCGTGAGTTAGGGCCTGAAGGGCACTAACTGAGCGAGTTCCGCAGCACCCGAACGAAGCGGAAGGTTTTAGGATTTTTCGCACAGCGGGGAGCTTTCTTTTTGTTTCGTTTTTCTTTTGCGGGAAAAGAAAAATGAAATAGGAGTCTGAGGGCGAAGCCTTCAGAAAGGGGAGTTTGAGGGGTATACCCCTCAGGAAGAGGAGTCTGAGGAAACATCCTCAGAACAGGGTGTGGGAAGAATTCCCACTGGGTCAAAGATCCAAAAGAGAAGGCTTGGGAGAGAATCTCTCATAATAAACAGTGCCCCGGTAAAACCAATGTAAACCTGGATCCGAATCCCTCTTGTGAGGCAATGATGATTTGACCATCCATGTTGTCTGCCAGACGCTTCGCGATATTCAGTCCCAGACCTACACCAGGCATGAAGTCGTTGGCTTTCCAGAACAGGGAGAAAGCTACTTTCTGCTTGCTCTCACTGATACCTTCTCCGGTATCCTCTACGAATATCTCAACATTCTTGCCACCCAAATGGTATCTCCAGCCCATGTAGATGACTCCTTCTTGAGTGAACTTCAACGCATTGCTGAGGAACTGTGACATGATATCCCTGACACGTTCCATATCGGCTGTTGCCAGAACACCGTTTCTGCCTTCCAGCAGTTTCAACTCTATGTTTTCTTTTTCCTGAACTTTAGGAATCCATTCCTGGTAAACAGACTGCATGAATTTCTTGACATCTACGTCTGTGAGGAAATACTGCTGGCGTCCACTCTCAATACGGCTGAACAGCAGAATGTCGTTAATGATGGTGGTCAGTTGCTCACTGCTTTTTGTAATTTTCTCGCTGAGTAGCTGCTTCTCTTCTTCCTTCACGTTTCCGCTGGTAAGGAGGTCACTGTATTTACGGATGGCATCTAGAGGAGTTGAGATTTCACGACTGGTCTTCAGCATGAAGCTCTCTTTCTTCTGTGATTCCAAAGAGGCTTTCAGTGCCATTGCCATCTGCTCTTTCTGATGTTCTCTTTCGTTGACATTCAGCAACAATCCGTTGATTTCCAGATTTTCGCGTATAGTATAGCGCAGCTCCCAGAATTCATTGATACCGTTTCTGTTCAGGTCTCCTTTCAGCTTGAAACGGTAGGCTCCGGGAACCTCATAGCTGTTCTTGATTTTCAGAATGGTATCTTCTTGACCTTCATCAGCATGCTGAATGTATTTCTCTATATTGTCAGAGGTAAAGATCTGATAACTGTCTGCACCTTGAAGACAGAGATTGGTGATGTAGACAGATTCTTCCAAACGCTTTTTGTCACGCTTGATGATGTTGTCTCGTATTTTGTATACGATATAGATGATTAGGATTATGAAACCTATGATTCCCAGTACATAAGCAATGATTGTCGTGATGTACTGGTTCCTGTAAGCTACATTGTTCGGCGCATTGATGATATTGAATTCTGCAACGTAGTCGTCATAGTTCATCCCCAGACGTTCCATGGCTAAGTAATCCATCCACATCTGTTTCTGATGCTCTTTCATGTCAATCTTGTTCGGTGGAGTACCGTCCAGGATACGAATGGCAGTTTCTGTAATATCGTGTGCAATGGTCTGGTAACTTGCAAAATAGCCTGCCAGATAATCACCTTTACCGTTTCCGAAATCACTCTTTACTGCTGTGAATTGAGGACGGTCGGTCTTGGTTGCAATCAGGTCGGAATATACGTCTTTCTTCACTATGAGCTGTGGGTATTTCCAGGCATAGGTGTAAATGGTGTTCAGCTGGTCATTTCCGGTTTCCCAGTCTTCACTCAGGCTGTCTGGACGTGCGTCTTTTACATTGAGCCATGGCATCTGTGTGTTGTAAACCAGCACCATAATACTGTCTTTGAAAGTTGTTTCCCGGTAGGTATCACTAATACGTGAGTCATGGAAGTCCATGTAATTCACATACGGAGGACGACTGATTTGCTGGTTTAGTTCCTCTCTCAACAGGTCATCTTGGGCACCGTAGTCCAATTCTATCTCCACGCAGTTCATGCCCGTTAGCTTTACTGCCAGGTCTATGTTGGTACAGAAATCCATCGGATCACTCCATTTGGCTATGTTGGTATGACCTTCCAGATTCTTCCAGGCATTCGGATGGTGCAAGGCACCCAGTACGATAGGAATACGATTAAAATCAAAGATGGAATCATATTCCGGAGTGATGAGCTGACGTGCAGGACGATCGCCTTCAAACAACATGATGTCGGGTGCCCAACCTTCGGATTTCATGCTGTCTCTGAATTGCTGCAGCGTGGTTTTGAAATCTCTGGAACTATTTTCCATATCCATGTAGACTGCTCGCACATTTGGATTGTAACCTCCATCGTAGAGCGTACTTCTCACCTCTGCCAGGAACTCGTCATACATGCGGTGAGACTTGTCGTAAGAGAATACAACCATGACTTTGGCTTCCTTCTTGGGATTCAGGTTGCACGATGGGAGTACAGCCAGTGCCATGACAAGCACCAGCAGAGTAGATAATATGTGTTTCTTCCGTACGTTCATGTCTTAATTCCCTTTATACTCTTTCACTTTAAACCAGAATGTACTTCCTGTTCCTAGGCTACTTTCTACGCCGATTTCACCACCTTGTTCCAGTATGATCTGGCGGCTGATGTTTAATCCCAGACCCGTTCCTATCGCTTCTTCACTGGCTTTGAAGAAACGGTCGAATACACGGAGACGGTCCTCTTCGGCCAGTCCTATACCGGTATCTTTGCAGTAGAACAGTACTTCTTCGGTCTCTTTCAGGTATTTCCATCCGATGGTAATGCTGCCCTGAGGGGTAAACTTGAAGGCATTGCCAATAAAATTATTCATTACCTGTCTGGTCTTGTTTGGGTCAATGAAGATGGCTCTGTCAGGCTGGTCTTGTTCCATGTACAACTGCAGATGTGCTGGTACCAGGACTTGATGTGTCTGGAATACACGCTTGATGAACTGCGATGCACTGGATTTCAATGGCTTGATTACCAGATCGGTAGAGTTGCTCTCTGTCTGTTCTATCACGCTGGTAATCATTTTCTGCATCATGTTGGAGTTCTCGTGGATAGCCTCGTTGAACTCTGCCAGTTCCTCTTGGCTGAAGCCCAGTTCCGGTGAGGTGATGAGTTGTGCAAATCCTGTAACGGCATTCAGTGGCGTACGCAGGTCGTGAGAAATGTTGTTCAGGAAGTTCTGCTTCTGGTCACTGTCGTTGATTTGCTCATGTATGTTGTTCAGCTTTTCTTCGGTAGCAATGATATCGTCAATCAGAATGTTGATGCCCATGAGTTCTTTTTTCTGGATGTTTTTCTCATCCACGGTGTAGTTCAGTTCATACCAGTGCGAGTTCTCCAGGGTACCGTCTTCACTGATATGTAGCCTTAATTTGTTCTTTCCCTTGTGGTTCCCAAAGTTCAGCACGCTGTCAAAAGAAGAAAGGCTATCAGGAAGGACCATTTTCCGGAATTCATCAACAGTAAAGTCACGCTCAGTACCGGATTCTTCGAAGGAATAGATGTAGACATGTATCTTGTCTTCCTTGAAGTGCCAGAGATCCGCATTCACACTGGAAAGGGTAAACATTCTGCGTTCCTCTTCTTTCTTCAGGTTGATCAGGTAGCCTTTGTCTGCCTTGTAATAGAGCTTGATCAGATGCAAGGTAGCCAATGCCAGCAGGCCGAAGATTACTGCCAAGAGAATTACCAGCATGGCTGTATAATAATTTGGATGCCGTACCCAGAAAGGAGCATTGATAATGTTGTATTGGTCTTCCCAGTCTTTGTAAACCAGTGGCTCTGGCTTGAACTCTTGCATGGCAATGTAATCCATGTGGTAGTTTTTCTCGTGCTGGTTCAAGGCCAGACTCTTAGGAGAAGCTCCGTTCAGTATGAGCACAGCATATTTCACCTGGTCTTTGATTTGGGTTTCCATGCTGCTGAAGTAACCGGCTACCAGGAAATGCTTTGGGTCATTGAACTGGCGTCTTATGCTGGTGAACTGTGGGAACTGGGAGTGATGAATGAAGGTGTTGCTGTATACGTCGTGCTTCACCTGTAGCTGACAGTTTGGTGCTTTCTTGCATTCGTCCAGGTATTTCCTGAATAAAGAGATGCCATTCATCCGGTTTATCAGTTCGGCATTGGCTATGCTGTCGGGAACGTCCTTGCTGTAGTCTCGGTTTGTCTCAGGATTTCGGGCCGACATGAAGGTCACAATGGTCTTTCCTGGATAGTTTTTCTGGATATAGTTCCTGTCTTCTGAATCAATCAGGTATTCCGTATTGATCAGATAATTATTCGGGTCGTTAATCTGGTCTGTCAGTTCCTGCTGCAGCTTTGCGTCGTATTCCGTATGATCCATCTCTATGGTAACAGACTGGTCGCCGGAAATCAGGGTTGCAACACTCAGATTCTTTTTCAGGTCTATGATATCTTCAAATCCTGTAATGTTGGTATATCGGTTATATTGGTTCTTGTCCAGTCTGTTGATACCCGCCATGACCAGTGGAACACGCTTGAAATAGCTGTCCAGCACTTTGGTAGATTCTGATAAATGGGCAGTCTCACCGGTCTTGAAGACCCATTCCAGAGCCAGGTCTTCATTGACCAGAATGACTTCTGGATCCCATTTGCGAAGGCTGTCTGCGTATTCCCTCAGATAGAATTCTCCGGTATAGTCGAAAGGATTGCGAAGCTGGTTCAGGTAAAGATGGTGGATGTCTGCCTTTATTCCCGCACTTTTGAACCTGTCTGCCATGTATTTCTGGAACGGCACTCCTTCATCTCCCGTATCGTCGATGGAGTGAAGTACTACTACCCGGCGGATGTTTCCGTCGGTCTTGTCGCTGCATGCCCCTAGTGTGAGGGCTGTTGTCAGGAGGATCAATATGTAGTATAACTTCTTCATAGCTGTTTAGCTGGGAATGTCAACATAAACCTGCTGCCGTTGCCTTCTTCGGTCTCAACGGTCAGATTACCATTCATTTCTTTGGCATAGCTCAAGGCTATGTTCAGTCCGATGCCCAAGCCTGGAATAAAGCTGTTGTTTTTCCAGAACATGCTGAACAGGGCAGGGAGCTTGTCTTCTGGAATGCCTTGTCCGTAATCTTCTACGTATATTTCGGCTTCCTTTCGTTCCAGGTTGTAGTCCCAGCCTATGATTATCTTGCCTTTATCGGTGAATTTTCGGGCATTGTCCAGTAACTGCATGAGGGCTTTGTTCAGCTTTTCTTCATCGGCTTCTATGTGGATTCCGTTTCTGCCAGGAACAACTTCCAGTTCAATGTTTGGCTTACGCTTGATCCAGTTTTGTGCCCTTTGAGCCAGGTCGCAGACAAAGTCGCCTACATTCACGTCTTCCATCTTCAGCATCTCCTTCTTGTTGATGATGTGCGCATACTGTATAATGTCCGTGATGATTTTCTGCAAGGCGTCGGAACTGTCCTGAATGGCAATTCGCATTTCCTCCTTTTCATCTTTCTCCAGCTTTACCTCTGTGGAAGCCAGAATCTGAGAGAAGCCCATGATGGAATTCAGCGGTGTTCTGATTTCGTGAGCAATCTTCCAGAGGAATTTTTCCTTTAGTTTCGCTTCCTTTTCCAGCTCCTCTGCCTTGCGCAGTTTCTGCTCGTAGGCAATGCTTTCATTGATGTTGATGAGCAGACCCTCCAAGGCCATGTTGCCGTTCTGTTCTTCTGCCACGGCGTATCTGAGCTGCCACCAGTCGTAGCGTCCGGCCAGCTCTATGGCAGCATGAATACGGAACATGTATTTGCCCGGTAGGTCGAGTGTTTCCTTGATTTGCTGGATCTGCTCCTGGTAGGAAGGATCAATGAGCTCAATCATGTTTTTCATCTCGGAAAGATTGGCAATGTAGTGGTTTCTGGCACCTTGTAAAGCCATGACGCCAAGTTCATGCTCATCTTTCAGCATGATCCGGATCTGCTCGTTCCGTTTCTTGCTCGCTCTTCTCACAAAATAAAAGAGTGAAATGAAAGCCAGAAGTGACAGGAATGCCAGACTGGCACGGGTCAGCTTGTGGCGTAACGAGTTGGCCACCTTTTCCGGTACGTTCTTGATGATGTATTGCTTCTTGTAATTCTGATAATCCAGCCCCATGGCCTTCATGGCATCGTAGTCCATGAAATAGTGCTTCTCATGGGTGCGGGTGGAGAACACATTTCTCTTGCCCTGTATCTGGTAGATGGCAGCTTCGGCCATGTCTTTTCCTACTGTCTGGTAATCTGCAAAATAGCCTGCCACGAAGTTGGCTTCGCCATTTCCAAGCAGCTCACGTCTGGATGTGTATTGCGGAAGCGACGCGGTGGTAGAGAAGGCATCTCCATAGATGTCGTATTTCAATACCAGATGCGGATGCCTGCTGGAATTCATGATCTGTTCCATCACCAGACGGGGACCAGTATTCTCAGAATTTCCCTTGTGTGCATTTGAATCTGAGTCGTAGGCACTGTAAGTCATGACAATAATGCTGTCCTTCAGCTCACCGGAGAGGGTATTTTCGCTCAGCGATTTCAGGTGAAAGTCTGAATTGTCAATGTACGGAGCCGGTCTCAGGTCTTTTCGGATCTGTTCCCTGATTGGTAGGTCATCACGGAAAAAATCCATTTCTACCACAATGAAGTTGTCATTGGAGAATTCATGGGCCAGGTTCACGTTCTTGGTCAGGTCCAGTGGGTCTGTAATGACTGTTGTGTTAGGCTGGGAACCCAGTTTGTTCCAGTTCGGATTGGCAATGCCACCGTAAACCATCGGAACCTTGTTTCTGTAGCTTGGAATGTTGCTGTTTATGGAGTCAGAGGTGTACCAGGCGGTACGGTCGCCTTCTGCCAGAATGACGTCGGCTTTCCATTCTCCCGCATTTACGGAATCAATGAACTGGGCTCGTCTGAAAGTAGGGGATACCGACTGGTCTAGCAGGTCCAGGTAGATATGCCTGTATTCGGGGGTATAGCCCGAAGAAAGGAAGGTCTTGGTAATGGCATCATGGAACTCCTCATAGCCCTTCAGCTTTTTGTCGTACTGATGGATAATCATGACCTTCAGCGGTTCACGGCTGTCTTCACATCCGCAGAATGATCCGCAGCACAGGAGGAATATCGGTAGCATGATGACCTTGGAGGAGCTTTTTACCACAGAGTCTATGTTGTCCAGCAGACTCTGCACACTCACGTTGATCTTGTGGCTCAGTTCCGTTTTTTCTTCTGGGGAAAGGACAACCTCAGGATCGGTCATCATACGGGCATGGTAACGTACCTGTTGCAGGGGCGACTGCAGATTAGATGATATGTTTTCCAGGAAGTGCTCCTTGAGCTCAATCTCCCTGGCCTGTGCCAGCGCCTTTTCCAGTTGCTTTTCGTGCTCTATCTCATTGTCTACGTTGATGAACAGGCCGCTGAGGGTCCAGTTCTGGATAGCTTCCTCAGTAAGGTTACAGATCACGTCGTACCAGTGCCAGGTCTTCTGTTGGTTAAAGCTGATCTTGATGCGTATCTTCTTCTGTCCCAGGAAGGATTTTCCAAACACCAGCTTCTGGAAATCCGGAAGTGTATCTTCCGAAATCATTTGACAGATTTCCTCAACCTTGATTTTCTTTGGAATTCCGTTTTTCTTGGCAAATTCAAGAGGCATCTCAATTACACCCTTTGCAAATCGCCAGACGGAACTGTTGGTGTCGTTCAGAATCTGGGTGTTCAGGTGAGTCTCAGCCTTTATTTCCTCCTCGATTATCTTTCTGGCCCTCACTTGTTTCCTTATCAGAATGAAGAACAGAAAACCCAGAATGCTCAGGAGGAATGCGGCAGACAGCAGAATAGAGCCCCAGAACAGTTTAGGACGGTTAATGCGATAAGGAACATTGACCATGTGAAAGATGTCCTTGCAAGTTTCAAAATCCAGTTCCTTCAAGGCTTTGTTTGCTTCGGTCTGCTGCAGTGAGCCCAGAATCTTCAAGGCATTGTAATCCATGTGAAAATCCTTGGAATGTATAGCTACAGGGAGTTTTCGGGGTTGTTCTCCATTCAGTATTCTCACGGCATAGTGCACCTGATCGGAGATTTGGGTCTGCAGGTCGGTAAAATACCCGCAGAGGTAGATTGGCTTTTCCCGGTTGCCAAATCCTTCACGTATGGCCGTGAACTGAGGTACACCGCTCTGTTTGATGAAAACCTCGCTGAAAATGTCATGCTTGATGTTCAGGAAGTGGTAATTCCCGGCGTTCCTGTGGATGGTGTTGGTATTCTCTCTGGCCAGCACCATGTCATTCTTCTTGGAAGAATTCAGGATAGGGTTAAGCAGGGAAATCGGTGTCACACAGATCTTCCGTTGTCCCACATTGAACAGGTTGTGGAGATGAAAATCGCCGTTGTTCACATAGAACAGGGTGTCTTGCAGTACCTCGTACAGGTCGTTGCGCAGGTAGTCGTCAAAATCTGGCAGGCTGTCCAGCTCAATGATGATGTTCGGGTCTTTGGTAAGCTGGTGTACCAGTTCCAGGTTTCGGGCATAGTCTATCCTGTCCTCAAAACCTGTGAAGTTCTCATGCTCTTGCAGCGTGTCGGGAATGAGCAGGTTTACACCGCTGAAAACCACGGGTATTTCCCGGTAAATGTGGTCTCGACTGTCCGACAGGAGCATGCGGTATGCCGGGTCATCGTTCACCAGGATGACCTCAGGTTTCCAGATGTTTTGGATGGAGTCCAGGAGATAAGGGAAGAGGTTACGTTCCAGGTTGCTTTCCGTGCGGTGTACCCTGTCCAGATAGACATGGTGCACTTCGGCATTGATGCCTTGCCTCCTGAACTCTCGTTCCATGTACCAGCGGAAAGGTAAACCTTCTTCTCCTTTGTTTTCGTAACTGTGAAAAACCAGGACGCTGCGCTTCGGACCCGTTGGCTGGTTTTGACAACCGGCCAGTACAAGCACAAAGAGCATGCATAATGTATAGGTTAATAGTTTTTTCACAAGGTTCACATTCTTTCCCCGACAAAGATAGCATTTTTCTTTTTAGAAAAAGAAAGAACGTAAAGAAAATTTAGAAATCCATGGCCATGCGACTGGATTCTTCCTCGCTCAGCTCTGTAACCTTGGTCTGCATTACACGGTAAACGCGCTGGCTCAGGTTCAGAACAGTAGGTCGGTGTGTGGTCACAATGCAGGTCTTGTTCGGGCGTTGTTGCACAATGCTCTTCAGTACCTTACGCTCGGTGGTAATGTCCAGGGCAGAGGTGGCCTCGTCCATCAGCATGATAGGAGCATCACGCAGCACGGCACGGGCAATGGCAATACGCTGTACCTGACCTTCAGAAAAGCCTCTTCCTCGTTCACCTATCTGGGTATTGATGGTGTCCGGCAGCTTCTCTATGAAGTCCCAGGCGCAGGCTATCTTCAGTGCTTCTATGATTTCTTCGTCGGTAGCATTCTCTTTTGCTAATCGCATATTTTCGGCCACAGTACCAGAGATGATGGTGTTGCCTTGTGGAACATAAGAGAACAGATGACGGGTGTCCGCATTCATTTCTACTTCAGTGCCGTCTCTGGTTACCAGTGAAGCCTTACCTCGGTCTGGATGTGTTAAGCCCAAGATCAGACGTATCAAGGTTGTTTTTCCTTCACCAGACGGACCAACCAGTGCTACAATTTCTCCAGGATGTGCCTGGAAATCAGAGTTTGTAATCACTTTCTTGTCTTCTACATAAGAGAAGTCTACATCGTCCATTTTTACGGTAAATCCTTCGTCTATGTAGCGGTTCAGGTCACTGCTCTGTGGCAGGTGTACTTCCTTTGGAAGCTGTACCAGTTCACGGACACGATGGGCTGAAATGGAACTGTTCAGGAATCCTGGAATAATACTGATTAACCCGCTGAAGGCTCCCTCTAGCTGGGCACGTTGTTGCAAGAAAAGCGTCATGGTTCCATAGGTAATCTGGTGGGTCCAGAGCAGCCACAGACAGTAGCCGAAAGCACTGAAGCCAACCAGCATGCCCACTATAGAGAAATAGATGTTGGTCTTGATGGAGAACCAGTTGTAGTCCAGCTGCATGTCCTTGAATCTTCTTTGCCACCACTTCAGCTTTTTGGTGTATTGGTCTGCCACGCCGAACGACTTGATGGTATCAAAGTTATAGAATGTTTCCATTTGGAAAGCCATCACATCAGAACTCATGGCACGAACCTTCTTTCCGTATTCGCGCTGTTTCTTGATGACAATCTTACTGGCGATGAGGGTAAACGGAGCACTGGCAAAGGCAAAGAGTGCCATGACGGGATTGTAGTACCAGATGACACAGAAGGTGGCAATGAACTGGTATACGGTCAGCACCACGCTTGGCAGCCATCCTATGGCATTACTGCCCACGGTACCTATATCATTGGTGAAACGGTTCAGCACGTCACCGTTGCTGAACTTGCTGATCGATTTCCAGTCGGCATCTATGATTTTCCCGAAAATATCCGCCTGTATGTCATTTCCGATATTGATTCCCAGTTTCAGGTTCAGTCTACCCAGGTAATTACCAATGGTCAGGCTAAAGAGGGAACTTCCTACAGCCAAGACGATCAGCACCCAGAGCTTGTCGGTCTGGTATCCGGTAACAATGTCTATGATATATTTTCCGGCTACACTGCTGACTAATCCCAGAGAGGTGGAAATCATACCTAGAATTAAATAATAGAGTATGACTCCTTTATAGCGCACGCTATAGGTGAAGATCCATTTCCAGTCGTCCCAGATTTCCTTGAATGTTCCTTCTTTCCATCGCCTTTTCAATTCACTCAGGGATTGAAAAGCGCTATCTTGTTCATTGTTTATCTCTGCCATGTTTAATTGTTTCCGTTAAACGGCTCTATGGTAGCCTGTCCTTCTTGTGAAATGCCTTCGCGCACAAACACCTTCTTCACGGTCAGGAAGATGATTTTCAGATCCAGCAGGAAGGAGATGTGGTCTACATACCACACGTCGTACTCAAATTTCTTTTTCCAGGAGATGGTGTTTCTGCCGTTGATCTGTGCCCATCCTGTGATTCCCGGACGCACCTCATGTCTTCGGGCCTGTTCTGGAGAATAGAGGGGCAGGTACTGCACCAGCAACGGGCGGGGACCGATGAGAGACATGTCGCCCTTCAGTACATTAATCAGCTGCGGAAGCTCGTCAATACTGGTAGAGCGCACGAATTTACCTACCTTAGTCAGGCGTACTTCATCGGGCAGCAGGTTTCCGGCTGCATCTCTCTCGTCGGTCATGGTCTTGAACTTGATTACCTTGAAGATTTTCCCGTTCTTGCCCGGACGGGGCTGAAAGAAGAACACCCCTGCACCTTTGTTGGCAAAATGCAGGAAGAGGATGGTCGGTATCAGGATAATCAGGCTGCACAGAAAGCCTATCAGCGCTATGCAGAAATCAATTCCTCTTTTTATGTAGTTGCTGTAAATCATCCTTCCTGTTGCTTGTAGAATTTCTTGATTTCCTTCCAGAGCATCTGCTGTTCATAGCGGCGGGCTATGCTTTCTCTGGCATTTGCTGCTATAGTCTTCCATTTATCTGGATTTTCCAGGGTATCCTTCAGGGTCTGGTACAGCGCTTCCTCATCCTTGCTAGGAATGATGACACCGTTTTCCCCGTTCCGGATAATCTCATTGCTTCCGTTAATGTCGGTCACAATGCTTGGCAATCCCAATGCTCCGGCCTGCATCACTACATTCGGGAATCCTTCGCGATAGCTTGGGAAGACAAAGACATCGCTGGCTGCCAGGAACGGACGTACGTCACTCTGCCAGCCTACAGCCTCTATGGCCGATAAGGTCTCTATAGTATTTCTGGTTTCCTCCGATACAGGGTCCAGGTTGTCTTCAAACGGCCCTACCAGCAGTAGGCGGGTGGCTGGGTGTTCTGCATGGAATCTCTTGAAGGCAGAAACCAGCTCATTAATACCCTTGTCGCCTACGATTCGGCCCACAAAGCAGTAGGTGGTTGTGCCTTCTTTCTGGTAAGCCTTGGCTCTTTCCAGCACTTCAGGTGTACGGTCGTAAAATTCCATGTCCAGACCGTTGATGTTTCCGTTTCCGATAATGGTGAGCGGTTTGCTGCTGATGTGATACCTTTCCAGGTCACGTTTCACGCCTTCTCCCTCTGGATTCACCACGGTGGCACAGAAGCAGGTCAGACGGTCTGTGAACATCAGAATTTGTCGTTTCAGACCAGTGGCCGTAGGGAAGACCAGTCCGGTGAACATGTGTACTCTCACGGGTACTCCACACAGCTTTCCGGCTATCATGGTTACCAGACCCGCTTTCGGTGTGAGAGAATAGACCATCCAGGGCTTCTCCTTTCGGATGAGCTTGATCATGGCCCAGAGTGAGCGAATGTCTTTGAACAAGGAGATTCTGCGTTCCATAGGCAATTCCACTATGCGAACGCCTTCTCTCTCTTCTACCATTTTTAAATCTTCGCCTGGGCTGGAAACTGCCACTACCTCATATTCTTCGTTCAGCATCTTCAGCTGTCCTTTCAGAAGCAAGTTTAGGGACAGGGGAATGGTGCTTACGCGTAATACTTTCTTTTTCTCTGTCTTCATAGTTTTCATTTTTCAGTTTTCACCACACGGCAGGGAACGCCATAGGCGGTACAGTTGTCAGGAATATCCTTCACCACCACACTGCCGGCGCCTATCATCACGTTCTTACCTATTCTTACTCCCTGAATGACTGTGGCGCCTACACCAATCCAGGAGCCATCGCCCACATGCACGTCGCCACTTAGTGTAACGCCCGGAGCAATGTGTACATAATCCCCAATCTCACACTCATGGTCAATGCGTGCTCCTGTATTCACAATACAGTGCCGTCCTATCTGTGTGCAGGTCTGGATAATTGCTCCGTGCATGACCACACTGCCCGCACCCACATTGGCGCTCTCACTGATGATGGCTGTGGGGTGAATGGCTGTTCCGAAGATAGCTTTGTCAAAAGGGGTTGCCTTTAATGCCTGTGCTATTCGCTCAGAGATCATTTTTCGGATTCTGCAGTTGCCAATGGATATAATAATAGGGTAGAGGTCAGCACGGTTGTGCAGGACCGGAATGCCCATGAGCTCGTTGATTTCCGGATTATCATCCAGTAAACCTTCAATTTCCATGTCCTGGGCTTTCAGAATGTCCATGATTACTTTAGCATGTCCGCTGGCGCCGTATAGATACATAATTATATAGTTGTTTCACTTCCGTAAATATAGTTATCGCCACAAAGTTAGTTTTTTTATGGGGAATAACAGGCCTTTTATTTCCTAATTCTTAAAATTATGAGATAAGTAAAGTCGAAAAGTAAAAGTTTTGTATTCTTATTTCTTAAAAAATGTTTAGTTTTGCATTGTGGTTTAACTATTTAGCGGTTCTTGGCTATGGATGGTATTCAGGAAGTTATTTATGATAAAGTTATAGATTGTCTGGAAAACAAGAAAATGTTTCTCGACCCAGATTTGTCTCTTATTAAATTCAGTAAGATTGTAGGAACAAATACCACTTATCTGTCCAATACCATTAATCAGCATTTTAATTGCAATTTTCGTACACTGGTTAATCAGTATCGTATCCGCTATGCTCAGGAAGCTTTGAAAGATGGCTCCATTCAATTTGATCATCTCCCAGCTGGCACAGGATTTACTTCCAAGAGTTCTTTTTATGACTGGTTTCAGAAGATAACAGGAACTAGTCCTGGTGCTTTCTTGAAGAATCAGAAATAAATCATACTCTTGTTGTTTTATATAGCCAACAGTCTCCTTTGTATGAGGCTGTTTTTTTTGTGCCTTTTGAGTGTCAGTTCTTACGTTTTAGTTTAGAAGAATAATGTTTATTTATTGATTTTTATTGTGTTGTGCTAAAATTGTACGCAAAGCGCCATAAATAGGGGGCTATGTGCTATTCTTGTTTGCGCACACAATTGGTAAAAACGGCCTGTTTTTAGATGTTTTTTAGGGGTAAAAATAACTTTTTCAGGAAGAAAATTCCAGATTCTTAAAATTGTTTGGTCTAAAGTGTAAAATAGATAGGAAAATTAGTTCTTATATCTTAAAAATTGCTACCTTTGCACAAAGAAAGTGTGGCTCATCCGCTTGGATTACGGCCGAATTGTGTTTAGGCATATATATTATAAGGTAAATACTATGGAATTTGGCCCAGGGAAGACCAAGATATAGATGCAGGGGATAATGAGGATACGTAAAACGAATGAAAAACATTTTCCATTATTAAATATGAAATAAAAAACAACTACTAGTTTTTTAATTTATAAATTAAAATTTTTAACAACATGAAAAGAAAGTTTTTAAAGGCTGTCCTGTTTTCAGTAGCTTTGGCAACTGTATCAGGTACATTCGTGTCTTGTAAAGACTATGATGACGACATCAAGGATTTGCAGGAACAGATTAATCAGAAGGCTTTGGCATCTGATGTTACAGCATTACAGTCTAGCTTGCAGTCTGCTTTAAGCACTGCTCAGTCTGCTCTTGCTGAGGCTCAGAAGAAGGCTGATGCTACTGATGTTGCTGCTCTGGAGAAGCGCGTTGCTGCTTTGGAGGCTGCTATGAAGGAAGTTGAGAACTTGAAGAAGGAAATCGAAGAGGCTAGCGCTAAGCAGTTGGCTGAGCTCCAGGAGAAGTTCGAGACTATGAAGGCAGAAATTGAAGAGATGGTAGGTTCAATGATTACCAGCATCGAGTTGTATTGCGCAACTGATCAGGCAGGTATGGGTGGTCATGAATTTACTGATCTGACAGTATTGACTGCAACAGAGGTTGACAACGTATTCGGTCCTAACAAGGATGTTGAATTCAAGAAGGGTAACATTGTAACATATGCTGCTGAGCCAGTTGTTGTTCGTGTACAGCCTACAAATGCAGATTTGACCAAGGCTGCTTTGCAGTTGGTTAACTCTCAGGGTGCTACTTTGGATGAGTTTACTACTATTACTGCTAAGGCATTTGAAACAAAGAAGCCTCTTACCCGTACTGCTGGTAACGGCCTTTGGGATGTAACAGTTAACTTGAAGCCTAACTTCGTTGCTAAGGACTTCGTTGCTGCTACTACTCTTAAGGTTGATGCTCAGACTACTAAGGCTATTCGTTTCGCTTTGGCTGCTTGCAATACTACCGATGCAGATCGTAAGGCTATCACTGCTTATGATTTGACTATTGGTACTCAGGAAGCTGCTGCTTGCGCTAACTTGGATTTCACTGTAAATGATACAGTTGTTGCTAAGATCCACAACCGTTACACTACTGATGAGTTGGCTTGGAAGGATGGTAAGGCTGCTGCTGCTATCGTTAAGGATCCTGCTAACACTGTTGCTGATGCTAACGATGATCGTAAGGCTATGGAAACTCTGCGTGTTCAGGCAGGTGAAGCTATTGATATCGTTTTGACTGAGCATGACAACGAGAAGATTAAGGGCTTCTATGTAGTTCTTGATATTCCATTCGTTGGTAAGGGTACTACAGGTGAGGCTGGCATGGACCCAACTGAAACTTCTGTTTCTGAGATCAATGCTTGGAATTCTTATACTTACGCTGGTTTGAACAAGTACATTGATGGTACTGAGGGTACTATTAAGGTTGAGAACCTGGGTAACGTTGTAACTGATGTAATCGGTTTCCGTGTATACGCTGTTAACGTAAATGGTACTTTGATTGATCCAGATGGTAAGGCATTCTACGTAGTAGTTGCTAACAAGGATGCTGCTTACACTATCGAGGGTGTTGCTACTATCGCTAAGAACGGTGCAGATTTCGAAACTGACTTCATCGCTTTGGATAACGATAAGTTGAAGGCATTCGGTACTGTACTTGAGGCATGGTCTGCTGACAAGGGTACTCCAGAGAAGTTCGATGTTCTGTTGTTTGCTAAGGATAAGAAGACTGCTGAAACTGATTTGAGCAAGGCTGCATTCGCTAAGTTGGTTATCAAGAATGCTAATGCTTCTAAGTTCGCTGATAACGGTACATTCTCTATGTCTGAGATTTTGGCTAAGTCTGCTGACCACGGTGCTGACCAGATGTTGGTTAAGGCTGTTGTTACTAAGAAGATGCCTACTGCAGCTCCTGCAGGTTGGAGTGCTAAGGACAAGCAGATTGTAAATGGTACTTGGACTGTTTACATGAACCGTCTGGATTCTTCTAATAAGGAGGCTTATACTATCTCTACTGCTACTCCTGCAAATGAGGTTGAAGGTCACAAGTATTTGGAGAATGCATTCAATGGTTTGGAAGATCCTAACTACATCTTCTCTTTTGCTACTTCTATCTACAATGAGAAGGCTAAGGATTATGCAGATGCTAATGATGTAACTGGTGCAGACTATAGCTTGCTTGCTGCAAACGAGTTGGTTGACAACAAGACTGCACACGCTACTACAGTAACTTATAACTACGGTCTTGTATCTAGCGTTAAGGATAACAAGGGTAACTTGGTTCCTTACATCGTTGACGTAGAGAAGTTCAACACTGTATACGCTTGCTGGTATGAGGCTCAGGGTGAATGGGCATGGCAGAACATCATGGGTAAGGATGCTGAGGGTAAGGATGTAGTTGTTACTCCTGCTACCAACAAGACTACCTATGGTCACGAGTACAAGGTTAACTTGAAGACTCTTGCTTCAACTAACGCTTACAACAATGAAATGTTCAGCGGTGATCTGTCTAAGTTGTTGACTGCTGTATACTTGAAGTTCGAGGGTGCTAAGGTTACTTCTGACGTTAACAACGAAGAGGAATACTTCACATTCGAGTCTAACACTAACGATGAGATCGTATTCAAGCCAGTACGTACTGACGCTGAGGCTAACCCAACTGCTACTGTTAAGTCTACTTTGACTATCACTGTTTCAGACATGTTCGGTCACAAGATGGACATCAAGTTGCCAGTTGACGTTGAAAGAATGTAATTGAACAATTCGATCAATAATTAATAAAAGGAGCGTTCTTCCAGAGCGCTCCTTTTTTAAACCTTATATATATATGAAAAGATTTGGTTATGTAATTTTATTCGTTTGTGGATTATTTGGTTTTGCTTCATGCTCAGAGGAACTGAAGACTTGTTCTGGTAAAGTCTCTAGTTTTGATGCAGATCAGCTAATTCTTGAGATTGGTGATTATTCTATTGATTTTAACTTAGCAAATCTTGCTAAGTCTGATGCCATTATGGTGGGTGATTCTGTTGTTGTGGAATATGTAGGTGATTTGAAGGAAAAGCATGCTGATGCATTTGGTATCAAGTTAATTACCAAACAGGGCACTTTTATTGATAACAAGGTTGATTATTCAAAAGAGCTTTTAATTGATAGTGTTCCTATGACTCCTGAACAGATAAAGTCAATGGAGTCAAGTGTTAAGCTTTTGGAGCAAAAAATGAATCAAAAATAATTTTTCTGCATGAGTTGTAATTTAATTTCACGTTTTGCACAACCATTTCTGTTCATCTTTGTTTCATCTATTTTGCTCTCGTGTTCACATCCGAAGCCAAAAACTGATTTTTTAATCGAAACGAAGGGGTATGTAGAAAATATGGATTCTACAGGTCTTCTTTTACTACAGACTGAAGATGGACCTTTAAAGCTTCAATTTAATAATGCTCATATTTCTGGCGGTATGTTTGGTTTTCACGATTCAATAGTTGTAAACTATATTCGACAAGAAGGTGAGATCCATGAAGCATCAGTTATTCGTACGCTTCCTAGAGCTGATAAGATTATCATTATTAATGATAGTATTATGCAGAAGTATATAGGTGGAAATAAATCTATTATAGCAGAATAGTGAAAGAGTTAGGTTTTCCTAACTCTTTTTTTTTATTCTTTAAATTTGTATAATTGTTATTATTTTTCTTTTTACGACTAGTTTGTTCCAGATTCTTAAATATATTATAAGTTTTTGGACAAATTTGTATGGTGTATTCTACTATTTTTACTACTTTTGCATAACATATTAAACTATAGTTAATAAATTTTATCATTATGAAGTTAAAAAGTCTTTTAATCGCTGGTGCATTGTGTTTGTTCAGCGGTTCTATGTTCGCACAGGAATCTAACGAAGAGATTACCTTTAAGCCACATGCAACTCTTTCACTTGGTGGTGGTTTAAGTCATACTTTAGGTGAGGCTAAGTTCGGTGACCTGAATTCTTTCGCTGGTCAGGTAGCTTTGGGTTATCACTTCAACCCAGTATTTGGTCTTCGCTTTGGTGTACAGGGTTTCACCGGTAAGGGTGGATGGCCTGCAAGCTCTGAGTTGTATAAGTACAACCAGTTGTCTGGTAACGTAGATGCATTGTTCAACTTGAGCAACCTGATCGCAGGTTACAAGTATAACCGTCCAGTTAGCTTGTCTGCTTTCGCTGGTCTTGGTTTGAACCACGCTTATAACAATGACGAAGCAAATGCTATCGATCATGGTTCATACAAGATGGAATATTTGTGGCAGGATAGCAAGAACTTTATCCAGGGCCGTGCTGGTTTGATTCTGGGTATCCGTTTGAGCGATGCTGTTGACTTCAACATCGAGGGTAACGCTAATATCCTTTCTGATAAGTTCAACTCTAAGAAGGCTGGTAACGCTGACTGGTACTTCAATGTATTGGCAGGTTTGACCTTCCGTTTGGGTAAGGCTTATACTAAGACTGTTACTTATGTACCAGCTCCAGTAGTAGAAGAGCCAAAGGTTGTTGAGCCAGTTAAGGAAGAGCCAAAGCCAGTTGTTAAGCCAGAGCCAAAGCGTGAGCCAATGCGTATCAACGTATTCTTCACTATCAACAAGGTTATCGCTGCTGATTCTGAAATGCAGAAGGTTCGTGACCTGGCTGATTACATGAAGAAGTATCCAGAAACTAAGGTTGTTTTGACTGGTTATGCTGATAAGGGTACAGGTAACGCTCGTATCAATGCTCGTTTGGCTGCAGGTCGTGCACAGGCAGTTGCTGATGCTTTGAATGAGCTGGGTATCGATCGCGCTCGTATGACCGTTGATTCTAAGGGTGACAAGGAGCAGCCATTCGCTGAGAATGACATGAACCGTGTTACTATCGGTATCACAGACTAATTTTGATTAAGTTTTAGTATAAAGGACAGCTTCCTTCTGGGAGCTGTCTTTTTTTGTCGTTTTATTATTATTTCTTGTTGTTTTAACTCATTTTTCCCGCGTATAAATCGTATATTTGCATAGTACTACCAAGAAAGATGAAAATATGGCAAAGAGAATTTACCTTTGTCTGGCCCACATGTCTGGCCAGGAAATGAAATACATTCAGGAAGCATTCGATACCAACTGGGTGGTGCCTCTGGGACCTAATGTGAATGCTTTTGAAGAAGACCTGAAACAGTTTGTTTCGCCCGATCATGAAGTTGTAGCACTTTCTGCAGGTACAGCTGCTGTTCATCTGGCACTTATTGGTTGTGGTGTACAGCCTGGTGATGAGGTAATTGTGCAGAGCTTTACCTTCTGTGCCTCTTCTCATCCAGTTACCTATCTGGGTGCTACTCCTGTATTTGTAGATTCTGAGAAGGATTCTTGGAACATGGATCCCGATTTACTGGAAGAGGCTATTAAGGACCGAATGGCAAAAACAGGTAAGAAGCCTAAAGCCATTATTCCAGTAGCACTCTATGGCATGCCTTACCAGTGCGACAAGATTATGGCTATCAGTAGAAAGTATGATATTCCTGTCATTGAAGATGCAGCCGAGGGTCTTGGTTCCCGTTGGAACGGACAGGTCCTGGGTTCTTTTGGAAAATACGGTGTACTGAGCTTTAATGGAAACAAGATGATTACCACCAGCGGTGGTGGCGCCTTGGTTTGTGAGAATCCTCAAGACAAGCAGACCATTATGTGGTATGCTACGCAGGCTCGCGACAGCTATCCTTATTACCAGCATACAGCTATTGGTTACAACTACCGCATGAGCAATGTCTGTGCGGGCATCGGTCGTGGTCAGATGACTGTACTTGATGAGCACATCCATCATCACCAGCATATTGCAAAGATGTATGAAGAAGGATTCAAGAATATGCCAGGAATTTCGTTCCATAAGAATCCCGATGAGAAGTGTGACAGTAATTACTGGCTGAATACCATTACTTTAGATCCAGATTTAAAGATTAAAGGACAAGAATTAGCATACAAACAAGTCATTCAGGGCGCAGTAGGTGGTGCTGCAGGAGTAACCCACGTAGTAGATAGCCCGATTACCGACTGCCAGCCAAATGACAATGTAGAAGCACTTCGCATGTATCTGGATAAGAAGGACATTGAGAGCCGTCCACTTTGGAAACCAATGCACAAACAACCTGTCTATCAGAATAATCCAGCCTATGTAAATGGGGTCAGTGAAGCCTTATTTAAAGTAGGAATGTGTCTTCCATCCGGTCCTTGTGTCACCGATGAAGAAGTACAGTACATTATCGACTCTGTTAAGGAAGCAATCCTTTCTTAAGCTAAAATGGAGCGTTAATTAATATCTGAAAATAAAAAAGGCTTCCCATCATTATAAAAGATTGGGAAGCCTTTTTATTTAGAATCCTTTATTACTTGCTTCTCTTGAAAGTCTTTCGTTCCTTCAGCGTGGTGTCGTTGTAACATTCCACCACCAGCTTATCCGCCGTAAGCTCCACCACCTTGAAATTGCTGTCGAACTCAGTGACATACATGTTGTTTACCACCTTGATGTCAAAATCTCCGTCTTCTACGAAACCTTCGCCTCGGTGAAAGTAGGAGGTTTTCAGGTTGTACTGGTTCTCTCCTTGAGAGGTATAGATCCACTTCTCCTGGTTAGACAGCATGGCATTGAAGTTGTACTTCATGCTTTCTACTTTCCCGGCATCAAAGTTGAACTCATAGAACACCTCAATCCAGGTACCTTCCAGTGTAGGATCCTCCTGAGGTTTCTCTGTAAACGAAGCCAGCACTAGTGCCAGCATCAGGGTACAGCAGAGTGCACCCAGTTTCATCATCTTTTTCATTTCCTTCTATTTGATTAAACTTAATAATTTTATGATATAAGGGCGTAATGGAATTATGCTCAGCCAGATATGCTGGAAGAACCACCACCAGAACTGGCCGGGACCTATCCATTTTCCCTTACGGTTTATCTTGGTTATTCGTGCAAATACACACGAAGGATTCACGGGTCCTTCTATTTCTACCTGCGCATCACCTATTATATAGAGTCCTTCTGGCTTCACATGCAAGATGCGATGCATGACAAACTGCCCGTTCTCACGTTGGTAGAACACCATATCCCCACGTTTAAGCGGAGAATCTGGCTTGGAAAAGAGAATGCTATCTCGTTCGTGTACCAGGAAAGGGGTCATGCTACTTCCCGAGATGATCAGTCGCACCTCCTTGCCCTGATTTACCAGGTCACGTAGGGTAGAGATGTAAGCATCAGTATCCAGCTTTCTCATGCAGGTAGTTCTTTAAGGTATTCACAGCATCCTGCTCCATGTTGCATTTTAAATGCACCATAGGAATGCTGGCTACCAGATTTTCAATGACTTGCATACTCTTTTCCACCGCCTCTCGGTTCCAGCTGTTGATGCTCATTTCGCCATACAGCTTACCAAATGCATGAGCTGGGGGCATAGGTTCCACTATATTGGTAGGGTGCTGTTCTATGAAGACAATGGCACCCAGAGGCATCTCCTTGTTCACGTGAATCTGTGAAGATCCGCAGAAGGGGAGACCATGCATCTGAAATACGCCCGGAGCCGTGCGATGCACGATGGAACGGTCACCGTTGATGATTTCTGTACCCTCATATTTCTTCCAGAGGTTCGCCTGCGTAGACTTTCCCGTACCGCTAGGTGCTGTAAACAGAATGGCTTTTCCTTCGAAATCTATAAAGGAAGAGTGCAATACTAAAGCCTCGTGCTTCAGTAAATGCTTCTCCAGATTCATGAACTCCAGGATACTGGTATTCAGAGGAATCTCCATATCTTTCGGTGCAGGAATCTCCGCCATCAGACTGTTTTCGCTCCGTTCATGAGAGATGCCTAACAGTTGGTTCCCCCATAGGTTTACACGATGTTCCAGTCCGTTCTCTTCGCGGTAAATTAGGCGTTGGGAAGATTGATGAATCAGTTTTCCGCAGGGTTCTTTTAGAGAATCTACAGCACACAGTTCCACATCTATGGCGTTCTCAGGCAGTTCAGGCACCAGGAAGTTGGCACATGTTTCGTGCTCCACCAGTTCATTCTCAGAATGAATGTGATAGCTTACAGGGCCTATTTTCAAGTAAAGATCGTGCATCAGAGCTTACTTTGCAGGAATGATTTCCACATCCTTGAATTCAGGAACATCCAGGATCATCTCACGCATGTACAGTTCCTTGGTGAACCCGAATACATCGTTACGAGCCGTTTCCTCATCCACTTCATATTCGTCGGTCAGCATCTTCACCAGCTCTTCCAGATCCTTCGCATCATTAATGTGGTTCCAGATAAAAGCCGCAGTCTCAGTCAGATGAATCATGCCGTTCAGTCGCTGGGTAGCTTCACCCACAGGTACCAGCAGGTTATCCCCTGCAATGTCTCTCAGAATATACAATTCGTTTGTTTTCATATCACAAAGATTATTCTATACTGCAAAAATAACCCTTTTTTTTGTAACCACCTATTTTTTAAGAGAAAAGCAATAGGGTGTGGTGGCCTACATGTGTCCGCAAATACTTTTGTGCTTTATAAAGTATTGATATATAACAAAATGAGAAACCATTACATGGATAGTGTAGAATGTAAACATATTAAACATAAACCGCATTCATCGTACCCTACCGTTACATGAATGATAATAAAGCGATTAATCACATTAACATTCAATAAATAAAACAAATTAAACTTCTATGGTTATGAAGAATACTTACGTAAAACCAGAAATGCAGGTGGAAGAGTTCCTGGCAAACCAATATGTAGCTGCGTGCGGAGACACAGAATATGGTAATTATAAATTTCTGTGTAACGCAGGTGGTGGAACATATGGTGCTATTTTTTTGAAAAATTCAGATGGATCATATACACGTTTAAGTTCAAGTAAAGATAGTTTCCATGCATGTGGTGAATCTCATGAAACACCAGTAAAAGATCATTATTATGAAGGCCTATTTGATGTAGATAGCAATCACTCTAACGGCAATGAATCACCTTGCTTAATCTGGTACAAAGAGGATACGAAAAATGAATGGGTTTGGGAAAACGGCAAAAGGGTAAAAAAAACAGTTGGCTTGGGAACATACAGTTATTCTGGTCATGCAACTAGTAATATGAGTAGAGATTCTTGGACAACAGTAAAATCATAACAATTCAGATGATATACATGCCATCAAGGTTAACTCTTGGTGGCATTTTTATATTGTCAACTAAAACAAAAAGATTTTCTTAAAATGCAGGGGCACTTTCTGATTTTTTATTATTTTTGCAAGAAATACTAATTATATGAATAAAGCAAGTGAACCTATTGCTGCTTATGGACAAGACATTTATAGAATCAAATTAAATGTTTTTGAAAAGTTAATGTCTATCAATGATCTGGACCTAATCAAAAAAACCAGTTCATTCATAGACAGCCTAATTTCTGAAAATACTGAAATTCCAAATGAAGAAACGCATCAAGCTATTATGGAGGCTTTTCAGCGTAACAGTGATGATAAAGAAGACGTCTACGATAATGTAAAAGACCTTTTTAAAGCATTAGATAACGAATGAAAAAGTTACGTCCATCTACTCAGTTTAAAAAGGATTATAAGAAATACAGGAATAGCCCAAAGAAACTTAAAAACCTATCCACAATACTCCAATTGCTTGCAGAAGAAAAGGATATTCCTTCCATATACAAACCTCATTATCTAAAAGGGGAATACAATGGTTGCCTTGAATGTCACATAGAAAATGATTTTCTCCTTATTTGGATTAATGAAGACATTATAGAGTTAGTAAGAGTGGGAAGCCATTCTGAGTTATTCAAATAAATTGTATTATGACCATTCATTCGTTATGGGATTTTGTGTCACGATTTTTCTTATCCTTCGCAAAATGGTAGAAATAAAAAACTCCATCAAGATTAGCATCTAGATGGAGTGATTAAACAATTATTCCGTGTCATTAAGATTTCACTATTACCCATGATTCTTGATTAATATTTGATGTTGCATGACCATTGTTGTTCCTTTCACCACGCCACACGATTACTAATTCATCTGAATCTAATTTACCATTTGGGGCTTTATACGACCATCCTGACCCATGTGACTTATCAACATAGCCCCAATAAAAATCGGCTTTTGTGCTCGCTTCATGAGTTGTACCACATGGATGATACTCTCCAATATATGTTCCAGACGAATTGACAGAAGGTTGCGCTCCACTTGCAGGTTTGCTTGAGAAATAATACAATGATCCTCCAGGTGCATCACATGTAAAAAGATATTTTCCGTATTCAGTATCTCCACACGCAGCTACATATTGATTTGCTAGGAACTCTTCCACCTGCATTTCTGGTTTTACGTAAGTATTCTTCATAACCATAGAAGTTTAATTTGTTTTATTTATTGAATGTTAATGTGATTAAATGTCTTATTTTCATTCATGTAACGTAGTGGTACGATGAATGCGGTTTATGTTAAATAGCGAGAAATAATTTATACTAATTTGCCAAATATCTAGTGAAAAACTTGGGTAATTAAAAATAAAAACATTATTTTTGCACTTTGAAAAGTGCATATTTTGTTGTGTTGTGCACTTTCTAAAGGGCAAATAGATTTAAAAGATGGATATTACACTCATAAACTTCATGCAAGAGCAGCTTCGCCAGGTAGCAACAGATTTTAAACGTTACATGTACAACAAGTTGCCTTGGGATGCTCGTCTTATAGGTTTGATGGGGCCACGCGGTGTCGGAAAGTCTACATTGATTCTGCAACATCTGAAAGAACAAGACACCGATGTACTCAGCAAGAGTATCTACGTTTCTGCAGACCACAGCTATTTTTTAACACATACCCTGGAAGATACTGCGGCCCAGTTTGTACGTGAAGGTGGAATGTGGATGTACATTGACGAAGTTCATAAGTACGATAATTGGTCCTTAGAATTGAAACAGATCTATGATAATTATCCAGAACTTCATGTCTTCTTTACTGGTTCGTCCATCCTAGATATCATGGAAGGTAGGGCTGATCTCAGTCGGCGCGTTTTGCTCTTTGAGATGCAGGGACTTTCGTTCCGTGAATATTTAGAAATGTTTCATGACATAAAGACTCCGATAAGAAGTCTTGAAGATGTACTTAAAGGCAACATTCAGATTGACGATTTGCTTCATCCATTGCCTCTTTTTAATCAGTATCTTCGCGAAGGTTACTACCCTTTCTCTAAAGAAGGCTATTTTAACCAGCGCCTTCAGCAAGTAGTTAGCTGGACAATGGAAGTAGATATTCCCCATTTTGCAAATATGACTCCCGCTACAGGCAAAAAGCTGCATCGAATGCTTGGCATTATAGCTAGCAATGTTCCTTATAAGCCAGAGGCAACCAGCCTGGCAAACGAACTAAGGGTGAGCCGTAATGATATTCCTACCTATTTATTATATATGGAGAAAGCTGGAATGATTGGGCAATTACGTGATCAGACTGGTGGTATGCGTGGACTTGGGAAAATAGAGAAAGTATATCTGGATAATACAAACCTTATCTATTCACTGACAGCTGAAAATGCCAATGTCGGCAATGTTCGCGAGACCTTCTTCTTTAATCAGACACGCCTGACGCAGCCCGTAACTTCATCAAAGGTGTCTGACTTTAAAATCGGGAAATACACGTTTGAGATAGGAGGCAAAAAGAAAGGAACAAGACAAGTTAAGGGTCTAGAGGATGCATTCGTCGTCCGCGATGATACAGAATATGCTGCAGGTGAGTTCCTTCCTTTATGGAGTTTTGGTTTAATGTACTAATAAAAACTGCTTGATATCATGGATATTCTTTCTGATGCGAATCCCGTTGAACAGAAACTGATAGAGCGTGCCAATGAGGCACAGTTTCCTATCTCATCAGCCTTTGAACTGACACCTGTGTGCAACTTGCATTGCGATATGTGCTATGTGCGCATGGAGAAAAGTCAGGTGGACTATCATGGTGGCTTGAAAGATCTGCAGTTCTGGCTAGATAAGGCAGAACAACTAAAAAAGGAAGGATGTCTGTTCCTTTTGCTCACAGGTGGAGAGCCTTTAATGTATCCTTGGTTCAAGGAACTCTACCTGGCCTTACATGAAATGGGAATCATCGTATCCCTGAACACGAATGCCACCCTTCTGACTCCAGAGATAGCGGACATGCTGGCAGAGCATAAACCTCGTCGCGTGAATGTGACGCTCTATGGTGCATCCAATGAAACGTATGAGAATCTCTGCCATATAAAGAATGGTTACGACAAATGCATGCAGGGCATCAGAATGCTTCAAGAACGTGGAATTCAGATGCGTCTTAACCTTACCCAAGTAGTCAAAAACCAGAAAGATTACTTTGAGATGCTGCACTTTGCAGAGAGAGAAGGACTACATGCCATGGCTGCCAATTACATTTCGGTGTTCAGTAATCCCATCCGAGGAAGTGAAGAGATTTTTACTGCCCGGAATACTCCGGAACAGGCTGCCATGAACGAACTGAATTTCAAGCAGTACCAGAAGGGCATGGAGGAATTCGGGCAGTATGTCTACGATTTGCAGGAATACCTGAAAGGCCCCATGCATCCTGTCCTGGAAGGTACAAAGCTCACTTGCCGTGCAGGAAAGAGTTCCTGCTGGGTTACCTGGCAAGGAAACCTTGTGGCTTGCGTGGACTTGAATGAACCTGCGGTTTCTCTTAGTGATTATTCGGTTCACGATGCATGGGAAATGTTAAAGAAGGCAGTGAAAGAACTCCCTACCCACACAGAATGTAAGGATTGCAAGCTCAAGCCTCTCTGCGATGTCTGCTATGCTAATGCCACCAATGAGAAGAAACATTGTGGTTCTATAGATTATCTATGTCAGATGGCAGAAGCAAAAGCACGCATTATCAGTTCCATTCCTATTCAGATTATGGAGAAGCCTTTATAAATAAGCTATTCAACAATTTGTTTTGCCCATTCCGGGATATCATCAGTGTATTGTTTGAAAACCTTTCCCTCTGTCGTGCGAAAAAGCAGACGAGGAAGTTGGTCTTCTATAGAATTGTCATAAATATATGCTCTGTCTACAAAGCTGATGGCCTCACTAGCATTTATCAAAGATTTGTAATACCGGGAAATAATCTTTGAAATTGGGACTTCATGTCCTCCTTCTAGAAATCGTTTTGTAATACGAGACACATTTATTTCAGGTCCATTTGTACAAACAAAAAAGAAGCGGATGAAGAATCCAAGCTCATGTGCCTTACGGAGAAACTCAAGTTTTTCATTAGAAGAAAAAACTGTTTCAAATACAAAATCTTGCCCCTCCTCTAAACACTTATATCTTAATCTTGTGGAATATTGTGCAGCTTCAAGAACAGCTTTTGGAGAATTCCAATCTCCGAATAATTCTTGTGCAATGTTGTCTGGATTTATGTATAAACTGCCTTCAGACCACTCATTTGCGAGCAACTGAATGGTGGTAGATGTCTTGCCAGATCCATTAGGGCCAGCTACAACACATAACGTAGGCTTTCGTTCTTTATTCATGCCGTTTTACGTGCAGCTCTTCTTCGAGCAATTTCTGCTTTTGCCTCTTCAAATCTTCGGTCGAGTTCTGCTTTTGAACGAATGGTGGATTGACGAGCAGCTTCCTGTACTCCAAGCATGATAGCCTCCAGCATTTCATCGGTAGGTTCCTCCATAGAGTTCAGACGATATGAACGCAAATCTTCTTTTGACATAGGTGTTCTATTTTAATTCATTTGCAAATATAATGAATTATTTTAGAATAAGGAGAATATGAGTGAAAAATGGAAACAGATGAACTTTTTGTCACAACTTTCTCGAGAAGTTGTAGTATTCCGAGATCAAGAATCTGTTAAAGAGAAAGGTTATTCGCTATTTAACATAAACCGCATTCATCGTACCACTAACGTTACATGGATGAAAATAAGACATTTAATCACATTAACATTCAATAAATAAAACAAATTAAACTTCTATGGTTATGAAGAATACTTACGTAAAACCAGAAATGCAGGTGGAAGAGTTCCTGGCAAATCGATATGTAGCTGCGTGCGGAAAGACCCCAGATGGAGTTTATCACTTTAAGTGTGATGCTCCTGCAGGTACTCTATATTATTACAAAACTAGCTCTACAACTAAAGGGACAGAGTTAGGTTCCTACCATCCATGCGGTGCAACTCACGACACAACGGATCCAAACAACTTCTATGAAGGATTTATAGATTATGGTGGCGGAAAAACTTGGTGGGGAGAGAATGTACCTAATGGCAAAGAAGATCCAGGGGAACATGTTCTTGTATGGCGAGGAGACAACGGAAAAAATGGTCATGCCACAGTATCACTTACCATGGGTGAAATTGATGTTGTAAAGTCTTGATTCTTTAGAAAAAAAGAAAGTATGATATATATATATTAGTGTCTGGTGGATAAAAACCATCAGACACTAATTTTTATTCCAATTGGCTTTGCAATTATTGGTATCATTATTGCCATAGGGAACTAGTTAGCCTATCTACTAGCCCATTAAAAGATTCGCCTTGCATTTGGTGGTTTGACAGATATAGTCTATATTACCACAGTTGCGCTTTTCATTTACAATGCGGGCATAGCAAATGGCGCAAAGAGGATGGAGCTTGCAATTCTCGCAGTCTATATGTGTGGGTAGGTTGCTGCAAGCTTCCTTGAGTTTTTCCCAAGCTTCAGAGAAAGTCATAGTGCTTAAATCTACCTTGGGTTCCATGAGATCTACACATGGTTGGAGTTCTCCTTTCCAGTTTATCCAGCAGGAACATTTCGCGGCATTGCAATCCAAGCTGCAGCCTTCTATCTCTGGATAATATGGTGTCTGTAGGTATTCCTTTATATCCGATGCCCATTTGGTAAAGGCTTCTTCGCCATCTTTGTATTTCTTGTAAAGTAGGTCATTTGCTGCAGCTTGTTCCGGAGAGTTTCTTACCTCTATGATTTTTCCACCTTCTACATATTCGCGGTTAGGCAAAGCTACATAGTGAGCTATCTGAACTTGAATGCATTCTTTTTCGGCCCAGTCCATGAGTGTGTGTAGGTCCTCCTGATTTTTTTTGACAGGCGTAAGATTCAAACAGATATTCACTCCTTTTTCTTGTAGGAGTCTTATAGCATGGATGAACCTGTCATAACCCTTATCAATGTGGCAGAGGTTTTGATAAGTTTCGTTACTGGCTCCGTAAGCGGTGATATTTAGTCTACGAGGCTTGTAGGTTGCAAAGAGTTCGGCTATTTCCTCGGTAATAAGGTAGCCGTTCGTGTTGATGCGGATGACAAATCCTTGATGGCTGAGAAAAGTATAGAGTTCCTTGAAATGCGGATATAATAAGGGTTCACCACCGGTAAGGGTGATGAAATAGCCACCCATAGCCTTGAATTCAAGAGCCTTTTCTTTCCAGAATTCCAGTGGTTTTAGGCGGCTTGCCTCCTGTACGGAATTAAATTCCTTCCGCACGTAGCACATGTCACACCTGAAATTACAGTAAGGTGTAAGTTCAAAACCTGTGGTAATAGGAATCAGCGCCTGGCGGGCTTTATCCACCAGGCGCTGCTCTATATTGTTTTTTTTATTGTTATCTGCCACTAAAATCAAAAGAATTATGATCTTTCGACATCAATCTGTCCGCGGGTCAAAGAAGAAGACGCATGATAGTCGGTCCAATTAATTTTATCCCTATAAGCGTTATAACTAAAGCCTTCAACCCAAATTAAAGCGTCCGGCTCGTTAGAGTCTTTACGCCCGTTTTTATTATAATCTACCCATCCATCATAATATCCACTAGGACCATCCGTTTCATGTATTTTGCTGCAAGGTTTATATCCACCTAAATTATAATCTTTACCCTTGTAGGTAACATGAACATTTCCTGCAGGCGCATCACAAGTAAATATATACTTGCCATCCTTCTTTCCACACACAGAAACACAATAATTATTTGCCAGGAACTCCTCCACCTGCATTTCTGGTTTTACGTAAGTATTCTTCATAACCATAGAAGTTTAATTTGTTTTATTTATTGAATGTTAATGTGATTTATAATTTGTATGTTATTTTCACTATTATCTTGTATTTCAATATGTTAAATAGACACATAAAGAATGCGGTTTATGTTTAATAGGACTCTCTATTTTTCTAGCTTTTTACCTTTTTAGGTTTTTGGGCAGAGGAGAAATCCATTAAGTGATGTTGTCCTTATGCAGGACTACATTCATGGTGCAAAAATACGGTATTCTATAGTTTTAACTTTTATTTGGAATTTGCTAAGTGTAGGTGAAATACCCTATAGCGACGAAAACGTCGAAATACAGATAGGCCTAAATTCTCTTTAGTACAAAAAAAGGTGCCAGGAAATCCTAGCACCCTATGTTTTTTTAATGTAGTAAATCAATACTTAAGAAAATCAGATTTTCTTCTAGCCATCTTACACAGATAATCTAATCCTCCATTCACTTGCTTTTCCTGGCGGGCAATGGCCCAGCATACGCTGCAGGCTGGCTTTAAGGTACAGCCGGCACATTCTTCGTGGGGAGCTACTTTCTGACGTGATTCCCGCACTTTCTGCCAGGCTTCTTGAACCGAGTATTCTTTTAGAGATACGCCGTATTCTTCCATAATGTCACAAGGAAGCATTACGCCTCGGAAGTCTATCCAGCAGCTGGTATCTGCGGCACGGCAATCCAAGCCTAAAGGACCTTGCTGGGTAAGTATCCCGGTTTCCATTTGCTGGTGCCAATATTCTTTAAACGCTTCATAATGTTCTCCTTTTTCATAAGCAATCTGTTTTACGGCAAACTTTGCTGCCTCTTCGGGAGGAAGGCGGTGGCTGTTGATATCACGTGCTGGCTGGCACAGACTGTTGCATCCAGAAAGCATATAGCAATCTGCTACTACCGGGAATCCCAGGTCTGAGGCTATCTGCATCATCTTGTCGTATTCATGCTGGTTCTCCTTCACCATGCTGAAGTTGATCTTTACTGGAATGCCGTAGGCTTTCATCAGGCTAAGCGCTTTCAGGCACTGCTGGAATCCGTTCCGGTTGTGACACAGTTTTTCATAAGTATCCTCGCTGGCACCATAGAGCGTGATGTTCACCCTACGAGGAAGCTGGTTCTTCCATAACTGTGCTATTCTTGGGGTGATGAGTGTACCGTTGGTGTTTATGGTGATGATGAATCCCTCCTTGCACAGGAATTCATACAGCTCTGGAAAATCAGGGTAGAGTAGAGGCTCGCCACCCGTGAGGAGAATGAATAGCGTGCCCATCTTTTTCATTTCCAGAGCAGTGGCTTTCCATTCTTCCAGCGAGCGCCAGCCGCCCAGTTCATCCAGTCTGCTTTGTGGCAGGCGAATGTAACACATTCCGCATTTCAGGTTACAGGTAGGTGTCAGTTCAAAGGTGGTAGAGATAGGTACCCCTTTTTCCGATGCCCGGGCGATGAGCATCTTTTCCAGTGCCGTAGCGTCGTAAAGATCTTCCATATTTACTGTTTTCTGCAAAGATAAGAAAGCTTTTTGAGATAATACAGTTTTTCTTTAAACATTTGGCACACATTCTCTTTTGTGTCTGTGTTTCTTTCTGTTATAAAATACACTTTAGGTGTCAAAAAGCCTTTTTTGGAGTGCTAAAAACATCATGTGGCATATTATGGCACTTTTTGAAACCGACTAATCAGTCCTAAATGTTTACTTTTGCTGTAGAATCAATTATGGCATTATTATATAGGTATGGAAACACAAAACACAGACATAAAAGAAAAGAAAGAACCCTTCTTGTCACAGAAGCATAGGTGTTTTCTGGAATTATCCAAGGATTACCAGAATATGATCTGTTCGGTGATTACCGATTTTCAGGAGAAGCAGTTCGGGCAAAGTTTACCTATTCAGATGAAGAAAGAATTGCTCCGTAGTTTAGGCTTTTCCCCTAATCTAGCTCGTATGGTTGTCGATGAAAGTGTGGTAGGCGTGTCCACCATGTTTCATTGCCTGGATCTTTTCGAAGACATCTTGAATCTCTACGATGAGGAGATGGAATATCCTGGCCGCGAGGAACTGTTGGCCCGCAAGAGTGCATTCATCAAGAAATACGTGATTCGTATAGATATGAAAAAACCTATTGTTCAGAAGTAGTTATTTCTGAACAATAGGTTTCAGTAGGTCTATTCCCACTACATAGCGTTTAAAGAAATAGTTTTTGCGTTTCAGTAGGGTGCCACGTTCTGTGGCCGTGCGTGCTGGGTCATACAGGTTCAGCACATTCTCGAAAATATCCAGACAGTGCATCATGGAGTTTGATTCTGTAACCGTTCCTTCCATGATTTTCCGGGCCAGATCGGCCGACATGCCGAAGTTTCTCAGGAGCTCCTTCTTGATGACCACCGGTTTCTCTTGTTGGAATTCCCGCCTGTGGTGCTCACGAATTACCTCAATGATTTTGTCCTGGTAGTCTTGAGCCAGTTTGTCGAAGTATTGCTTTTTTGATGTAGTCAGGTTTTCTTCCATTAGTTTCACACACTTTTCTAATGCAAAATTACGTATTTTGCAAGAAAAAGCGTATAGACGTTTTCGTCGAAATTCGCTTTGTTAAGATTCTTTAACAAAACGGCCATTTTTCTGCTTTTTCTGTTTGATTTGTGATATTTTCTATAATGTTTTTCTCTTCCATATATATTTTTTTTTGAATTAAACGCCTTAATTTGTTGAAAATCAAACCGACTAAATAGTCGGTGGTTGAAATGCTAGTTTTATGATTTGTTATGCCTTTTTTATCGTAGATAACCCTTAACTTTGTTGCAAAATACAAAAATCACATTATAAATTACTGATTATGAAAACAAAAAAGAACTATGTTTCTCCAAAATGCTTGGTTGAAGAATTTGTTGCTAACGAATATGTTGCTGTGTGTGATCCAAAATATAAAGATGAATGGATTATACAGCCTGGTTTTAAACCAGTAAATCCAAATACAAAATTTGCTTTGGATTTAAATAATGATGGTTATATTTCTGAAACAGAACTTAATGACGCAAGAACAAGTAATAATTCTGGTAGTACTTCTGACACATATTATGGAAAATATAATGCAAAAATTATCCAAGGAAATGGAAGCAATAAGCATGTTTTACCGGGAGACGAAGGTTGGTATGAGTTGCTGAGAATGCAAAATGATCAACAGTGGATTTGCTATGATCCTGGTGCTTCTATTCAAGTTAGAAACTTTTCATAAAATACAGAATAATTAAAAAGGCCAATTGGCCTTTTTTTTATTCCCATAAATTCATTACATTTGTACCCGTAATGGCATTATTTATTAGGGAAAGGGTGAAATGCATCTGTTTCACCGCGATTATGGTATGTATGTTTGTTTCTTGCACTCGGCAGGGAACAGGTAGTTCTTTGTCCGATTACCATGCGCTTTTGGCTGAAGAATTGACGGAGGAAGAAAACATTCATAATCCGGAGAGGCTGATTCAGATTATTACGGATTTAAGTATGAGTGGTTCTCTTACTACTGAGGAAGCTGCCTATCAGCGTGCCATGATTCATTTCGATGTGGCTATGAATCCTATCAAGGCGGCTCCTGAGTGTTTCTCTATTCTGGATTCCCGTTTCATTCGCAGGAACGTGCAGGCTCACATGCATGTGTACGAAATTCTGGCTCAATACTATCATCTGGTAAAACAGTACAAGCTGTCCATGGAATATGCCCTGAAAGGCCAGCGCATGGCCCAGGAGCAGAATGACTCCGTGATGTATGCCATGTTCAGCTATAACCTGCTGGAAGCACAGATAGATTTAGGTTCTGGCTATTATTACGATGAGCTGGAAGAGCTGATACCGGTGCTGGAATCTTCGTCGGAACGTTTTGTACAGGAAGCTCTGGTTCGCATCTATTCCGATGAGATTGGAGATCAGTGGGATGTAGAAAACTATGATGAGATTATAGATTATGGCACCCGATGTCTGGCTGTGCTCGATAAGCTGGGCAAGACGCAGATGCTGGATGAACTGCGAGCCAAGGTGGCTGCAGTCATGGCTCGTTCTTATGTGGCTATGGGTGAGCCAGAAAAAGCACAGGAGGTCTTTGAACAGGCGTTGCATACAGATTTGGTCAAGACACGTCCAGGATGTTTTAACCTTTTGGGCTATTATCTGGATACAGATCAGCTGCAAAAGATACCAGAACTTTTGAATGCTCCTGAAGACATGAGCCGGCTCGATAAATATACGTGGGCAAACATGGCTTTGCTCACGGATCTTCAGGCTTATTATGAAAGGGTAGGGCAGACCCGCCTTGTGGAACAGACCGGTATGCAGATGGATGTGGTGCGAGACAGTATCGTTCATCGTGAACATCATCTGGAGGTAGAGAAAGCTACCATTATGAGTGAGATGAAGGTAGACGAAGTGCAGCGTGAACTTTCTACCATGCAGCTATACCAGCAATATCTCATTGGGGTGCTCATTGTACTCTTGTTGGTCACCGTTTACTTTGCCTGGTCATTCTTCAGACAGAAGAAGGAGAGGAACCGCAAGATTGTGGAGCTGAACAATACGCTTGATTATTTATACCCTGTCCGTCCGGGAGCAGAGGAACAGAAGCTTGCCGATGTACCAATACCGGCAGAGGAATTGACGCCTCAGGAGGAACAGGAAGTAGATGAAGAAACGCTTCAGGATGTGCTCCAGCGCATGAACGAGCTTATTGTCAATGAGAAGCTTTATTTAAATGAAAATATTACGCGTGAGGACATGGCACGTAGGCTGCATGTAGATAAGGCTATTCTCATCCAGAGTTTCAGAAAATTCCTGAACGACTGTACCATGCCAACGCTTTTGAACAAATACCGTGTGAAGCAGGCCATCGTCCTCATGAAATCGCAGCCCAACTACACCGTGCAGGCCATAGCCGAGGATTCTGGTTTTTCAAATGTTCGCAAGTTCTACCGCATCTTTAAAGATGAAATGGGCATGACCCCAACAGAGTACCGTGAAGCCATGGAAAGTGGTGAAGGCTCTGTTCTCCCCCCCCCCCCTTATATAAGCACAAATAATTAATAATCAGTTTATTATGTGGGGCTGCGGGCTTGTACTTAATGCAGGCAAGTTAATTCATTTTCTTTATTTCAACTCTAGGAACACTTGAGCTCTTTTTGTTAATTTCCAAGTGTATTCTTGTACTAGAGATGCCTTCATTTACCAGCCAATTCTTAATAAACTCTGCTCTGTCTTGCGCCAGAGAGTTTGGTGATTTTACGTCAGAATAACCTTCCAGGGTAATCTGGAGTTGAGGATTATCTTGCAGGAATTTCTTTAAAACCTTTAGTTTCAAGAATTCGGTGTTCAGCAGCTTATCTGTAGTCTGTTCAAAAAAGAAAATTTCAGGAAACTGTTCGTCATTTTCTTCGGCCTTCTGCATGACTTCTGTCTTAGCATTCAGACCTTTGTTTCGGGATTTTGCGTGAAGTTTTGGTCCTAGGGCAACACTCATGCGTACCCCTTTGTCTATGATAAGGTTAGGGTGCTTATCGTCGAACAGATCCATGTTGTTTCCTGTAGCATAGGTAATACCGCCATAGAGACCTACACGTACCAAGTCTTTAATGGTGTATGAAAAATTCATCAGTGCACCGGCAGTGAGTCTAGTTTTTGAATTACCGTTTAAACGATAGGCATCTTTCAAGGAAACTACACCCAGATTGCTCTGGGTCAGTGCCAGGCCCATTTTTGGAGAAACTTCAAGAGAAAAAGGAGTGTCTTTCTTTAAGAAAAAGTGTAAAGCATCAAAGTTTCCTGCAAATCCCACTTCCTTGTAATCCACGTCGGACAATAATAAGGCATCCTTATCCAGCTTGTTATGGAGAGAGTGATTGGCCGGAAGTCTGTAATCCATATATCCCATTCTTCCGAACATCTCCAGAGAGAGGAACGAATTGAATCGATAGCCACCAAAGACTCCACCTACCAGGTGTCCCTTTACCTTATAGTAGGTTTCTGGCTGTGAAATCTCACCACCCACATACCATTTTCTGTCTTGGGCAAATAGGGAAATGGTGGAAATGAAAAACAGTACAGTGGCTGTAAAGAAGAATCTTGTGCTTTTACTCATACTCCGTATAATTTGCGTGCAAATTTCGGAATACTATTTGAGATTTACAAGTTCTTTATGTTTTTTTTATGTGTATTCACTTTTCTAATAGTCCGTATTATGAACAGTTTTTGGAGATGGCTCTTAGCAATAATCACCTCGTTATTTTTGGAGATTTCTAGAAAAGAGCTTATATTTGCAAGTGGAAAATGGCTAAGAAGAAAATTAATTCCGAATTACCCACTCAAGAACTTTCAAAGACACGCCATGAATTGTTGTCAAAGTTCTTTTATGATTTGTCAAAAATCATATTTACGACGATGGTCGTAGGACAGGTCTTGATTTTAAGAGAAAATCTGGATGATCTGTATGTGAGATTAACGTTAGTTTTTGGTATTATTCTTGCAATTCTGTTTGCAATAATAGCCAATAGTTTATTATCAGAAAGCGATTAACTATTATGGAGAATATACTATTCATGTATGTTATCCTCTGTGTTTTAGCTGGAGGATTCTTGTTTTGGTTGCAGACTCCGATGGGGAAAAAGTGGAAGAAGAACTTGTAGTTTATATCTTCTGGAAATGCTCCCCAGCATTCAGTGATAGGACTGATGCTGGGGAGTATTGTTTAAAAATATAAATTCTTCTAAGAACGGTTTGGGTGTCCCGGTGCTAAATATGGAGCTTGTGTGGAACCATATATTTTTGAACCGTTGTTTACGATGTATAAGCCAGGGTTGATTGGTGAGAAAACCGAAGTATTACTATAACTTTCCCCTCCTTTTGATAGATATTGGAATATATAAACAATCCATCCTACAATGCTTGAAGGCTGGTTCACGCCTTTATAAAAATTACCTTGGGAAATAGTCGGTTTTGTTTTAGCCTTGAACTCTATTTCTTTATCCGATCCGTTTTTGTAGTCTTCATTTTTGTCGTATTTCCCGTTGTCATTGTCGTCATGAAACCAGCCACTAATGTTGCAGTTCATGACATAACAGGCAGAAACATAGTCATTGGATATAAACTCCTCTGCATACATGCAAGGCTTTACATACTTTTTCATACTCGTCCTAATTTTATTTGTTTGTCACA
Organism: Bacteroidaceae bacterium; assembly: GCA_024401095.1. Classification (GTDB taxonomy): domain Bacteria; phylum Bacteroidota; class Bacteroidia; order Bacteroidales; family Bacteroidaceae; genus Minthousia. The sequence goes on from JAKSLR010000003.1 coordinate 74,290, forward strand.
AAAGTAGGGCGAATCAAGGAAGAAAAAGCAATCAAAGCGACTAATTAGTCGGCTTAAAACGTAAATTTTACCTTTTGAATGGAATTTGAAGTAAAATTATCCCTCAGAAGAATCAATGCGTTCTCCAATTCAGAATCGTATACTTCGCCATACTCAGGTTAAACCAGAAGCACTCTGCAGGAGTATAGAAAATAAAAGTCTTCACCTTATGCATAAAAATCTTCACGGTGAACAGCTTTCCTGCAATCTTACCTTGAGGGCGGTCTCCGAAACGGTTATCATCGAAACCGAAATTTCCTGCTTCCCAGATTTCATTTAGAAGCTGATCTGCATTAGAAAGCAGCGGGAATGGGAGTTTCTCAAGAGGAACATTCAGGTGCTGGTGGACCAGGGTCATCAACAATCGTGTCCATTTATACACTCCGAATCTTCTGCAAAGGACTTCCAGCTCTTTTGCATCATAATTTAAAGCAGTCAAGCTGACGGCAAAGTCGCAGATTTGTCTTAACCCGATTCCGTGCGTTAGCTGATGTTTCAGAATATGTGTAATCTGGAGCATCAGGTTGGCGCATGGGGTAGGCACGTCTTTGCTTTCCTGGAATACTTTTTCCTCCCAAGCCTTCAGCTCTTTCTGTATGAAAGGGCTATGCAGTTCTACTAGATGACAGTGATGCTCAATGTAGGTTCCGTTCCAAGGATATTCCGATTCATGGTCAGTACCACGTTCTAGACGGATGCCTGTAGCCTCCATGATTTGGTTGGCTTTTTCTACCTTTTCTTCATTGCCGAACCACAAGTCCAGGTCACCATATACCCTGTGAAGCCGATTTCTGTAATGCTGTGCAATGCCTTGGCCTTTCAGGATGCGGAAAGGATGATTGTGCTGAAGATTAAAGAAGAAGTCCAGTTGGGTAAGCTGCATGAGCTGTCGCTTGTTTCCCTGCTCCAGACCTGCTACTTCCTGGCTCCAAGGGTAGAGGATTTCCTGACAAGGACGTTCTTCTTCCGGGAGCAGCAGTATGCCATCGAAGATAATTCCCTGCACCGTCTGTTTTCGGGATGCCTTGTAAAGTTCTATCCATTCCTCATTGGTTAGTGAGACCGCCTGATGCTCATCCTGCTGTCCCCAAAGCCCCAGACGGAGCAAGTACATAAATGTCTCCTTGAAATCTGTCATGTTGCAAAAGTACAAGTTTTCAGGAGAAATGGCAAGTATTCTCAGTTTTTTGTTAATTTTGCAATCGTTATGGAGACGAGTAGAATAGCAATCTGTTTTGATGATGGGAGGAAAGACCTGAAAGAGGTGGCTTTGCCTGTCTTGCAGAAGTATGGCTTGAAGTGCACCTGCTATCTCACCACAGGTTACATTGATGGAAGTGCAGGAAAGTGCCCATCTGTTTTGCCTGCGCTAAGCATTTCCGACGTGAAGGAACTCCATAAGAAAGAAGAGGTTGAGATAGGCTGTCACGGTCACCTGCACAGAAACGATGTAGAGGACATCTTGCTTGGACTCGAGAAACTGACAGACTGGCTCCAGCTTAAACCAAAGGAGAAGGGAATAGGATTTGCTTCTCCTGGTACCCAGTTTATCCGGAATCAGGCTGCACTAGATAGATTATCAGACGCTGGTATTCATTACATTCGTTTGTCCTTGATCAACAGAACGCATCGCAGTTTAAGAACTTTGGCCCGAAAAATCTGCAGATTGGTAGGGAGTACTTTCTTGTATCGTTATGCCTATGGAGAAACCTATGTGGATAAACAGGACTTACCATATATATATAGTGTTCCCGTATACCGAACAGATACATCTGCTCAATTGATCGCCTTGCTACATCGGGCTGTGAAAGAAAGAAGATCTATGGTTTTCATGTTTCACAGTATATTGGATTGTGTGCCTGCCGATGTGCCAGAGATAGAGAGAAACTGGATTTATTCTGTTCACCGTTTCGAAGAGTTCTGCCAGGAGTTGGCCAGCCTGAGAGACCGTGAAATGTGCCAGATTAATACAGTAGAGGAAATTTACCGGTTGTCTATCAGATGATAAACCAATCCCAACGGTAGGCAGATAGGGGTATAAAGGTCCCACATCTTCATTTCTGTAGCTTTCCCTTTCAAACTCCATGAAGTGAATCTCCAGAAATTGATGGCCGACTTCACCTTCTGCAGGAAAGGAATGTCAAACTGGTGAAGCTCTGAATAGAACATCATGCTCGATAGCGGAGAGTGATGGCGATGTCTGGTAATATTGGCAGAAAGTCCGTCTGGCCAGTATTTTACCACCTTGATGCCCTTATACATATATCTTAGCTTGTACTTACTGGCTATACGGTTCCAAATGAGCGCTTCCGGACAGAATTTTTCACCCTCAATGTCCGGGAAAGGATATTCACGCATCACCTCCGTACGGTACACCTCGCTCATATCCCCGGGAATCTGCATCTTGAAACGGAAGGTTACACAGTCTGTGTCAATTTTCTCAAAATGCATTCCGCCACCAATTTTCTCACCTTTCAGGTCAATGCATAGTCCTGAAAGACCCGCAAAAACCTTCTGGTCCTTTATCTTGTCGTATTCGCTGTGAATCCATTCCACGGCATCGGGTACCAGATAATCGTCACTATCTACAATGAAGAACAACTCTCCTTTGGCCAGCTCTACAGCCTTATTGATGGCCCGGTGTTTCCCTTGATTTTCCTGATAGATGTAACGAATGTCCAGCTTGTGCTCTTGAAGGAAGGATTCCATCACCTCTCTGGTATGATCTGTGGAACCATCGTCTATCACAATCCACTCAAAGTCCTTGCAGGTCTGCTTGCAAAGACTCTCGTAGAGCACATGCAGCAGATGTGCCCGGTTATAGGTGGGGGTGAAGATGGTGGTTAACATACAGTTCATTCGGGTACAAAAATACAAAACTTAAGCAACTTCGTGAAATTTCAAAAGAAAAAGATAGGGCATTCCTTTGTTGAATAAAAAATAACTCCTATTTTTGCAGTACATCTTTGGGCAGCGGCCCAGAGTTAAGTGTGATACCATAAAATCAGTAAGACGAATTTTTGAGTAGAAAATAAAAGAAAACAACACTTGGGTTTCCCAAAAAACTCTTCGAAAAACAAGAGTACGAAAGGGAACCTGAGTGGGCTTTTCATGCCCCAGGGTTTCTACGAATAGTCTTGCTGACCCTGGAATGGTATCCGCCGTGAGGTGTGTTTGTGCATAGAAAATCTTTAACACTCAGGATCCTGAGTAGTGCTTTTCTTAAATATATAGTTATTAAAAAATTAAGAAAGCATGAGTGATTCACAGATCAAGACATCGTTGGTAACATCGTTCTTCCTGTCGTTGCGCAATTTGCACAGCGGCCTGCAGGGGGCGTACCGTGACGTGAAGGAAAGTGAGCAGATCCCGGCATGGACACTGCTGTGTATCAAGGCGGTAACGGGATTGGAGGGCAACCTGTCTTCCACGCTGAGAATCATGAGTGAACTGGGGGAGGGCGACCTGAAGGCCATCCTTTCTTTCTACTCCAGCGATTTGTTGGCCTTGAGTCAGCAGATCTGCGAGGAGGACATCCCAGACCTGACGCGGCTCTTTCTGGAGCACATCCAGAACTTCAGCTACTACTGCCGGTTCAAGCACATCCCGGAACATCCCGATGAGGAATTGCCGCCCGGACAGGTTTACAGTGAGCGCATTCGCAAGTCGTACACCCTGCTGCTCCGCCAGAAGGCATGCCCGGAGGAATGGCCGTGGGTGAGCCGGCAGCATCTGCGTCTGTGCATGTATACCATGGAGCGCCTGCAGGAGTTTCTGCGAATCCTGGCTTCGGGCAAGTTGCCGGTGATGGACGAGGGTGACTCGGCACAGGACTGCTTCATTCTGGCGGTGGAGCAGATGGACCGCATGAACTGCTTTGAGAAAAAGCGTGATTTCCAGTTTATCTTCCAGAAAGTGAGGGAGATGAATCTCTTCGACAAGTGGAGTACCTACCGCTGCCTGGAGTTGCTGGGCAGCTGCCGCATCTCGGCCGATGTGAGGCCCGAGGGTCCCAGCAGCTTGAAGCGCATGGCCATTCACAAGAACTCCTGCCACCCTCACTGGCGCATCGAAGATGTGTCGCCCGAAGAGGAACTTCGCTTAAATGCGCTGGGCACTACGTTTGAGCACCTGTACAACCGGTACATGAACGAATAAACCGGACTGGTGGACCAGTGAACCAGTAAGAGGACCATTTCAAGAAAACCTTGGAGTGGTCTTTTTTTGTGCCTACTTTTGCGGTGTAAATCATTAAATGTCAATCGCATGGTAACACAGAGAAGACCCACTGTCCGGGTAGAGGATTTAGGCCGGCAGCTGCGCATGTGGCGCACTTACCGCTTGAACGATACCCATGCCCACAAGATGTTTCGCCTTTGGCTGGGCTATGAGTTCCGAGACCTGATGGATGCCTACGGCCGTTTCCCTGTGCAGCATTTCAATGAAATCCGCCGACGGTTGGGGTTTCGAACCCTGTCGCTTCTGCTGGAAAATGTACGAACCTGCCAGTCGTTTTACATCGTGGGCACTGATGAAGAGAATATTTCTGCTTTTTTCTCATCCGTCTGGCATAATTATGAGGAAGCCGATGGCAATCTCCTGAAAGGCTCCAGCAGTCTCAAAAAGCTCTCTGACAGCGACGCATCTAAAGATAATATTATAAAAAGAAATCCTACCGGAGGTAACGCTGATGCGTTTTCTCTGGAAAGAGATAAGTGGGTGAAACGCCGGCAGGTGAGCGACTATTTCAAATGGATGAGGAGCCAGACCGATGCAGAACATGTTTCGGTGGTGGCCTGTGTGATGAACCGCATCCGCTGTCCGCACGACAAGAAAGGCAATCTCCTGAAAGAGCTCATGCTCACAGAGACAGAAGCCGAAGAAGTCTGGGACATATTGGTAGCGTGTCAGCTTCCCAATTACTTTGCCTCACGGGAAGAATTCTTTAGGCCTGATTATGTGCAACATCCGGAAAAACGTGTCCACTGGATGAGAAAATATTTCAACAAATATGCGAGCAATCAGATAACAAATGCTTGCAAGCAGTGGCGCAAGCGCAGGGTTGACATCGAGGCCGAGGTGGCTCGTCGTCGGGATGAAGCCCAGCAGCAGAACCGACCGCGCAGTCCCCACGAATGGGAAGATGCCGATGGCTTGCGGTGGTACCATTTACCCGACGGTAAGCGTCAGCAGATTCCGGCCGAAGCGGAACCCCGCCCTTCAGAAACATCTATCTTTAACTATATCCGAAAACAATGGCAAGAGACGAAACAAACCGAATCTACACCCTGAGCGAGAAAGACTTGAGCGACAGCTGGGTAGGAAAGGGGTCCTTCAACAAAGTGAACCAGGAGAAAGAAGTCCTGTACATCTGTCCCGAGTGCGGGCACCATGCCTTTGCACTCTGTCCCACCTCCGGGTGGTTTCACTGCTGGGCTTGCGATGTGTGGGGCCAGACGCTGGAAGGACAGGAGGCAAGCCGCCGCAAGTGGGAAACCAAAAACGGCCCGGGCTCTGCACCACCCGTAGACCCTGCCCAGCTTCGCAAGCCGGCCTCCACGCCGCATGAGAATTCTGGCTCCGCCCAGGAAACCATTCTGGAAGACTACGTGGAACTGGATTGTGAAACGCTGGACAGCATAGAGGACATCAGCCTGGAGGAAACGGTCTCCGGGAACCAGCTGCAAGTGCGCCGCTACCTGGAGCACGAGCAGATTCCGCTGGAGTGGGCCTACAAGATGCGCTGGGGAGTGAGCAGCCGGCACATCAAGGTGAAGGGGGAGGAAACCGGCAAAGTCCGTGCCTGCCTGGTGTACCGCAACTACGTAGACGGCCTCTGCTGCAATGCCAAGTTCCGTGCCGTGACTGCCGTGGCCAAGACGCAACCCGGAGATGCCGCCACCGGCCAGCAGCGCCGCACCGTGTTCGAGAAAGGCTTCGACCAGGTATCGGCCGTCACTCCATGTGCCCCCTACAACATCGACAGCATCCGGCAGTCGTGCCAGACTCTCTACATCACCGAGGGCGAAAAGGACTGCCTCACCCTTTGCATGCTGGGCTTTCAGCATGTGGTGAGCGCTGCCAGCGGGGCACAGACCGACCACCGCAAGAGTTTCGAGGCGTTTCGGGAATGGCTCCGACCCGTGCAGACCGTGGTGATTTGCAGTGATCGCGACAAGCCCGGCCGTCAGATGGTGGAAGCCCTGAATGCGTATTTCGACAACAAGCAGGTAAGGGTAGTGGAATGGGACCAGCGCCTGCACGGCAAGGACATCACCGAGGTCTATCAGAAAGAAGGCGAGGACTTTACCCGGGAACTGGTGCTCCAGGCTCGCCTGCTGATGCGTGAAGACCTGGAAGACTACGGCACCGACGATGCCGTGAACCGGGTGGTGGCCTGTGCCCGTGGTTTCTACGACAAGGGGTACGACGTGGGCATCGGCCCGGTGACCAACCGCCATTTCCGCCTCACCAGCACCGGTGGGCTCATCATCGTAACCGGTGTGCCGGGAACCGGAAAGACCGACTTCCTGAATTTCCTGACCATGAGTTTCCTGAACGTGCGCCGCAGCCACGTGTGCTACTGCTCGTTTGAAACACCCGACAAGTTCCGCCATGCAGGAGACCTGACCCAGATCTGGGCAGGGGGAACAGACCTGAGCCTGCTTTCGCCCGAGGAGGTAGCACCCTTTACGCAGACCGTAATCAGTCACATCACCCACATCCGCATGCGCCGGGAGAGTCCCACCCCCGAAGCCGTGCTCCGCAAGACCGAAAAGGTGCTGGCCCTGCATCCCTCGCTGGAATACCTGGTCATAGACCCCTACCTGTTCCTCTCCGTCACCACCGGCAAGAACATCACAGAGACCGATGCCATCAAGACCATGCTCGTCACCCTGCAGGACTGGGCGCACGACCACCGCATCTGGATTTTTCTGGTAGCGCACCCCCGCAAGCTCAAGAAAGAAGACGGCACCAGCGAGCTGGAGGAAATAGACATGTACACCATAGCGGGGTCTGCCAACTGGGCGAATTTAGCGGATTTTGTGCTGTCGCTGAAACGTGTAGTGAAGGGCAGTAGCGATTATACACGTCTTTCTGTGCTCAAGGTTCGTGATCAGAAGATCTGTACCCCGGGCGATGTTTTTTATAATCGTCAGCCCTGCGGGAGGTATGATGAGAGGGAAAGTGAGGTGCAGGCGCAGGCTGGGACGGGCGCTCAGGGGGTACTGCCGTGGGAGGTTTTCTGAGGAGGGGTCCACAGGGCTCTTCTTCCAGAAGGGCTTCGCCCTCAGAAAAGCCAAACTAAACAACAATCGACGCCGCAATCCTCCTCACCGCTTTCAGCTTCTCCATAAACCTTTTGTCCTGCAACGCTACTTCCTTGTTGTAATCCAATTGCATTCCAAGAAGCATATCGGCATCCAGATTTAATGCAGCATCAAACAACATGGCATACTCTACAGAAACCTGTCTTTTTCCATGAATAATCTCACTGATTATCGTGGTAGAGATACCCGTCTCTTTCGCCAGCTGCGCCTGTTTGATTCCCAGATAATCGAGCTCATCCTTAATAACTTCTCCCGGATGGATAGGCTTTGAAGGGTGAAGATTATTCGCAATCCTATCCGGATCTATCTCTTTTTTTGTAATCATAATAAATTCATTTATAATGATTTGACAACTCTATAATACTACAGATTGTAACTACCGGTTCCGTATCTGTTTGTGAAACCGTAAATTCCACCCGATATTGTCTGTTTACTCTGACCGAGCAAATACCTTCTTTATCGCCTTTCAGTTCCTCATAATTTAAGGAGTTTATTCTGGCCAGTGTCGCAATATCGGTGGAGTGGATCATCATCTTAATACATTTTTGAAAACCTCTTACTACTTCGGGCTGAAATCGATGTTTCTTTTCTGTCTGCCCGGTCTCATAAAGTGTCTTCAAGTATTCTTGTTCAAAAATTACTAACATTTATTCCACTGCAAATATATAAAATAATTCATTTATTCACAAATTTGTGAATTATTTAAGTTTTACTAATAAATACTAGATTTCTCCCAACTTCGAAGTGGGGGCATTGTGGTAAATACGAGTGGCAGCAGAGAACTATTCTCCACAGAGTCCTCCAGAATGAGAGACTCGCCAAAAATAAGATATTGCAAAAATAAAGGAATTCTTCAAGAAAGACTAATTTTTGAAGAAAAAAGAAGAATAAAAAAAACTCGCCGCCATGTGAAAAATCGTCCAGATAGCAGCGGCCAGCTACCCACTTCCGGCCTCAGAAATTTGGCGTGAAGAAAATAGACTTGGATTTGGAACAGAAAAATACAGTCCAATAAGGAAATGCTTTTTTGTATTTTTCCCAAATTCATGCCTATTTTTAGCCAAATTCCTGCAGCCGGTGGATTTCTTTTTTGTTCTTAGTACTTTTTCTTTTTCATGAAAAGAAAAAATACTAAGTGGGTTTTAGGGTGAAACCCTAATCAAGGAGTCTGAGGGCAACGCCTTCAGAAAAGGGAACCAGAGGGGTGAAACCCTTCAGAAAACACCCCCAGCCCCTCCATCCTGAAGGACTGGTCCTTAAGCCCTGAAGGACTAGTCCTTAGAGGCTTAGGGACTAGTCCTTCTACGGCTCCCCTAAATACTCAAAAATAAGCCGCACCTGATACGAAGTGAACAGGCGTTGGTTTTTGGTGTACCCGCTGCGCTCCAGCGCCTGAAGGAGTTCAGGATTCCTGTTAATCCACACCGACAGGCGATTCAAAGCACTGTTGGTTCCCGCCCCTAACTCCGGGGCATACATCTGCGCTAACTCACTCTTGGAATAAGGTCTGATTTCCATCATTCTATCCTTTTAGATTACTGCAAAGATACAAATAATCTACTTAATAATCAAAAGATTACGTCACTCTATTTCATGGTTTCTCACATCTTTTTTACACTCCTCACCCCTTCTCTTTTTCCCACTTTCCGCAGGTTGTACCTTTGCATTGTCAATCATGAGAGACAAGCAAACTTGAGTATTAACCAATCTAATTTCAAATTTAAAAATGGGAAAAATTTCTTACAGCATCACCGAACGTGTGTGTAACGTGGCGGAGATGATCGTGGCCAAGCAGAAGAACGACGAGAAGTTCGTGCCACAGACTAAATTCTATGCTTCTGCGCAACAGACTGACTACATGACGCTAGACCGTTTTGCGGAACACATCAGCCAGCATCATTCCAAGTACGGCAAGGGCGACGTATATTGCGTGCTCATCGAGATGGTTTCGTGCCTTCGTGAACAGCTGCTCCTGGGCAACAAGGTGAGCCTGGGCGACCTGGGCGATTTCTTCATTACCCTCTCCTGCAAGGGCGCTGAGTATTACAACGAGTTCTCGGCCCAGAACATCACCAAGATCAATGTGGTATGGGAGCAGGGCGAAACCTTCAAGACCCTTCGCAAGGATGCCAACTTTGAGCTGGTAGAGACTCGCAAGGCTAGTGCAGAGACCCTGAAGAAGATGCGTGAGGCTTATCCTGTCCGTCCGGAACTGGACAGCGAGGATCCGGAAGATGCCACTATCATGCATACCCTGAACATCAGTTCGGAAAACGCTGCACAAGGTTCTGTGAACACCGCCGTGAACAAGGATTACGAGAAGGGCTCTTCGGTAGAGATCAAGGCCACTCCTGCCAGCGGCTACGAGTTTGACCAGTGGAGCGACGGCAACAAGAATGCTACCCGTACCGTGATCATGACCGAGGATCTTACCCTTGTAGCGAAGTTTAAGTCGGCCTCCGGCGGCACTGTAACGCCTCCAGCCGGTGGTGATGACGACGATATGGGAGATTAATGAGTGATGAGTTGTGAGTAGTGAGTAACTTAAAACCCAGAACTCATAACTCAAAACACAAAAAAATGAGCAATGTTTTTTAAACTATTATTAATGCTTAATACGGATTCGAAGAAAATGAGTACAGAGAAGAAGAATATCTGGACGGTGATTGTCAATACGATCTTAACGTTGATTTCTGGTATTGCGAGTGTTTACGGGTTAGGTGGATTTTAACAGACAGTAGGAAAAAAATGGAAGAACAAATTTTGACGGAGCATTTCAACTTGGAAGAATTTACGCGAAGCTCCACCGCCCTGCAGAGCGGAATCTGCAACGAGCCTTCCATTGAAGTCATCTCAAACCTCCAGAATCTCTGCCAAGAGGTTCTGGAGCCTTTGAGACTTCACTACGGAAAGCCTATACATATCTCCAGCGGTTATCGCTGCAAAGAATTAAATAATAAAGTAGGGGGAGTGAAAAATTCCCAGCACTTGAAAGGTGAAGCAGCCGATCTGCTAGTACCTTCAGTAAAAATCGCTAAGGAATGGTTTGAATGGATCCACCAGAATTGCCGGAACTATGACCAGTGCATCTTAGAACGAAACAGAAACGGAAAATACTGGCTGCACGTCAGCGCCCGAAGAGAATTACACATGAACCGACACCAAGCCTTTTTATTATTTCCTTCTATAAATAAGAAGAGATGTTCAGAATAAATCCCATTTCCAGAGAAAGTAGCGCATCACAGATAAAACCTTATTCTCTTTTATTTATGTTTGTCATAATCAAAAGAATTCATGACAATGCGATGTTTAAGGGAATCATATTTCTCATTTGTGAAATCTCTTTCAGGGGTATAATCTTTTGTTTTTATGTTTAAAATACCGATTAGAATATGAGAGAGATCTTTGGTTAGAATTGGACTCTTAGTTTTATTCTCTAGATTTCTTATGGTATCAGGGTATTTTTCTTTAAACAAAGAAGAGGTCCATATCATAAATGGAACAGATAATTGATAGCTTGGATCTTTTGAATTCATGGATGTTCCATGTCCCATAAAATCTGATAGCTCAAATACTTCTTCTCCATGGTCAGAAAAATAGAGTAATATACAATTTTTCTGTTCAAACTTCTTTATTATTTCATTGATAACATAGTCATTGTATAGATTTGCATTATCATAATGAGCTATTATTTCTCTTTGATCTTTAGTGTATTTTTGCTCATATTGACTTTCATCAAAATGGGAACAATCACCTGGGTATCTGTTGGCATATGTATAATGTTGCCCCATTAAGTGGATAACATATAATGTTGGTTCGTCAGTGATGACCATATCATCTATCATTTTGCCATCATAAACAAATCCTGCATTATTTCTGTTATCCCAGATTTCAGAAGATAGTTTCTGATCTGATAAAAAAGTTATACCATTTCCAATGAAGTATTGATTATCTAGTAGTGTTGTTTTATAACCTGCTGCTTTAAACACCGCTGGGAATAGTGGTTTGGAACCAAATTCTGAATCATCTTTGGCCAGACTAAAGATAGCTTTCATATTCTTATGTGTTGCATCAGCAACAGCAATAGCATCCTCATAAACTATTAGTTCTTTATTATTCTGACGCTCTTCTAGTAAAGGAAAAGTCTTTTTTTCATAACCATATAAAGAGCAATGATATTTACTAAATGATTCACCAATTACAACTATGATATCAGGATTTTCTTTTGTTGATTGTTCTGCATTGATTGTTGTGCAAATAGTCTGTAAACTTTTGATTTCCTGAATTCTTTTTGCTAATACACTACTGGCATAAGAAATTCGAAGAGGAGCGACATACTGTGGAACTGATAATCCGTCTTTATATAATGCAAAATTGTAAAGCATTCGCCCAATCACAAAAAGACCAATAATTGTAGTACCTCCAGTGCAACAGATACAAGTTTTTTTGTGCTTCGAAAAGAAACAACTTATTATCCAACATAGGTAATTGAATAAAAAAATGAATATAGATGCTATACTGATTGTTCCAAAATTTAGATAAGTATTAATAAAGTTTGTCGTTTCATTGGCATTAGTTTCCGCCAAGATATCCATAACATCCTGGTTGAAAACCATGTGGAATCTAATTATAAGAAAATAATCAACAACAATAATGATATTGTGAATAGTGAGTAAGGCGATAAAAACACAAAGAGAAGTTTTTTTACTAATATATCTATTAATAAGAAAGAGCAGTAGGTATTCTATAACAGAAATAAATCCGGCAGTTCCAATCATAGAAATATAAGCCCAGAAATTCTGATGATAAATGCTAAAGCTTATATTTGAAATGATATTTAGTAAGAAAAGAAATAATAAACGGCTAATATCTATATTAATCATAAATAACCTTAAAGCTCTATAATTAACTTTTTCCCAAAAGGTTCTTTTTTTTAAATGGACTAAGTCCGATGATATGTGACATGATTAAACAAATCATTATGACAATAGAAGAGACTATTAGACACAATACAAAGTCAATAATGAAATCGTAATTATGTGATAAAAGATTTCTGGTTGAATCTAAATGAGGTAGAAATAAGAAATGAAGCAGATAGATATCTAATGTTCTGCGTCCTATATATTGCAATATATATCCCTACGGGTTTATTGTTCGTAAATTGATTTTGGTAATGTCTGAAGAACATGAATGCTAAACAAATACCAAGTGAAGCAGAAATTAACGTATATGCTATATCTAGTATCGTATTTGGTATAGATATATCCTTTGATATTATAACAATAGGTACTGTTAACATATAAACGATAATGATAATTCTTGCCAATGAATTATCTAATATGTTATAGAAAAAGTTTTCTTTTGACCTGATTATTGTTCCTGTAAGAAAGAATATGTAGTAATAGAACTGGCTTATGCTAAGATAGTGAATCCATGCTCCATCAAAGATATAAACTTTGTTGACAAATATAAATAGCAATGATGCGATTAGCGCATGAAACGTCAGTCTTAAAGATTCTTTACAATTGAAGAGTTTTGATAAAAGTTCTGTAATAGAAAATATAATGAAGAAGACAAGTAAAGCATAAGTAAACCAATATCCTAATTTATTATAACTGCAGATTAGGGTATGAAATGATTTGTCGGTATAAAACGCAAAGAAATATCCAAAAATAAAAGCAGGGATTATTTGAATTTTTGCTTTCTTTTTTAATACAGATAGTGTTTCTTCTAAAGACCAAGTTTTATTTGGACTATAGAAGAAATAGCCACTAATTGCGAAAAAAAGAGGCATTCTGAATAATTTGAAGTAGTCACTAACCGAAGAATAATCTAATATCGCTTTACCAAAGCAATGAGTATGTACATGGTAGCATACAACTAGAAGCATTGTGAATCCTCTAAGTGCATCAATCCATTCAATTCGTTTTTTCTCCATGTTTTATTATTTTGTAAAAAAAAACTAGAACAGAACTCTAGAGAATACATTTTCTTTATATATGTTAGTATAAAAAGTAAAAGCATAGAAGATGAGAATAGCAAATCCTAGCATTTTTTCGTGATTACTCCAGAAACGTTTCTTTATGAATGGGTAAATAAATACTAATGGCAAAATAAACCAAGAAATTTGAGCAAAACGATTAGAGTAATTTGCTCTAATAATTAATACCCAAAAGGCATTTGTTGTCAAGTAAATATGAAAAAGCCATCCATAAAATTCATCTTTATAGTTTTTTCTTTTAATAAAGTAGTAACCAACAAGTACTCCAATAAGACTATAAATTAAGAAATCCCATCGAAATGTCATCAATAATTGAACTTTTTCTCCCACTTGATTTGCACCTGTGAGGTAATCACTAAATCGATCATCAGAATGAAAAATATTCATATTGGCAAGATAATTCTGTATGCTGTTACCTGCTATATAGGATAATACTACACATAAAAACCATCCTATAAGATATATATTCGTTCTTTTTTCAAACCAGGCTAAAATTGCAGCTGCAACCATAAGCATTACTGAGGTATGACATCCTACAGCTATAAGGATAAGTGATAGCATTAGGGGAATGTTATTAGCATAAGTTAATGCTAAAATAAAAATTGATGCCCCTAATCCATTTCTGATACCATTTACCCCATAAGACCAAAATGTAAACATGGAGATTATCACCAAAAATGGTATATAATAGTAATTCTTAAATATTCTTACACATGCAAGCCATAAACTACCTACGTAAACAAATGCACTAATGAAAAATAAGGTATGTATATCGCCATTTTTAGAGAACCAGTGAAGCATATTATAATAAAGCCATTCCGTATTCCATTCCCATGTGAATACTGCGTTATCACGGGCGTATATTTGGAATTCTCGGTAATAATTAATGGTATCACCAAATTCTTTGTTTATGGGTCTTAATCCCATATAGAGGATAATGAAAACAGCAATCATAACACCCCATACGGCATTCATTTCAACTGTATTTTTGTGCAAAATGGTACCAACGTGACATTGCCAGAATGCCAAAAAAACCAATAATAAAACAGCAAGATCAAAATATTCGGTATAAAACCAAACCGTAACCCAATCAAACATAATTATTCGGTGTAAAGTAAGTTGTAATTTTTAGCCATCAAGCTAATATCATATGATTTAGTCTTTTCTTGGCACAAAGATATGATTTTTTCACGATATGACATATCTGTGCAAGCCTTTTGTATTTCGTTTGCCAAAGTTTTTTCATCTTCATGAGGTACTAGTATGCCAAAACCTTGCACAATCTCACGTAATCCATCTACATCACTTGCAATAAAAGGCTTGCCACAAGCCATTCCTTCTATGCTAGATAAAGATAATCCTTCATAATGGCTGGACATAATTACAATATCTGCTGTGTGTAGAAGTTGTGGAATATCCGTCCTATTTCCGAGAAAGTGAATTCTACTTGCTAGTCCTAGTTTTTTAGTCAACTGCTTACATTCTTCTTCTAATATTCCTGAGCCAGCAAATAATAAATGATAGTTCTCAGGAAGACAGTTGTAAGCCCGAATAAGTGTCTTTTGATCTTTTTGTTCTCTAAAACCTGCAACCATGATGCCGAGATGACAATCCTTGTATTTTTCCCTTAATTCAAAGATTGGTTCGGCATTCATATATTTCTGAATGTCAACACCATTATATACCGTGCAAATTTTGTCAGAGGAATTATGGAGATAACTTCTTAAATTGGCTTCTGCCTGATCTGAAATACAAATAATCTTCTTGTATTGGCTATACATCCATTTGTCTATGTATACAAGTCCTTTGATGTTTCTTCTTCGATTTGTTGTATTATGTTCTGTGGTGAAAAGAAAACATTTAGGTGAGACTATATGTGCTAATGCTACGAACAACTGTGGAGCGGTATTGTGCGTATGTACTACATCAAACTGTTTTATTAAGGAAATCAGTCTAAAAATATGTAGAGGATTATAAACACTTCCTCCTGTTTGAAAAGAGTGAATCTTGACACCTTGTTTTTCTAGTTCTTCATAGAATGGGGAACGAATCCCATCAAACAGACAAAGCTCCACATCATGACCAAAATCATGCAAGCGTGGTAATAAATCCACCATCAGTTTTTCTGCACCTCCAGTACGCAGAGATGTTATGACATGAAGAATTCTCATGGTAATTTGAAGATATTGAATTTGTCTGTAGGTGATGAGTCTCTTTGAATGATCTTTCCAGGATTGCCTATAACAATGGAATTGTCTGGCACATCGAAATTAATGAATGCACCTGGAGCAATCATAACGTGATTTCCAATTATAACTTTTCCTATAATAATGGAATTTGCTCCCATACAAACGTTATCACCTATTACTGGAACTTCTTTTTGTGTACCATGATTATTGCCAATAAGCGTTCCTTCACTGATACTGAAATTCCTACCTATAACAGCATCCGGATTAATTACAATAGTGCCGAAGTGTCCAATCTTAAAACCTTCTCCAATCTTTGTACCTACAGGAATTTGAATACCAAACTGGAATGAGCATAGCTTTAATAATACACTCCAAAACAGACGTGATATTATATTACTTGCTGTAGAAGCATGGCGGAAAAAATATGTGTATTGGAAACCAGGGGTAAATAGAACAAATCGGATTTGCTGACTCCATTTATTACAGTCGTCGCCAATATATCTGTAGAGATCGTCTTTTATTATCTTCTTCATTATCTCTGTATATTCATTTTTACATCGTTCTTCACACTTTGCTTAATCTTCAGATAGAGAATATAACCTGCAGGTATAGCCATTAATGTTAGGAACTTACAAGGACTCTCTTGAATAAACTTCTTATTCTTGCTGATAATGGAACTGGAAACATAATGGATACAAACCATGAACTTTCGTTTTAAACTTTTAGTGGTTACCATTTCTGTCTTACGGAAGAATGCAAAGCCTTTGGGATTTCTCCAATACTGCTTGAACATATTGTAGCTTGATCCATCGGCTTGGTATTCTACTATAACCAAGGGCTCGTTCAATGTCAAGAGTTTATAGTCTTGATCAATCAGCATATATTTATACGCCAAACCTACATAGCGTTCGCCTTCAAAAAGAGGGTAGGGTGGATATTTGTTAATAACATCGGTTCTATAGACTAATTTCTTGTCTCCTTTGCCACCTGCTGCATAGAAGCCTTGTAAGGTGGATTCTTTCATATCCTCGGGGAATTTTGTACCGATGATCTTTCCTGTGTTTTCCTCTTGGTCTAATGCAAGTATACCCGCGTATTTATCAGACCCATGTTCTTTCCAAAATGTTACAATCTTTTCTACGGCATTGTCTGGCATGTAGTCATCGCTGTCGATGCACGTATTCAATTCTGTCTGGATATTCGCATAAGCCGTGTTGTGCGCTCCGTGCATTCCCTGATTTTGCTGATAGATGTATCGGATGGAAATCTTATTCTCTTTAATCCATTCTTCAACCAATTCTTTGGTGTTGTCTTGAGAACCATCATCCACCACTAGCCATTCAAAATCTTGGCTGGTTTGGCGGCACAGGCTTTCATAGGTGCGGCCAATGGTGTGAGCGCGGTTATAAGCTGGGGTAAATACGGTCAGTGTTTTCATTTCATCTTAATTCCCACCAAACGGTGGTACCATTGAGCTATTTTAGTTCGTAATGTAGATTGCTTGATCCAACTCTTGTCAAACCAATGTATGGTATATGTATTTGGCGTCTTTTTTAGGATTCCAGTTATGTAGTCGTATGGTGAGAACCTGTCGGTAGGGTAGATATGGATATCACCTGCCATCTGTTCTTCTCCGTTCATTTGCAGGTTGTATTTATTTTGAAGCAGCTTTGTGATTTCTTCCACATTAGTAGTCTGGTCTAAAGAACCATCTTCATTCACAAATTTTCTTGTAGAATAAGAGTCTAGGAAGTGTTTGAAGAAAGGATGGTTAGCTTCGCATCCCATCATATTAGTGGCAATATATTGAGTCCCTTCAAACCCTAGAAATGCATCATCCTTTAACAGGGTATCTAAGCTGCTCACGACTTCCACGTCTGTATCCATATAGATGCCCCCTTCTGTAACAAGAGCATTCAATCTGGCTACATCGCTGACAAAAGCCCATTTCTTGTTTTGATAGGCTTCTTCTACATAAGGGAGAGAATGAATGTCAAAATTGCTCTCATTCCATTCCTTTATCTGGTAATCGGGACAGAACTTCTTCCACGTTATGATGAAATTCTTTACATTTTCAGGAAGAGGGTTGCCACCAAACCAACAATAGTGTATTATTCTGGGTATCATAATTTAGTTAATCCCGAAACACCATTTTCCAATACTTTTATGGAACATGGATAATATTTTAATGATTATTATGCAGAATGCTATTGAAATACAGGCAATAAATATTGATTCGATTATTGGATGATTGTACAGCCTAAAGTGATTCATTAAAAGCCAAATTCCATCGCGAACTACAAAAATGTGTAGTAGATAGATTCCAAATGAATACTTAGCAATAGCTGATGCATAATTATTAAGATAACGATTGCCAAAAGTAGAGTCTGATATTTCTTTTACGAGTATGAATATTGAACATACAAGTAGCGCACTACCAAATTGAAGGTTATCATAGTAAGGTGTAATATCTATACCAAGAGTTTTTAGAAGAAATAATAGTATAATGTAGATTAAGGATAATATAAATATGGTTATACCTTTAAAAGAATTAAGTTTAATCTTATAGGTTTTTAAGTAATATCCTAGCATCCAATATCCTAAGAATCCTCCAAAATAGCATATTGGCCAGTAATATGAACCATCTTGGTTATAGAAATTTGGGAATAGTAGGTTTAACCAAGGAACTATCATGTTTATTCCCCAAATTAACAAAAAGAGCTCTACTTGTTTCTTTGTAGCTTGTCTTAACCAAAATGAGATAATAGGTGCAAGTAGATATAGTCCTACCATAACGTAGAGAAACCAATATACACTGATTGCTGGTTTTAATGGTAAGCAAATGAATTGTATGAATGCTTCTGAACAAGTTGTTTTATTTTGAATGAGATGTAGGACTATACCGAAAGTGGACCAAATAAACATAGGTGGAAGTAATTTTAGGAATCTTCTTTTATAAAAGTATTCCATATCGGTATGTATGGGCAGTAGTATTGCACCAGAGAGTGCCAAAAATAATTCAGATGATGGAGAACAAAGTAAAGATAAAAATCCTAACCATATTCCGTTTTCTGCCTTATTTTCCATAACTGAGTGAGTCAATACCACTAAGAAGCATGCAAAGACCCTTAATACATCTAGATATCCAATTCTTTGTCTCATTTTTAATATAGTAATTGGTAGATTTTCTGCACTTCATTCTCATTTCCGTAATCATGTACATTGAGATAAGAACCTATTTTTTCCTGAAGTTCAATGTTCCTGATAAATTCCACAATTCCTTTAGCACAGCTTTCATTTTCTAATGGTACAATAACACCATCAACTCCATCATTAACCTGACTTGGAGCAGTCCGGTAGTTTGTTACAACAAGTGGCTTGCACAACATTTGAGCCTCACGGACAGTTACTGATTTCCCTTCAAAGCGGGATGGCTGGACATAAATGTCTGCAGCATCAAGATATGGATATGGGTTTTCTTGTTTCCCTAATAGGATAATGTAATCCTCCATGCCAGATTCCTTTATCTTGCTTATGATGAGAGATTCTGCTCCTCCATAGCCAATGATATACCAGTAGGCATTAATGCCATCTTCACGGATTCTTCGTAGAATATCTGGGACATTATCAAAATTCTTTGCTTCTGTAAAACGGCCAATGGATAATAAATTGATTCGATTCTTTTCGTGTGGAAAGTCAATCTTTTGCTGTTTGGCTCGACTTCTAACAAAAGCAGGGGAAAGAATATTTTCAATTAGTACTATCTTTTCTTTTAATGAAGGGAAACGATTAAGAAAAGATTTAGTAACATCTTCTGATACAGAAGCTATGTAGTTAAACTTGCTCCAAACCGGTAATTCTTTGTTTACATCCACATCGATGTAAGAATAATCCGTATGAATCCAAGCTATTTTCTTTTTTGCATTTACTTTATCCCTTACAATGTTATGTGGGGTAAGGAAGCTGATGGCTAAATCATATTCTTTTTCATTGATTGTGGGCAGAGTAGGAGTGACACAATCTGCCACATATTGGAATACAGCAGATCCCTCTGATGGCTGATTCTTTTTTACGTATTGATTGTATTGAACCTTGGCCCATAAGCGCGCTAAAGAGAGCTTAAAAAATCCTTTCTTCAATGCTTCTGCTATAGGCTTCTCTATAGATGAATATGCAGGTATTTCTGGAAGTAAGTTTACCTGAGGTGGAATCAGCTTCATTAGTTCACCACGGTGGCTATACACGAATAGATCAACGTCATATTGTGTATAATCTATGGCATTCAGCAGACCGATGAGGCTTATTTCTGCTCCACCGATTTCTAAGTAGTGGATGGCTATGAAGATTTTCTTCTTCATGATTCTATTAATTTATAGAATTTTTCAATCTCTTCTGAGTTACCTTTCTTTTCAAGTTCCAAATTAGATAGGATGGAATGATATAACTCTTTATTTGTAAGTAATTTTTCAATAGCATTAGCTATATCTGAAGGACAGAAAGAGGTTATGAGGGCATTTTCTCCGTCTTTTAATTGCATATGACAAGCCTCAAAGTTTGTACATACTATAGGTCGATTTAACATACGTGCTTCCGCAATTGTTAAACCAAAGCCTTCAAAACGTGAAGTTTGTACGTAAATGTCACATTGTCTCATATATGCATATGGGTTAGGCGTTGATCCTAACAGTATGAAAACATTTTGGAGTTTATTATTTTCGATATATTTTTCCATTTCTGTTCTGTATGGACCTTCACCGATAGCATACCAATGAAACTTTAATCCACGCTCATGCAGAATTTTTGCTGATGCTAATGCGAGGTCATATGCTTTTTGTGGTTTATTCAGGCGTCCTGTAGTCATAATCACTGGGATGGAATGGTCTATTTCTTTTTCTGCATTCATTTTTGACATTTGTTGGATGAATTTACCATCATAAAGGTCTTGGACAACTTGCATTTTGTGTTTAAATTCTGGATATACACTTTGGAAATGTTCCATTGCTTCGGGAGAAACTACAGAAATAGTTTTTGCTTTGTAATAAAATTGACGCTGAAAATTTAATTCTTTTCCAACAAGATGGAAAACACAGTTAACCCATACATATTTGCAATTTGCATTTGTTTTGTCTATTACATAAAATGTAGGAATACATTGTCCATAGCCTATTGCTGCATCATATTGTTTGGGATTTACTGGTAAAGAACGACCTATTGTCTGCCAATAAACTCGGGCTATGCTAGCATGATTTCTTTTTTTCAGTCTTAATAATAAAGAATAAGCTATCCTTGCAGCAAAAGACTTTATCTTGATGACAGGAAGTATATTTACATCTTTAGGGACGAATTGTTCGAACATTCCTCCATAGGCAAAGAGTTGCAAGTCAACTTCATATTTTGAGTAATCAATTAAATTTAAGAGAGTTACAAGGCTCTTTTCTGCACCTCCTACTCTTAGACTATCAATAATAAAAAGAAGTTTCTTTTTCATGCGTTCTTGTTGAGTTTATCACGTAAGATTGTAGAACTTATACCATCGGTATGATCTAAATAGACAATTTCAACACCAACAGGAGCAAATTCTTCTTCAAATTTTTTCCATTGTGGTGTACCTTTCCAGTCAGAACCAACGAACATCTTGTCAAAATGATGGCGCTCCCATGCTGCAAATTTGTTTTTGTCAATCTGAGGTACAACTTCATCTACATATTTGATGGCATTGACGATTCTGCAACGATCCATAAATGGAATGATTGGTGTCTTGTTTTTCTCATGCTGTACCAATTCATCTGTACTGACACCTACGATGAGATAATCGCATTGTGCTTTCGCTCTCTCAATAATGTTCAAATGGCCAACATGAAACATGTCGAAAACACCAGTTGTGTAACCTATGACTTTTTTCTTTTCCATAAGCTTTAGTTTATATGAGCAAGTATAGTTTCTATAATAGTTTCAGATGCTTTTCCGTTTTCAAATGAACCGACTTTGTTCAGGAATGCATTCACTTCATTTTCATATTCCTCCTGTTTGAATGTTTTGATGCAATTAACAAGAGATTCATTATCTTTACAGATAGGGAAGGGTAATTCTTTTACGTCGAAATAAAGTTTACGATCCTTTTTGGTATATTCCTCCAAATCAGGGACATAGAGCAAACATGGTCGTTTTGTCATAGCAAAGTCAAACATTAGGCTAGAATAGTCTGATATAATCATATCTGCAGCAAACAAAAGTTCTTGAATGTCATCGTAGGCAGTAGCATCCTTTACACATGTTTCTTTTCCTAATAGCTGTTCTGAATATGGACGAAGGTGTGGGTGTAGGCGTACAAGAATTTGCCATTTACCTCCCCAGTTTTTTTCAAGGGTTTTCACTAGGCGTGGATAGTCTATGTTATAATACTCTAAAGAATCACCTTTCCGGAATGTTGGTGCATATAAAATGGTTCTTGTTCCTTTTTCAATGCCAAGATGGTTAAGAATATTGTTCTTTAGTTCCTTGTCTGTAGAGAACATAATGTCATTTCTTGGAGTTCCTGCAGGAATGATTTTCCCATCGTACCAGAAGCAGCGCTTAAATATATCTGTACTATATTGACATCCAGAGACTAAATAGTCCAATTGTTTGGAATCTGCTTTTGCCATTTCTATGTAATGAGGTGGGAGAGTTTGTTCTGCGTCACCTTCAATCATTTTTAAACGTAAAGAACTATGCCATGTTTGAACATAAACCTGCTCGTTTCTTTTATGGAAATGTTTGGTCATGCGATAGTTAGTCAGTATAATCTTGCTTGTGCATAGTTCATAGAAATAACGGAAAGAAAAGTAGCGAACTTTTCTGATTCCAGGTATATCATATTTGTCCGGGTTTGTGAAAGCCCATACTACGTCCCATTCGGGATGTGCTTTAACCATATACTGGCTGATATACTTTGGACTACATCCATATTGATTTCCATAATAGCTCATCAAGAAGATTTTCTTCTTGGAGATTGGGAAAATACTGAAAATGAGAACTAAGATTTTATATAAATTATCTTTCATTTCAGTTTAGTTTTATTATTTCGTATCTAATCGATGGAATAACTCTTTCTTTTATGCGGAATGCAAGTTTTTTTATTTTACTTATAACGTCAGTCTTGGGATATTTTATTTCTCTTACTTCCTCGTATTTTTGTTGCATTAATGCTGAAAATTGAGGGTAGTGTTCTTGGATAAATTTCATTCTAATTTCATATCCTTGAATTAAGTCATCGTATCGATTAGAAATGGTTCCTGAAATACTATCTGGTCGTTGACGGTAATAGAGTAGAGGGGTGTCAATGATACCATATCTATTAACTCTGTCAATCACCAAATGCTGCCAATAGCAATCTTCAAAATATTTGCCTTTGGGGAATTGTAAATCTTTTACTAGTGCAGTTTTATAGAGCTTTCCCCAGGCGAAGTTCTTTACTCTATCATTAATGATCAGCTCTTTCATGGCTGCATTGCGATTCAAAACAATAGAGGGCTTTTCCTCTCGTTTTAATAAATGGTCTGGATATGCATAATACAATCCTCCTTGGACGGCATCACAATTATTTATTTCTGCATATTGTAATAGCGTTTCTAAAGTATTATTAGCCATCCAGTCATCTGAATCCAAGTAAAATATCCAGCTGCCATTAGCTTGTGCAGTGCCAACATTCCGTGCATCGCTGAGGCCACCATTTACTTTGTGAATTACTTTTATGCGTGAGTCTTTGCTAGCATATTCGTCACATAGCATGCCACTATTATCTTTTGAACCATCATCTACAAGGATTATTTCCAAATCTTTATAGGTCTGGTTTAATACACTCTCCAAACATTGTGAAAGGTATGCTGAAACGTTATATACAGGAATTATTATAGAAATCATTTATACAAAATAATATTTTGAGTCGCCTTTGCTTGAGCGAGATAATACATTTTATAATTATTGGTATTATATGATATTATAAAAGAAAAAGCATTATAAGAATGGTTAACTTTTTTACTAAATCTATTTGTTTTATACGTATATTCGCATTATCCAAATTATAATTATGACTGTATTCTCTAACTTAGTTGTCAAACCTTATTAATAACAAAGTTCCATGTTTTTAGTCGGATTTTATCTATAAGGATACATGATATTGTAATTATTATGATTAAAATTAGTATTAAGCATACGCATAATAATCCTGGCGCAAAAGATCCTAAATATTTCATTATGGACAGATAATCATTGAATAATAGAGGATTACAATGTATTAAATAAATTGAAAGACATGATGTGGCTGCCCAATTTATGATTCTATTATGGATTTTTATTTTATTAAATAACAAGAATAGATAGAGTGATTCTATTATTACTAGAGGATTATTATATGAAATGACCTTATATCGCATTGCTTCTATTACTCCTTGATGACCAGTTAAAGTAATTCCTAGATAAAGTATCGTAAGAATGATAGATATGCATATATAAATAATGAAATTAAGACTATTCTTCATCTCGAATATTCTGCTCTTAAATCTTCTTGCAAATCTAGCCAATAAATATAATCCTATAAAAGATGCCAGAGAGTAACCATATTTGAAATATGCTTCATCAAACATCACCCATCCATATATAGTCTGGAATATGAAAAAGGATATTAGTACTATGCTGAAACTTTTATGGTCAGCTTTTTCTGCAAATAAATTAAGAATAGGAGACAAAATGATTAGTCCTATGTAAGAAATAACAAACCAATATCCTTCTGCCAGATAGAGTTGTTGAATAATGTGGGTAATTGTTAACCTAGAACTGTCATAAAAATATACTATTACCATAATAAGCAGCCCGTAAAACAGGCATTGATAAAGAAGGCTCCAGATGCTCTTATATTTGAAATTTATTCCAAACCATCCACTAATTATTATGAAAACATTGACTGCAACAATAGACAAACACTCTGCGTGCACTCTGAGCCAACTTGAGAATGGTGAACTAATAATTTCATTTGCACTAGGAGATCCATTTGCATATAAATCAGCATGGAGGATAAGAATCATCACCATAGAGATTATTCTAAGCAATTCTATGTTGCTTTGTCTTTCTGTTTTGTTATTCATATGATGGAATATCGATCATTTAAAAAGCTTGTAAATGAATTTCGCAACCCACATCAGGTTGCACAGACACAATCTATTACAGATTTTATGATACCAGTGGCCACCATTCCATACTTCTCTTTGCCAAGGTTTGTATATCTTCTGAAATTCTGTGGAATTATAGAAATTATTAGCAAAAGATATATATGCATTTAAAGAGATTGCCTTCTCTCTCTTCTTGAGCGGTAGGGTTTCATAAAACCCAATATCCTTTAGACACTGATAGTA
Source organism: Bacteroidaceae bacterium (assembly GCA_024401095.1). GTDB lineage: Bacteria > Bacteroidota > Bacteroidia > Bacteroidales > Bacteroidaceae > Minthousia. The sequence goes on from JAKSLR010000003.1 coordinate 99,239, forward strand.
GTTAAGCCTCTGTTCGTTTCCTGTCTGGGTTGGAAGTTTAGTTAGTGAGAGAGGATTGTTCGTTAAGTTGTAATAATAGAATGCGGTTTGTAAATAGCTTACTTTATTTATATACGGAGACAACTGCAATAAAAAAAGTACATCCTCGCAATAGTTTTGCATTGGGATAAATTTCACATTACTGTTTTTTATTATTTCTGTCTTTATTAGCTTGTTGCATAGGCTGCCATGAATTTTGTTTGATAAAATGTCTAAAGCCATTTGTTGCCCATTGCCATTAGGAGTAGGTTCTTGTTTCTTAATTGTGATTTTTTCCCCTTGCTCAATGTAGAAATCACAAATCACAACATCTGCATTTTCTTTTGTGGCAATAGTTAATAATGATTCTATCATTTTGGGGTGTACATGATCATCTGAGTCTGCATGAATTGTATATTCGCCAGTTACAACGTCTAGACCAGCTTGTCTTGCACATGCTACACCTTCATTTTTTTTATGGATTACTTTTATTCGAGAATCAGTTAACGCAAATTTGTCACAAATATCTGGAGTTTTATCGGTACTCCCATCATTAATGAGAATGATTTCTAAATTTGTATAAGTTTGTTGAATGAAACTATTAATACAATTATGTAGATAGTTCTCGGCATTATATATAGGAATGATTACTGATATTTTAGGTGTTTTCATCATCTTTTTTTTCTGCTGAGTGAGTGGTAAAATTTGAATGGTATTATAAATCCTTTGGATGCAACAAAATATAAGAATCTATAAATTAAAGGAAAACGTTTGTCATTTAGTATTTTGTTTCCAATTTCTGGATATGTTGTTGCCCATTCATTCCAATTTGGAGGTATCTGACAAAGGAATCTGTTTCTAATGGTTTCTTTGTATAAGTTGTATGTGTCACTGAAATCTAAGGAAGTGGTGTTAAAGAAGGATGCAAGGAAATCTATATTAGCTTTTTGTTGCTTAATCATCTTTGTTGAGTAGGTGTGATTCATCGTTGAATTTTGATTCTGCCTATTATAATGGTATAATGGCTCATTTATGTATGATATCCCATTTGCATAATAGTAAATTCGCATCATCACACATACATCTTCCAAAAAATTCTGCCCTTCAATGGGATAGATTTCGTATTTGTGGATGAGTTCTGCATTAATGAGCCTATTCCATAAAACCCACCATTGAGTTCTATCTGTTCTTGTTATTTCATGTAATGTGTTTGTGTCTCCTGGGTAATGGTATATATTTGTATGATCTAAGTATTCGTTGTAGAAATCACAGACAACCACATCAACCTTCTTTTTTTCAGCCTCATTATATAATTTCTCATAAAGCGTATGCTCTACCCAATCGTCTGCGTCACAGTGAATTATGTATTTCCCTTTAGCTAACATCATACCGTGTTTTCTTACTGCTGCCTGCCCTTTATTAACTGGGAAATGAATAATTTGGGTGTTGTTTTTTCTGTATGGGTATTTTGTTAATACTTTTTCTAGCTTGACTATAGAATTATCTGGAGTACAGTCATTGATGAAGATAAATTCTATATCTTCTAGTGTCTGTTGAAAAAGAGAGTGTGCACATCTTTCAATGTAGTTTTCAACATTGTAAATAGGAATTATAACAGAGACTTTCACCATAATTATTTATTTTATAGGATTACAAGCTCCTAATTTATTGTATTTTGAAAAATACCAATTAAATATTATCCAGTTTGCGGTCCTTTTATTCATGTATGATGAAAGAAGAATTGCATATTTTGTCGGACCTGAAATTTCCTTTGCTATATTTCTAATGAGTTTTTGTAATGTAACTCTATATGGAGATTCTATGTATTCAAGATAGTATGCATATAATTCATTCCATAATGCGATATAATGATATAATTGGCAATCATTAAGATGACTTGCTTTTGTTTGAAGCATCTTCACAATTTTACTGGCTTTTAATTCTGCGTTCTTGTTGGTTTTATTTACAATTCCATTCTCACGTACGGTATAATGATATGTGTTCTTTTTACAGAATGATCCGACACTAATGTATTTTGAACAGTCAAAATTCCATGCAGTATCTTCATATATAATGCCTTCGACAAAGAATAGATTGTTTTTTAAAATGAAATCCTTTTTTATCAGTCTATTCCATACTTCAATGCCAATAGAACTTGGTTTTAATAATCTTCGTCTAATCCATCCAGGATTGTCAGAGTAAGAAGGTAAGTCTAATTTTGTATAGTCATCGTTTCTCTTTACTGTTAGTGGTGGTATTGTTCCGGCAAAGACAATCTCACTTTTTGGATATGTGTTGAGTGTTGAAACGAGTGACTCTATACAATCTTCTGTTATCCAGTCATCACTATCTAAGAAATAGACAAACTCACCAGAGGAGTTCTTGATACCAATATTTCGCGCTGCAGATAATCCTTTGTTTTTTTCAGAATTTATGATTTTGATGCTTTTTGAAAGATCATAATTCTTCATCTTTACCCAATTGTTGACTAAAAACATGCTATTGTCATTTCCACAATCGTCAACTATGACTATTTCTATATTATCATAGGTTTGTTTGGCGCAGCTATCAAGACAATTGATAATGTAATCTTCAACATTATAGACAGGTATAATGATACTTACTTTTATTTTTCTGCAATCAACCATTTTTTGTATTTTTTTAGTGCTGCGTTATCAGTGATAAGATTAATTAGAACACGATATCCATTTATATCTAGTATTCTATATAATGCAATAAATAAAATACCACCAATTATAAAACCAGTGGATAATCTGATAAACGAAATAATTAGCTCTGAAGCAAAAAAGTTCTGTGCAACAGCATTTATATTATAATCAAACAGAGCAACAAGAGATACTATTATTATTGTAGGGATTATGTATGGAATTATATCCGATATGATCTCCTTAATCGAATAAGATATTTTTTTATTAGAGAAATGACTTAGAATTATGATTTCTATAATCATCGTAATTATCTGACCCCATAACATGAATATAATTCCAAAATGATAGGCAATACATAGCGAACAAATAATAAATATCTTGTTTGATATAGAATTAAAAAGTAATGCACCAGAACATCCTATTGCTGTTAAAACATTGTCAAGCATAATCTTTATCGGTACAACTATGCCCCATATACAAACAATCCTAAAGTAGGGTAATGTTGCATCCCATTTTGATGAATACATAAAATGAAATAGAGGCTCTGATAGAATTAAACATAACCCCATTAACATTGTTGAACACATGAAGACAATGGATATGAACTTTCTGAAATTGTTTTTCAAGTTCTGCTTATCTTCTTGCATTTTTGCAAATGTAGGAAAAGCTACAGAATTTAATACACCGGTAATGGAATTAACAAAGATATTTATGGTGGTATATGCTCTGTTATAATAAGACAAGTTCGTTGCCGAATACAGCTTAGCAACAGTGAAATCGTAGCTTTTGTTAAAACCATATTCAATTATATTTTTAAAATATAGGTTAATGCCAAACGAAGCTAATGTTTTTAATCTACAAAATGAAAATTGAAATGCAGGTTTCCACCAGCAGATATACCAATTTATAATGGCGTTTAATACTGTCTGTAACAAACTTTGAATGACTAATGCCCAAACACCGCAGCCTGCAAAAGCCATTATTATGGCTACTATTGCAGATATGACTTGAGTTACCATATTTCTGATGGCTGGTTTTTTAAAATCTAATTCTATTCGGAATATTGCAGTTTGAACTTGGCCAAGAGCCATAATTGGTAACCCTAGCATAGAAATACGTATGATCGATGTAACTTGTTCATATCCAAAATAATTGGAGAAAACTGGGGCTAAATAATAGGATAGTGCATATATTATAGAGTTTATAGCAAGATTACAGTAGAAAACACTATTATAATCAAGAGTGTCTGCATCTTTTTTCTGAATTAGAGCAGAACCAAATCCTCCATCAGATAAAATATAGGCGACACCAGAAAAAATTGCAGCAATTGCTACTAAGCCATATTCTTCAGGACTTAATAGTCTAGCAAGAATCATAGCCGGTGCTATCGATAGTATTTGTATGCCAAATCTATTGATAAAGCTCCAGATAACTCCTGTAAGAGCTTGTTTTTTTAATGTATCTCCTTTCATTAGGAATTATTTTTCAGTTCTTCTTTTTACCCCAAAACAACAATACGTCAATGTTGAACTAAATCTAATTATAGAACTAATTAACAAACAACCTGCAATGAGTAGAAGTGCTAACAATAAAATGGAAGTAAAAGAAATTAGAATATTGTTATTTATGATTTCGCACTCTATTTTAAAAGATTTTAGGTTTGGTACTAAATAGTAATGAATTAAATAGATATCAAGAGTTCTTTTCCCAATAAATCGTAAAGATTTAGGGATGAAAGAATCTTGTTCGAAATAATCTTTATAATGGAATATGATGGAAAATGCAGATATAAGCCCAGCCCATCTGATCAGAACCTCATTGTTGATAACATGAAAATATGAGTGCTGGAACATGTATTTATTCCATGAAATTGAGAATAATGAGATAAAAAGTATTAGAACTGGAATTTTAAATTTTTCACTTGATATTATTTGTGTTGTATATTTCATATATTTTCTACAGAAGATTCCGAATGCGAAAAATTCAAAATATCGTGTGAGATTAATTAAGCATAATGAAGGTATTCCATTTAAATTATAAAATCCAGCACAGTTGCCTAGGTAAATGAGTAATCCAATAATGGAGACAAATAAAAGTATAAAATCTTTTGTTATTGAATTTGATTTCTTGAAAAGAAACATTAATGTGTAGTATATAAAAAAAATCTCAAAGAGTACAATTGTAAACCAATAACCTTCTGGCCCATGTTTTATAATTTCATAAGGGTTTTCGTTGTTAATAATAATAAAGAAAATTGATGAAAAAATAAGGGTTGGTATTAACTGAACAAAACTTTTCTTTTTTATAAGACTTATATATTCATCTTTATCCCACTCCCTTTGTTTGTATGCTATATATCCACTTATGAAAAAGAATAGTGGCATTCTAAAAGAAATAAACAGACAACCTAATAAGCTTTTACTGTAGCCAATGCCTAATGAGAATGTTTCAATGTGACTATACATCACAAGGAGCATAGTAAGTCCTCTTAATGCATCAATATATCCTAATCTTTTTGTATTAGCTACTTCATTCATAGTTTATATATGCTGTTTTTTTGTATCTTATGATCACTCCAGAAATTATTAATCAATTCGTATTTTCCCTTATTCCATTCTGGAGTTGCTAAAATATAATCAATTTTAAATAGGTTTCCTAATTTCTGATAGCTGCCAGTAAAACTCCTGCTTACATCTTTTAGTTTTGTTACTAAATTCATGACCGTGTAGCTGAGTGGAATATCATTGAAATCTCCACAGATAATAATAGGGTAGGGGCACTTTTTGATTTCTGATTTTATGATATTTGATTGTTTATATCGTTTTATGGCATTACTAAGAAAATTCTTTCCATGTCCTGTGGTCTGAAGGTGGACGTTGTAGATTCTGAAGGTTTCACCGTTCCAATCTATATCGGCCTGGATCATCTTGTTGTAGGTGTCCTTGAAATACCAGGTTTTAACGTTTGAGAGGGGATATTTGCTGAAGAGGATGATGTTCAGGTTTTCGTCTTCGCGGCCGTTGGTGGCTTTGTACTTGTGCTGTGGAAAGGAACGCTTGATGAGGTCGTAGGATACCAGGTTGGTATGGGGGCGTTCCTGCAGGCAGATAAGGTCGGGCTGATAGGAATTGATTAGCTGGGCGGCTGCCATTAAAGTGTCTGGACTGAGCCTAAAGTTGTCACAGTTCCAGCTGATGAGGCATAATTCTTTCTTGGTTTCTTGCTCTTTATTGTTTTTGCAACTAATTGATAATAAAGCAATAAAGAGTAAGCATAAAATTTTCTTGGTATTTTTCAAATTTTAAGGTTGATGAGCTGAGTTTTTATAAGGTCTTGTTCTGACTGAGCAGGTAGGCTACTTGATCCAGAATTGGGGCATCGGCTTCCAAGCCTTGCAGGTATGCACTGTAGTTGCCCAGATGGTGGATGTCGGTTCCCACGTAGTTATACATGCCGTTGGCCAGGAGTTCCTCGCAGATGGCTTTCTCTCGCTTGCCGTAATAGCCGCTCAGGGAATTCAGGTTCATCTGGAACTTGTACTGCTGGTCCTTTAACTTGAATAGGTCTGTCAGTTCCATGTACATGTAGCGTTCCGGGTGAGCGATGACAGGGGTATAGCCTTTCTCTGTTACTTCCTTCAGGATATCCATGAGGTTTTCCGGGCCGCAGTAGTAGCTGGTTTCTACCAACAGGTGCTTGTGTGTACCTAGAGGCAATACCTTGTCCTCACGGAGCATAGGAAGAAACTTGCCGTCCATCATGTACTCGCTGGCTGCATGAAGCTGCATGGGACCGGTGTATTTCTCCTGGAACTCCTGCAGGTTCTTCTGGATGTAATCGGCTGTGTTCAGCGGCAAGTCCTCCATGCAATGTGGTGTGAACCAGACTTCCTGATAGCCTATCTGTTTGAGGAACTGGAGGAGCTTGATGCTGGTCACATAATCAGGGGAGCCGTCATCTACATGGGGCAAGATGTGACAGTGCACATCGGTTGCCCCAAGCAGAATACCGGATTCTATGAGATTGTGTTTTTTCTTCTTGAAAAAGTTAAACATTACGCTTTTGCTTTAGAGTGATGGTGTTTCTTGTGCTTCTTTTTGGATGAGAAGATCTTCTTGTACCATGGCTTTTCCTCTTCGCCATAACCATATCCGTAACCATATCCGTAACCGTAACCGCCATAGCCATAGCCGTATGACTTAACGATGATAGAGCCGTTAAGTACAACAGACATGTTCTTGAGCTGACCGCTCTGGTAGAGCTTTTCAATTTCTGGGAGCATGCGACGGTCCAGCTTGCCTACACGAATGATAAAGATGGTAAGGTCTGCCACACGGTTGGTGATGGTGGCATCGGCTACGATACCTACAGGTACGTTATCGATGAAGATATAGTCGTAACGTTCACGCAGATATTCGATAAGTTCTTCCAGACGGTGGCTCAGCAGCAGCTCGGCTGGGTTTGGTGGTACAGGGCCAGCAGGAATCAGATCGAGGTTGGTAGTCATACCGTCCTTGATGATGATGTCCTTGATTTCGGCATTCCCTGCCAGGTACTGGGTCATACCAACTTTGGCCTTGGATGACTTACTCTTCTTGGTCAGGGTTCCCTTACGGATATCCAAGTCTACCATGATGATCTTCTTTCCGGTCATGGCAAAAGATGCAGCTAGGTTAGATGATATAAAGGTCTTACCGGAGCCTGGTGCGAAGGAACTGAAGGTGATGACCTTCATGTTCTCAGACTTGACCTTCATGAAGTCCATGTTGGTACGGATGATACGGAACGCCTCGGAAACCACATCACGGCCTTCTACACGGAAGACTAATTTCTTTTCGCCGTCTTCCTTGCGTTCTGTCTTCTTGCTGTCCTTTGGAATTTCACCCAAGAACGGTACGCTTACGGCTTCCTCAATATCCTTGCGGTTCTTGATTCGGGTATCGAAGAACATGCAAGCCAGTAAGATGACCAGTGGGAGGGCAAGTCCTTTGGCGACACCGGAGATGATCATGGTGCGACCGTTAGGAGATACAGGGCTCATGCTTCCTCCTGCTGGGTCTAATACACGGGCATCGCTGCTGGTGGTAGCCTGGCTTAAGGCACTTTCCTCACGCTTGTTCAGCAGGTAGAGGTAAAGCTCTTCCTTGATGCGCTGCTGGCGCTCGATGCCCAGCATCTGGCGCTGCTGACCTGGCATGGCGCTGACACGGGCGGATGCCATGCCGGCGCGGCTGCGGGCTGCAGAGGTCTGTGTGTTCAAGCTCACGATGCTGTTGTCCACAGCACGGTTGATGCTGGAACGCATGGCTTCCAGGGACTTGTTCAGCTCCTGTACTACCGGGTTCTTGTCGGAACTGCCTTCGATGAGCTTGTCACGTTTCAGCTTGTTGGCATTGTACTGCTGAATCATGGCCTCTACCTCACCGTTGGTGGTAGTACCCGTTGGGATGAGTTCGGTAGCCTTACTAGGATCGTTCAGGTGCTCTTTTATCTGGCTGGCCAGTTTGGTCTGAAGCTGCAGGTCCTGAGCAGCTGAAGAATACTGTACCTTATCACTCATGTTGCGGGCAGCCTCTGCATCAATATCGATGATGTTACGGGCTGTCTTGAACTGCTCGATCTGAGACTCTACGCCGCCCAGTTCCTTCTCAATGATAATGAGTCGATCGTTGATAAACTCAGAAGTGTTGATGGCTACCTGATTCTTGTCTTGAATGGTATTCTCGTTGTAGATGGTAATCAGGGTATTCAGTACATCTTCTGCACGGGCGGTGTTGTAATCCTGTATGTTCAGGTAAAGGATAGATGCATCGTCTTCGGCCTGGGTGATATCCAGCTTTCCTGCCAGCTCTGAAGCCATGTCATCTACGGTACGCTTGCGGATCATGATTTCCTGGTTGTACCAGTCGTCATTGAAGAACAGGGTCTTGTTGATCTTCACGTCACCGGCAGGAGTCTTCACGGTCTTTCCGATAGGGGCATTCAGGACCTTCTGATCGTCTTCAAAGTCGTAAAGCTTGACTTTGTCTGCTCCAATGACCATAAGTTTGAAATTAGCAGGCTGCTTGGTCTCGTCGTTCTCGAAAGAAACCGTAACAGGGCCCTGGGTATAGAGCTCCTTTTCACGTAAGCCATCCATAATAAGGTAGTTCACGTTAGTGCCAAGGCGCTCGGTAACGTCGCGCATGAGCTTGTGGCTCTGAAACTGGAGAATCTCATTGGAAACATTCATGCTGTTGTACTGGCTTAAACGATCCAGGTTGGCCACACCACGTCCCATCGGGTCCTTGATCATGACGGTTGCCGAACGGGAATAGGTAAATGGTATCTGTGCATACTGGTAGTAAGCCCACCCGCCGAATGCAGCGATGGAAAGAACAAACCAGTACCAGTGACGCAGCAAATAGAAGATAATGTCCAATGGGTTGATGCTGAATCCGACAGCGTTAGTCGCTTTTTCGCCTGGATATTTTGCAGACATATCCTGCTGTTCTGACATTCTTATCATAGTTGGCTTAGCTTATTTTAAGAAAAGGAATATCAATGAGGTTATAGTTGTAATACAAGATAGTATGGTAGAATAGATATACGACTTTCGTTGATCCAGTTCCTGTGCCTTGGCTGCGGTTGGCTGCACGTAGATGATATCGTTCTGCTGCAGGTAGTAGCAAGGAGAGGTGAAGATATCTTTCGAACGGATGTCATGCCAGGTGATGCGGCGCTTGTTTCCGTACTCACGGATGACACCGATGCGGTCCAGACGGGACTGTGGGGTCAGGTCACCGGCCATGGCCAGAGCCTCAAGCAGGTTAATGCGGTCACCAGATACTTCATAGGTACCTACACCACCCACTTCACCAAGGACTGTAAACTTGAAGTTCAGGAAATCTACCATGACGATAGGTTCCTTAAGAAGTTCACGGTCGGTAATCATTTTCTTGATCATGTTGGTGAGCTGGTTACGGGAAAGACCTTCAACGTGAAGCTTGCCTAAGATAGGGAAATCGATGTCACCGTTGACGTCTACCAGGTAACCTGGCTTGTTCTTACTGTCTCCACCAGATACTGCAGGGGTAGTGGTAATATTTCCTGCAGGATCTACACTATAGCCTCCCTGTCCTGGCATGTTGAATGGCAGTGCCAATTCCGGATTTTTGCAGCTGACCACAATGCTCAGCTTGTCATCGCGGTGAATGATGGCTTCATACTTTTGAACAACAGGATATTCCTTTGTCTCTTCCATGTCCTGTAAGTATAGCAAGTCTTTTCTCGTAGCGCAGGAACTCAACAGCATGACCACTACGGCCAGGGAGCTCAGTAAATACAGTTTAGTTTTCATGAATCTTAGTTTTTATATGAATTTTTCAGCTACAAAAATAAGGTATTTTTACCTATATAGTAGCCTGCTAATGCCTTTTTCTTGGTTGAATGAGTGAAAAAAAGATGAAATGACAGGAGATTGTCGTTTTGAAAGAACAAAAAATGACAGAGTGGGAAAACTCTTTTTACCCAACTCTGTCATTTCTATATAGTCCTAATTCTTACTTGTTGCGTTCAATGACGAAGACTACAACACGGTTCCACTCGTTCTTTCTGTCATATGGCTGAACGGTATCACCCTTGAAGTCAATCTTCAAACGGTTAGGATTTACACCGAACTCCTTTACCAGGCAGTTGTAAACAGCCTTCGCACGGCGCTCAGACAGCTTCAGGTTGTATGCAGGGTATGCAGTCTTGACATCGGCATAACCGGTTACGATCAAGTTTACGTCTGGGTTGTCCTGCAGGTATTTCGCAACAGCAGCTACGTTCTTCTTCTGCAGGTCGGTGATGTTATACTTATCGATGATAAAGTTTACGGTCATATCCAATACTTCAATCTGGCTATAAGTGTTTTCGATGCGGTTCTCGGTACGAGGACGAGCATTAGCCAAATCTCTACGTGCAGCGTTGATCTTGTCGTTCAGGCTACCCAGCATGTCTGCATCGTTCAGGTTACGGTACTTGAAACGACGGTCACCGAAGTGATCCTTGAAGTGATAGGTCAGACCTACCTGTGCGTTGATGAAACCATCATACAACTGGTCGTCTATTACACCGTTAAACTTATCGTTTGTGACATTTCCTGTGAATTCCAGATTCAAGTCCAATGCATTAGAAAGCTGGTAAGAAAGGCCAAGACCTGCCTGGCCTGCCAGGTAATTTCTTGGGTGTGTATAAACCTGATACATGCCATTGGCTACATCATTCCATTTTCTGATGTCATCGAAACCGAATGAACGCAGGAAACCTACTCCCATGAGTGCATAGACATTGAATTTAGTGTCCTCACGGAATTGCCCCAGGATGTTGTTCAAATTCAGCATGATGTCAATCATACCGGTCCACATCTTGTACTTGTACTTTCCGTTACCGAAAATTGCTGGGTTTGCAGCCTGTGCTTCGCGGTTAGCGAAACCGGTCTGGATCATGTGGTCCAACTTGAGGCGTAAGCCAATAGCTGGGCTCATCCACTTGTTCAAAGCGATGGCATATGAAGGGTTCATGTTCTTAGCGAAATCCTGGAAACGGGTATTCTCTGACATAGAGAAGTTACCACCCCAGAAGCCACTTACAGACCAGTTGTCCTTAAACTCATAGTGACGCAAGCTGGTTACTGACTGCTCAGTGATAGATGAAGGATCAACCTCCTGAGCCATAACAGGTGCTGCCAATGCAGCCATCATTAGAATAGTAAATATCTTTTTCATGTTACGTTCTGTTTTTGAGGTTATTCGTTAATGTAAACTACCACGATGTTCTTTGCATTGATATTGTTGATTACCTGTGGGTTGTTCTCAACAAAAATGTTACCTGCAGGAATGAAGTAATCGTTCATCAGCATGGTCTTTACAGAGTTTGCACGCTGAGCAAACAATTCCTGATTGGCAGCCTTAGCATCACCGTAGGTAGTGATGTAAATAGATGCTTCACCTAATTTCTTGTACTCCTCTGCAGCTGTATAAACATTAACTTCCTGCAGCTGGTCAATGTTAGACTTGCCGTCCTCGAAAGAAATCAAGGTACGTACCAGGTTACCCTCTACATGCTGCTTCTGGATGTTGATGATAGGAGCGGCATTCTTCTTTGCTTCTGCCTCTGCACGCAGACGGTTTACCTCATCGTTCAGGTAGTCGTAGCGTGATGCGTTGTACTTCGCATAGGTGAACTGATGAGAACCGTCGTGGTTCTTGAAGCGATAGGTCAAACCCAGCAGAAGGTCGATGTGACCGTCGTAACGGTTGCCAGTAGGCTGTGCATCGAAGTTGGTGTTCAACCAGTTGTTGGTTACTTCTACATTCAGGTCCCAGCACTCACCCAGACGGAAGATACCCTCAATACCTGCGCGAACGTCGAACAGGTTTGGCTTGCGGGTCTTGCCCATTTCCAGGCGATCCTGTACATCTTCATCGTAGTTGGTGGTGTGGTTGTAACCTGCACCCACGATAGCTACCAAGTTAAACTTGCGGTTTTCCTTATACTTGGTAAACATGTTGGTCAGATTGAACAGCATGTCGAAGTTTGCACCGTAAGTAGTGAAATGGTAAATGTTATCTGGGTTAACCAGCTGGCCGTTGTTTCTACCAAAGATACCGGTAAGACGGAAACCCATCCAAGGTGCAATCCACTTACCCCACTGCAGGCCTACTGCAGGGTTCTGTCTGTGTAAGAAATCGGTTTCAGAACTGTTGTTACCCCAAGACATCATGGAACCAGCCTGAATGCCCAGGAACCAGTTGTCCTTAAATTCGGTCTTGTTCAGTACTTTGCTGTTTGCATCGCTAGCATCTTCCCAATAGGTATCTGGGACGGTAACGGTTGTTACCTTTACTTCCTGTGCAAAAGCAGGAAGGCTTACCAACAAAGGTAAAATCAGTAATCCTAATTTTTTCATGCTTAAATGTGTTTAGGAATGTAATGTTATAAATTAATTGTTAATACTCTCTTTATCTAGTTCTGCATACTTGGAGTTGAGACTTTTGTATGCAGGGGCTATTTTCTTCATAAGGCGCACGGTCTCCAGCTTGTCACCGGTAACGGCCATGGCAATGAGTTCTTCTATCTTTGCCTTCACCTGCTGATAATCACGATCCACAGTCTGGGCACGGAAAATCTTAGGGTGGGTGGTAGGGATAGCCGACTCCTTATTATATAGTAACTCTTCGTAGAGCTTCTCACCCGGACGAAGGCCGATGTACTGGATTTCGATGTCCTTGTCTGGACGGAGACCAGCCAGTTCAATCATGCGGCGTGCCAGATCTACAATCTTAACCGGTTCACCCATATCGAACAGGAAGATGTCGTTACCCTGTCCCATAAATCCGGCTTCCAGTACCAGACGGCAAGCTTCCGGAATGGTCATGAAGTAACGGATGATATCCGGGTGGGTGATGGTAAGAGGACCACCACTCATGATCTGGCGACGGAAGAGTGGAATAACAGAGCCGTTGGAACCCAGCACATTTCCGAAGCGGGTGGTCACGAATTTGGTCTTTCCCGGTACTTTTCCTTCGGTGACCGCCTGTCCCAGACTCTGTACGTACATTTCGGCAATGTGTTTGGAAGCACCCATGACGTTGCTTGGATTGATAGACTTGTCGGTAGAAACCATGACAAATCGCTCTATACCGTATTTGACAGCCAGTTCTGCCATGTTCTTGGAACCCAAGATGTTGGCACGGACGGCCTCGCATGGGAACTGTTCCATGAGCGGCACATGCTTGTAGGCAGCCGCATGCATAATGATGTCTGGCTTGTACAGCTGTACCTGATAATCCATGCGGTTATAGTCGCGTACATCGGAGATGACTGCGGTAAAGTTCTGCTCTGGATATTTCTTACGGATCTCCAGGTCGATTTCATAGGTAGGTGTTTCACCCATATCCACCAGAATCAGGTTCTTCGGATTGAACTTGCAGAGCTGACGGCAGATTTCGCTACCGATAGAACCAGCGGCACCGGTAATCATGATGGTCTTGTCGGCAATTTCCTTTCCGATTTTTTCCATGCTGATCTGAATCTCATCGCGGCCCAGCAAGTCTTCAATCTGGATGTTACGTACCTGCATGGCAGCTACATTGTTGGCAGAAGCCTCCATCAACGGTGCGATGCGGATGCTGATGCCGTGCTCCAGACAGGTGCTGACTAAATCCTCATCGGAATGCAATTCCTTGTTGGTCACAAACAACAGACAATTGATGCCGTTCTTCTGGGCGTAATCTACAAACTCCTCGTTGTTTTCGAAGCAGTAGGTGTTGATTCCCTGAATTCGCATCTTGTTGAGTTCCTTACGTCGGGTGAAGAAACCATTGATATCGTAGTTGCTATTCTTATTAATAAGGTATATAGCCAGACAGATAGCAGCTTCACTGGTACCGTAGACCATGGCATGCAAGTCCTGCTTGCTGCTCAAACGGATTAGGTGGTGGTAGCAGCGGATGAGTACGATACGCCAGATAATCAGTACCCAAGCTGTCATTATAACGTCGAGTACCAAAATGCTGACCAGAAAATTAGTAAGTAACAAGTCCTTAAACAGGAATGAGCCTACCGTCATTATGATTCCCTTAAGCACAGCAACATAGACCAGGCGGGTCATTTCTGCCATGCCGGCGTGACTGATGACACCCTTATAGGTGTGGAACAGCCAGGTACATAAAGTGGAGGTAAGCAGAGATAAAATGAGCAGCGGGTAAATGATATACGACTGGATGGTAAGAGCCAACAGCGCATGCATAACGATGACGGCAAAGGCTGTGCCTATTACCGACAACATGACATCCACAAACCAGATGATGTATGGACTAAATGCGCTAATTCTTTTTGGAAGCTTCATCTCCTGCTTATGTTCGCTCTTGATAATTTGGGACAAAAGTACGAAAAAAAATATGGCCCAACAAGGTAAATGCTAAAAAAATGTAATTTTTTGGCATAAGTCAATTGCTTTTTCGTATTGACATAGGATTTTTTTTGCAGATTAGCGATTAAATCCTATCTTTGTAGTGTTAAACCTGAAATGTGAGAATAACATGTATTTACTGGGATATGACATCGGAAGTTCATCGGTGAAGGCATCACTGGTGAGTGTGGAAACCGGAAAATGTGTAGCTTCGGCCTTCTATCCGAAGACAGAAGCAGCTATCAAGGCAGTCAAGCCGGGATGGGCTGAACAAGATCCAGAAATGTGGTGGGCCAATTTGAAATTGGCTACAGCGGACATTCTGGCACAGAGTGGTGCAAAAGGCAATGAAATAGAGGCCATTGGTATTTCCTACCAGATGCACGGTCTGGTGTGTGTGGATGCTGCTGGCAAGCCGCTGCGTGATTCCATCATCTGGTGTGATTCCCGTGCTGTTCCGTACGGTAATCAGGCTTTTGAGGCCATAGGTGGCGAGAAGTGTTTGGAGCACCTGCTGAACTCTCCGGGAAACTTTACGGCAAGTAAGCTTGCCTGGGTAAAGGAGAATGAACCGGAAGTATTCAAAAATATTTACAAAATAATGCTGCCGGGTGATTACATTGCCCTTAAGCTGAGCGGTGAAATCTGCACGACTGTGAGCGGTCTTTCTGAAGGCATGTTCTGGGATTTCAAGAACAATGAAATTTCCAAGGATCTGATGCAATATTACGGATTCTCTGAAGACTTGATAGCCAAGATAGTTCCTACATTCAGCATCCAGTCTAAGGTAAATGAAGCGGCTGCAGCAGAGTTAGGTCTGGCTGCCGGTATTCCTATTTCTTACCGAGGCGGTGACCAGCCAAACAATGCCCTTTCACTGAACGTGATGAAGCCTGGAGAGGTAGCTACTACGGGCGGTACAAGTGGTGTGGTTTATGGTGTGCTGGGTGAGGTAAACTATGATAAACTGTCCCGAGTAAATACTTTTGCTCATGTGAATCACGGTGAACAGACCCGACTGGGTGTGCTGCTTTGTATCAATGGAACCGGTATTTTGAATGCCTGGATGAAACGTACTGTGGCACCGGAAGGCATCGGCTATGCTGAGATGAATGAACTGGCTGCCAGTGCTCCTGTAGGTGCTGAGGGACTGAGCATCATTCCGTTTGGAAACGGTGCAGAACGTGTGCTTCAGAATGAAAATCCGGGAGCCTCTATTCATGGAATAAATTTTAACATTCATACCAAGGCACACATTATCCGTGCGGCACAGGAAGGTATTGCCTTCAGCTTTGCCTATGGTATGGAGGTGATGGAGAACATGGGCATGGAAATCAAGACCATCAAGGCGGGTCATGCCAATCTGTTCTTGTCTCCACTGTTCCGCCAGACCCTGGCCAACGTGACCGGTGCTACCATCGAACTGTATGATACTGATGGCTCTGTTGGTGCTGCCAAGGGTGCCGGCATAGGTGCCGGCATCTATAAGGACAGTGACGAGGCCTTTGCAACCCTGGAACATAAGGCTACCGTGAAGCCAGAAGCTGATGTGGAAGCGGTAAAGGCTGCCTATGAACTCTGGAAACAGAGACTGAACAAGTAATCTTCTAAATCTAAAACTTAAATAAAAAATGGCAAAAGAATTTTTCCCAGAAATTGGTAAGATCCAGTTTGAAGGTAAGGAGAGTAAGAATCCAATGGCTTTCCATTACTATGACGAGAATAAGGTAATCATGGGCAAGACCATGAAGGAGTGGCTTCGCTTCGCCATGGCATGGTGGCACACTCTCTGTGCTGAGGGTGGTGACCAGTTTGGCCCTGGTACCAAGACTTTCCCTTGGAACGAAGGTGCTACTGCACTGGAGAAGGCAAAGGCAAAGGCTGATGCTGGCTTCGAGGTAATGACCAAGCTTGGCATTCCTTATTTCTGCTTCCACGATGTAGACCTGATTGATGAGGGCAACAACGTAGAGGAATATGAGGAAAACCTGAAGGCTATCGTAGCTTACCTGAAGGAGAAAATGGCTGAGACAGGCATCAAGCTGTTGTGGTCTACAGCCAACGTATTCGGCAACAAGCGTTACATGAACGGTGCTTCTACCAATCCTGACTTTGACGTGGTAGCTCGTGCTATCGTGCAGATCAAGAACGCTATTGATGCTGGTATTGAGCTGGGTGCTGAGAACTACGTATTCTGGGGTGGCCGTGAGGGTTACATGAGCCTGTTGAATACTGATCAGAAGCGTGAGAAGGAACATATGGCTACCATGCTGGGCATGGCTCGTGACTATGCACGTGGCAAGGGTTTCAAGGGTACTTTCCTCATTGAGCCAAAGCCAATGGAGCCTACCAAGCACCAGTATGATGTAGATACTGAGACAGTTATCGGTTTCCTGAAGGCTCACGGTCTGGACAAGGACTTCAAGGTGAACATTGAGG
>JAKSLR010000030.1 GCA_024401095.1 Bacteroidaceae bacterium
AGAAAGGTATTCTGCAAAGAGTAAACGGCAAGCGTAATGGTCGTTGGGAGATTACGGATGAAAGAGAATCATAGTTGGTATAGCATTCGGCTTTTTTTACTATCGCCTCAAATCGCCACTTTACCATCCTGTACGTCACCGACGTTTTTGTAAGGATTAGTAAGGTTTTGTAAGGATTAGTCGAGCTTCACCGACTTTTTTGTAGTGTTGCACGCATGTCGCAAAAACGCCGTAAAAAAAGGAATAATAAGCACATAATAAACATGAGCCTATAAAATGCAAATAGCGTGTAACTCATTGAGCTACACGCTATTTGATAGTGTTTTGTTATGTCTTTACTTATCGGTCTCATTTGACTTCCTCGAAGTCAGCATCCTGAACGTTGTCACCGCCCTGGGCTCCACCCTGAGCACCAGCGTTCATGTCAGGACCAGCCTGTGGACCAGCCTGTGCACCGGCACTAGCCTGATACATCTTCTGTGCAGCAGCATTCAGCTCTGCAGTTGCAGCATCAATGGCAGCCAGATCCTGGTTCTTGTGAGCTTCCTTCAGCTTGGCAATGGCACCCTCTACCTCAGCCTTGATGTCAGCAGGCAGCTTGTCGCCACTCTCCTTCAGCATGTTCTCGGTCTGGAAGATCATAGAGTCAGCCTGGTTCAGCTTGTCAATCTTCTCACGCTCCTTCTTGTCTGCATCAGCATTAGCCTCTGCCTCTGCCTTCATGCGCTCAATTTCTTCCTTGCTCAGACCGCTTGATGCCTCAATGCGGATAGCCTGCTCCTTACCGGTAGCCTTATCCTTAGCGCTTACCTTCAAGATACCGTTTGCATCGATATCGAAGGTTACCTCAATCTGAGGAACACCACGGCGTGCAGGTGCAATACCTTCCAGGTTGAACTGGCCGATAGACTTGTTCTGTGCAGCCATTGGGCGCTCACCCTGCAGTACGTGAATGGTTACTGCGGTCTGGTTGTCTGCTGCGGTAGAGAAGATTTCGCTCTTCTTGCAAGGGATGGTAGTGTTAGCATCAATCAGCTTGGTCATTACGCCACCCATGGTCTCAATACCCATGGTCAGTGGAGTTACATCCAGCAGTACGATGTCACCTACACCGCCTTCCTTGTTCAGGATAGCACCCTGGATAGAAGCACCTACAGCTACTACCTCGTCAGGGTTAACGCCCTTAGAAGGAACCTTACCGAAGAAGTCCTCTACCAGCTTCTGGATAGCAGGGATACGGCTAGAACCACCTACCAGGATAACTTCGTCAATGTCAGAGTTGCTCAGGCCAGCATCGTTCATAGCCTTGCGACATGGCTCCAGACAAGCCTGGATCAGACCGTGTGCCAACTGCTCGAACTGTGCACGGGTCAAAGTCTTAACCAGGTGCTTAGGACCGGTAGCAGTAGCAGTGATGTAAGGCAGGTTGATCTCGGTAGAAGAAGAGCTTGACAACTCAATCTTAGCCTTCTCAGCAGCCTCCTTCAGGCGCTGCAGTGCCATAGGATCGGTAGTCAGGTCCATGCCTTCCTCCTTCTTGAACTCGTTCACCATCCAGTCAATGATTACCTGGTCAAAGTCATCACCACCCAGGTGAGTATCACCGTTGGTAGAAAGTACCTCGAATACACCGCCACCGAACTCCAGGATAGAGATATCAAATGTACCACCACCTAAGTCGAATACGGCAATTTTCATATCCTTGTTAGCCTTGTCCACACCGTATGCCAGTGCAGCAGCTGTTGGCTCGTTTACGATACGCTTTACGTCCAGACCTGCAATCTGACCAGCTTCCTTGGTAGCCTGACGCTGAGAGTCAGAGAAGTAAGCAGGAACAGTGATGACAGCCTCGGTAACTTCCTGGCCCAGGTAATCCTCGGCAGTCTTCTTCATCTTCTGGAGAATCATGGCAGAAATTTCCTGTGGAGTATACTGACGGTCGTCAATGACTACACGTGGAGTGTTGTTTGCACCGCGCTCTACAGAATAAGGAACGCGTGAAATTTCCTTCTGAACCTGGTCAAAGTTCTCACCCATGAAACGCTTGATAGAGAATACGGTACGCTTTGGGTTGGTTACAGCCTGACGCTTTGCAGGATCACCAATCTTACGCTCGCCACCGTCTACAAAAGCTACGATAGATGGGGTTGTTCTCTTACCTTCGCTGTTAGCGATTACTACAGGTTCGTTACCTTCAAATACAGATACACAAGAGTTAGTTGTACCTAAGTCAATTCCAATAATCTTTCCCATAATTTATATTTTTTATTTTTTCGTTCTACATTAAGTTTTTTGTTCTGCATACATTATAACAAAGCGCGTGCCACGCTGAAAAATGCCGGCCATGAAAGGTTGTAACTTTCTGCCATTCTGTCCGAAAAGAAATCTTTTACTGACATTATTTCTTGAATAAGGTAATTTGTGGTCCTGTTCTGGCAAAAAAAATCCTGGCAGGAAAAGCTGCCAGGAAAATGTTTGTGTGAATGTATGTGATTTGTTTAGAATAGTCTGCAGGCCACTCTCAGGTTTACCACCGGCCATACATACAGGTTAGAGAGTGTCTTCAGTACCTTGTGGTTGCTTCCGTTCATGCTGCTCTCTGGTACCAGCACGTCGTTACAGTAGATGTCTGGCTTGCCCCAGTACTTCAGACCGAACTCTATGCCCACTGCCAGTCGGTTCTTCTTTGGTACGGCATGACCCCATCCTATTCCGGCATAGGGCTGGATTCGCTTCACGGAGAAGGCTGCGTGCATGTGTCCGCTGGCATCAGGCTCCAGGAAATAAGGGCCTACTTCTACACCAATCTTTTCCTGAGGATACTGCTGGTTCCATTCATACACCCCCTGCATGGTCTCCACATGGCTCACGTTGGTAGCCTGTGCCACCTTGGCGTTCGAAGCAAAGAAGAGACCCACGGTAAAGTGGAAGTCGGTCTTGGTGTTGGTAAAGATATCAATGAGCACCTTACCGGTCTTCATGTTGGAACGGGCATCAAAGTCTATCTTGGTACCCTCGTTTTCCAGCAGTGCCATACCGGTATTGCTCAGCTCGTTGGTATACAGGTGAGTGGTCGTGGTGAATCGCGACATGGCATCCCAGCCCACACGCATTTCCACGGTGGGAGTGAGGGTAGTGCCCAGATCTATTCCGAAGCCGTTGGAACCAATGCTGGTAGCTACACCGAAGTGCTTGAACAGTACAGATTCTTTGGCAGGAGTTACGTCTTCTACAGGTTGAGTTTCCTGAGCCTGCGCATACAGGCAGGTGCATAATGCGATTGCTAAAAGAGATTTTTTCATTTTGGTAAATTCAGTATAGTCCTAAGTTTTGTTTTTGCAAAGAAACTATATTTAATATAAGGTATGCCTATCAAAACGGCAAATCTTCATCGCCAAAACATCAAAATCGGGAATAATTGTGTATTTTTGTGGAGAAAAAGAAAGAATATGGCTTTGCGTGAATGGCTATTGGGCAGCCTGCTTGCCCTTTCCTGGAGTGCCGGTGCCCAGACCATCGACCTCAAGACCGGGGATTTCCCTCCCGGAAACTACAGTGGTATCACTTGTGTGGGAAACGCTACCTACCTGCTGGTAAGCGACAAGCATTCGGGCTGGTTTACGGCTACCCTGGAAAACGGTAGACTCCTGTTCCGTGCTGCGGTAGAGAGCCCTCAGTCTTCCAGTGATCAGGAAGCCATCGCCTATTTCCCGCCGGCAAATACCGTGTTTGTGGCTGCAGAATCCACACAGCGCATCCAGGAGTATACGTTGGACGGGAAACTCACGGGCCGTGAATTAAATATTCCGCAGAAATTTTCCTGCGATTCCATTTATGGGAATTATGGCTTTGAATCCCTCAGCTACAATGCCCAGACACACCGGTTCTGGACCGTTACGGAACATACCTTGAAGGCCGATGGGGAGAAATCCCTTCCTTCAAACAGCGTACCTTGCAAGCTTCGTCTGCTGGAGTTCGATGACGAACTGAATGCGGTGGGAGAGTATGTCTATGAAACCGATGTGCCGAAGGCACGCAAGAATCCGGCTCAGTATGCCTTTGGCGTGAGTGAGCTGCTGGCGCTCGACGATGGTTCTGTGCTGGTGCTGGAACGGGAGTTTCATGTGGCTAGGAAATACCTGGGAAGCTGGGTAAGGTGCAAGATTTACCGCTACCGCCCTCAGGAAGGAACCAAGACGCTGGTAGCCCGTGTCACCACCCGGTTGAATGCTGTCCGCAGGAATCTGGCCAATTATGAGGGCATGTGTCTGGGACCGAAGTCAGCCCACGGCCGTCAGTCACTTTTCCTCATCGCTGATTCACAGAACAATTACGGGAACTCCCTCTTTCACCTCAAGGATTACCTGAAGATCATCCGCTTGAAAGGACTTTAAGCGTTTTCTGCCTCTTTCAGGAACAGGCTCAGGCGTGTACCTCTGCCTTCCTGGCTCTGGATGTCTATTTCCAGGTTCATGCTCTTGGCTATGACTTGGCAGATGGCCAGTCCCAGGTGGTTCATGCCATTCTCCATCTTGTCCATGCCGTGGGTAGGGTCCAGCAGGTTTAACCGGCGTTCTTCCGGCATGCCACAGCCCGTGTCTTCTACGTAGATTTCCACCTTTCGGGTAGCCAGAGAATACTGCCAGCCCATTTCTATCTGTCCTTGGGAAGTATATTTCACGGCATTGCTCAGGAACTCGTTCAGGATCTGTTCCAGTCGGCTCTTGTCTGCCAGGATAGGAATGCCTGCACGTCCTTCGCAGAACTTAAAGTTCACGCCCTCAGGCATTTGCTGCATCCAGTTCAGTGCCACAGGTTCCAGTATATCCTCGCAGAAGCATTCCTTCATGCTGAACTGCAGGCGACCTGATTCTATACGGCTCAGGTCCAGGATCTCATTGACCAGTGTCATCAGCACCCGGCTGTTGCCATGAATCACCTGGCAGTAGTTCTGCCTTTCTTCCTCACTGAAGCTGAAGTCAGGGTTGGAAAGCAGTTCAGAGAAACCCAGGATAATGTTCAGTGGAGAGCGAATTTCCGTGCTCAGGTTCTTCAGGAACATTTCCTTGCTTCGGGCCTCCATCTCCTGGTTGCGTGCATTCTCTATATCTTTATCTTTCAGTAAGTTTCGCTCTATGTTAATCAGCAGGCCTTCGGTCTCTATCTCTCCCTTGGTGTTCATGCCCACCCGGTAGCGCAGTTCAAACCAGTTGTAGGTTTTCCCGTCGTCCAGTGTAATCTGAAGGGCCAGCTGGTAGTGACCGCTCACGTTCAGAGACCGGAAGAAACGCTCCACCTCGGCACTGCTGCTTTCGGCTGCCAGTGCACGGAAATCCGCCTCTTTCCATACGTGTGTGTCTGGAGCCAGGTTCTGCCCCTTCTCCAGCACCATGTCATGCCCTTTCATGGTAAAGAAGGCATGTGGCATGTCCTTCAGGTAATTCTCTGTGAGTTCCTGTTCAATCTTCAGTTTAGATTTGATGGGGTTCATGCGTTACCTCCTTTCTTTTCCTTGTTTTCCAGTGGCAGGAAGGCCGAGAAGCGGCTTCCCTTGCCCAGTTTGCTCTTCACGGTAATGCGTCCGTCATGCTGCTCTACTATGGCGCGGCAGATGTTCAGTCCCAGGCCTAAGCCCTTGTGTTCCAGGTCGGTGGTAAAGAACCGGTCGAAGATCTTGGCCTTGTCTATCTGGCTGATGCCCTTGCCGGTGTCCTCCACAAAGAGTTCCACCTCATCGGTATCGTCCCAGAGTTCCCATCCCAGGGTGATGCTGCCCAGTTCCGTAAACTTGATGGCGTTGCTCAGGAAGTTGTTCAGCACCTGCTTGATGCGTGCCTTGTCCATTTCCACCACCAGGTTCTCGGTTCCCTTTTGCAGCTTGAATTTCAGGTTCGAAGGCACCAGAATGTTGTTCGTCTCAAAGGTATCCTGGAACAGTTCCTCCAGGTTTACGGCCGTCTTGTGGAACTTGAATACACCCATGTCTTCGGTATTGGTTGTCACGGCATCGTCCAGCAGCTTCATCAGCATGCTGGCATTGGTACGTATGATGCGTGCATATTCCTGCTGGTCTTTCTCGCTGATGTCCAGGTCATTGTGGCTCAGCAGTTCCGAGTATCCCACCACGGCAGAGAGCGGACTCTTGATGTCGTGGTTCATGTTGGCCAGTACCGTTTCCTTAATGTCTACGCTGTCTTTTGCCAGCTTGGCGTTCAGCAGCTGTTCCTCTTCCTTCTTCTGCTGCTCGCAGTTCACTATCATGCCCTGCAGCAGGCTGTTTTCCCGTCTCAGGCAGGAGAATTCCCACCAGGTATAGATTCCGGAACCGTTGGTGCACAGCTGAATGCGGAATTTCTTTCCCAGTGCTTCAGAGCGTTTGCCCACAAACTTCTGGAAGAGCACCCGCTGGTCACCCTCTGGAATGCACTCCATGAACTTGTCCAGTGTGAGGCTGTTCTCCAGGAATTCTATCACGTTTCCCTGAATCATCCAGTAACCGCTGGGTGCATAGTTAAAGATGAGGTCATTGCGGAATCTTACCCTGGTCTGGGCTTTAAACAGCACTTTGCGTCTGTGCTCTTGCCATTTGCGGTAAAAGAAGACGAAAAAGATGACCGCAACCAGCAGCAGCAAGACAGAGACTATCTGATAGGGGAGTGCCGGATTGAAGACATGCGCCTTCAGGGGCACTACAGATATGAGACAGAGTATACTGATCATAAGCAGATTTTTTCTCGGTGAGTCCTAATTTTATATGTTTACTTTGCAAATTAACACAGAATTTGTCATTTGGCCAAATGATGTGACCACTTTTGAGTGCCTGAAACGCCTTGTTCATCGGCATTTTTGACGTTTTGAATGTTATTTGAAGATATGCCTGTGAGGAAAAAAATCTTTTTTGAATTTTGCGATTAAAAAACTTGAAAAAAGAGTAAAATGAACGAAAAATTATTATATTTGCAGAAGTAAAGCCAAGAAAGTGAGGCTCAAGACTCAACAGACTGACCATATACCTTATTAAATAAAAAAAGGCAGTCGCGGAAAACTAAAAGAACGTAAAACAAATTAAATAGACTTACCATGAATGCTAACAATGAACCTGTAGTATTGATTGTAGATGATGTTCCATTGAACGTATTGCTCATTCAGAAAATGCTTTCAAAGCAGCCATACGAACTACGTACTGCCAATAATGGCCAGCAGGCTTTGGATCTTGTGGCTCAAGACAAACCCGATTTGATTCTTTTGGACCTCATGATGCCAGGTATCGATGGCTTCGAGGTGTTGCGTCGCCTGCGTGCCAATCCTGAGACAGCAGACATTGCCATCGTCATTCTTTCTGCTTTGAATTCCAACGAAGATATCGTGAAAGGTTTTGATATGGGAGCAAACGACTTCATCACCAAGCCTATCATCATGCAGCGTCTGCT
Source organism: Bacteroidaceae bacterium (assembly GCA_024401095.1). Classification (GTDB taxonomy): domain Bacteria; phylum Bacteroidota; class Bacteroidia; order Bacteroidales; family Bacteroidaceae; genus Minthousia. Next base: position 7,431 of record JAKSLR010000030.1, read on the forward strand.
CAGTGCAGTCAGCACACAGCTTCAGTTGGCCGCAGCTAAGGCTAAGAAATAAGCGCATTGACATGTTTTTTCCGGAAATTTGATGATTTCCGGATTTTTTTCTAAATTTGTGGCTTGAAATATAGTGAAAACACAAACTACAATGATTCTGTCAAGCGTTTCTTACATACATAATACCCTTCTGGCATGTGCAGCCACGCTCATGCTGTTCTTCTGTTTTGTACTGTTGTATACCCGTCTGTCCATCCTGCCTCATGACGCACAATATCTGCGTTCCCGCAAGCTCATGGGCCAGATGTTCCTTACAGCAGGCATGCTGTTCCTGTTGCTCTGGTCGGCCGCACCTTTCGGTTTGCCTAGTGCCGTTGCCTGTGCCTGGAACATTATGTGTGTGCATTTCGGCTCCATTCTGCTGGTCATGAGCCTCATGAACCTGCTGGAACCGGCTTACCTTGACTCTTCCCGTATTCGCCGTGATTTCGGTTGCTGGGGCCTGAATGTCATCCTGCTCTGGGTGGCAGCGCTGTTGCTTCAGGGCATCCCTCAGCAGGTACTCCTGTGCGTAGCCGCTCTCCTCTATGGGTTCGAGCTTTACCGCATGGTCCGTCTGGTCAAGGCAGAAAGCACCCGTGCCCTGGTCCGTCTGGAAAACTTCTATTCCGAAGGTACAGAAGGATTCATGCACTGGATTTCCCGCAATGTCTATTATGTGGCCGCTGCCGGCTTCTGCAGCTCCCTGCTGTTCTTTACCCCAGAGATTGTACACATCATTTATCTGGTCCTCTTCACCGCAGGACTCATCTATGTATTTGTCAGCTTCCTGTACATGGTAGATAAGTACAAGGGAGTAGGACATGCCATCCAGCAGGCAGAAACGCTGGAAAATGAATCTGCTGCTCCAGTTTCAGGAAACCCAGTAGCAGAGCCTGCGAAGACAAATGAAACCACTGCTCCGGAAGAACCGTTAGCAGCCGATTCTAAGCCTTCAGACAGCGGCTCACTGGTTGTCCCTCGTGAATCAGAGTTCGAAGACAAGGCCAGTCTTACAGAGCGCCTCTTGCGTGAGAATCTGGACAAGTGGATCATGAATGCCGGCTATCTGAACCAGGGCATGACCTTGGAAGAGCTGGCCAGTGAGCTTATGACAAACCGTACCTATCTATCTGGTTATATTAACAATACATACAACTGTACCTTCAAGGAATTCATCTATATGCTGCGTATTGAGGCTGCCATTGAGATCATGATGGAAGACCCTAATATCAGTGTTGAAGACTTGGGTACACGTGTCGGAATCCCTTCAGCCAGCACATTCAACCGTCAGTTCGTGAAACAGATGGGCGTTACTCCAGCAGTCTGGAAAATGTCAAATCTACAAAAAAATGGCTAAACGTTTAAAAGCAGAGGTTCAAAACGACAATTTTACGTTTTGAAAGTTTGTTTTTCCGGTAAAAGTTCTTATTTTGCTTGCGAAAACAAAAACTAATTTTTCCCCTCGGGGAAACATGCTTGCTTAATTGTAAAACGACAAATGTAGAATGTAATGTGATTGAATGAAGTGAGAAGGCTAAATGAAGAAACTTTATACAATAGCCCTAAGTTCCGATGTGATATCAGAACTTAGGGTTATGCTTTTTTAAATATGTTTAGAAGAATACTCTTTTTCCTCATTATCCTTTTCTGTTTTCAGAATGCATTTTCTGAACCTGTCAAGGACTCTCCTAAAGATACAGGCGAGATACTCTTCGTGACCTCTTACAATGTAGACAATAACTATTCCAATACCTTCATTGAAGACATGATGGAGGAATACCGCCAGATGGGTGGTACCCGAAAGGTCTCCATCGAGGCCATGAACTGCCACTCCCTGGATGCGGTGAAGTACTGGATGCTTCACATGACCGAGATCCTGGAACGTCATCCTCGTGCAGAAGCCGTGGTGCTCTATGGCCTGGAAGCCTGGGTCAGCTATTTCTCCCTTACGCAGGAAATCTACCGCCGGCTTCCCGTCATCTGTGTGGGTGGCCAGCGTTGGGCAGCAGGTATCGTGGGCGGCGATGTTCCGATGGTGAGCATTACCCCCGATCATCACATGGAAAGCTACGATGTGCTGGATATGGTAAAAGACTTCAATGTCAAGGCTTGCTACTATTATGAGTACAATATGGATGCCGACATGGCTCTCCTCCGGGATTTCTTCCCTCAGGTAGATAACATTGCCATCATCTCCGATAATTCCTATTCCGGACTCTCTAACCGCAATGTACTGTCTAATTACATGAAGCGTGCTTATCCGCAGATGCCGCTCAAGTTCATCGATGGCCTCCATCAGGATTTAGATGGCGCTACAGAGGAGATCCAGAAGCTCTCTGAACATTCTGCCATCTTCTTCTGCATGTGGAAATACGACAAGTATGGCGCCATCAAGACCAACCATGACCACCGCCTTTTCCACCTGCTCACCGATGAGAAGAACATCCCGGTTCTCAGCCTCACAGGCTCCGGTTTCGGCTCCTGGGCACTGGGAGGATCGCATCCGGACTACAACTGGAACAACGGCCGCCGTAAGCCTGCAGAATTCGTCTATAACGCACTGGACCTCAAGGCCGCCGATGAAGAACCTTATTTCTATGCCGTACCGAACCGCCTCCGCATGGACTACCGTGTCATGCAGCGCTTCAATATCCTGGAAGGGGACCTCCCTTCCGGAACTGAGATCATCAACAAGGACCAGCTGTCCATCCTCACGCTGGTGGATCAGTTCAAGTGGACCATTCTCATCTCCATCCTGGCCCTGCTGGCTGTGACCGCCTGTCTGGTCCTGTCCATCGTCTATTCCCTGCACCTGCGCAAGCTCCGTTCCAGGGTAGAGAGAGCCAAGGTCAAGCTCGAGGAATCCGATACCCAGAAGACCGTTTTCATCCGGAATATCTCCCACGAGATCCGCACCTCTTTCAATGCCATCCAGGGCTTCACCCAGCTCATTACCAATGATTCCGTGGAGCTGGATAAAGACGGAAAGGAGAAGCTGGTCAAGGCCATAGAGAACAACATGAACATCGTGACAGACCAGCTCGATGCCGTGCGTCTGCTGGCCAAGCTGGACCAGGGAGAACCCGTGCCAGACCCCGAGGAAGTCAGCATGATCGATGTCTATAACCTGGCCCTGTCCCAGGCTCGCTGTTACATCCCTAAGGCCGTGAAGGTAGAGCTCAGTATCCCGGAGAATATCGTCATCAGCAGTGTCAAGGCAGACCTGGTGCAGATTCTCAAGCAACTCCTCTCCAATGCCGGAAAGTTCACCAAGAGCGGTCTGGTAACGGTAGGCATCATGCAGGATCTGGACAAGAGCCGCCTGGTCATGAGCGTTACGGACAACGGTCCCGGTATCCCGGTAGAAGAGGCAGAACGCATCTTTGAGCGCTTCGTGAAGCTAGACGACTATGTAGAGGGAACAGGCTTGGGCCTGTCTATTGCCCGCTTGCTGACCCAGCGCCTGGGTGGAACCGTAGAGGTAGATACTTCCTTCATGAACGGCTCCCGCCTGGTGGTTACTTTGCCGCTAAAGCACGAGGCCTTGTTCAAGAAATAGCCATTTCCATAGGAAATGTACTGTGTTAACGTTTGTTAACCTATGCGCATGTGCACATGTGCGTGAGATTGTGTAATTTTGCAACTTGTATTGTGTAAATTAATTTCAGGAGGATTACAATGAAAGGAATTGTTCTCGCTGGCGGTTCTGGAACCCGTCTTTATCCCATCACGAAAGGCATTAGCAAGCAGCTCATGCCTATTTATGACAAGCCAATGATTTACTATCCTATCAGCGTGCTGATGCTGGCTGGTATCCGTGAGATCTTGATTATCTCCACTCCTTATGATCTTCCTGGATTCAAGAGATTGTTGGGCGATGGCTCTGACTATGGCGTGCATTTTGAGTATGCAGAGCAGCCTTCTCCCGACGGTTTGGCTCAGGCCTTTACTATCGGTGCCGATTTCATTGGTTCAGACTGTGCTTGTCTGGTTCTGGGAGACAATATCTTCCAGGGAAATGGCTTCAGTGCCATGCTGAAAGATGCCGTACGTACTGCAGAGCAGGAGAACAAGGCTACCGTTTTTGGTTATTGGGTCAATGATCCACAGCGTTACGGTGTGGCAGAGTTCGACAAAGAGGGCAATTGCCTCAGTATAGAGGAAAAACCTGCAGAACCAAAGAGCAACTATGCCGTGGTAGGCTTGTATTTCTATCCGAATAAAGTGGTAGAGGTGGCCAAGAATATCCAGCCAAGTGCTCGTGGAGAATATGAAATCACTACAGTGAACCAGAAATTCCTGGAAGACGGTGAGCTCAAGGTGCAGACATTGGGACGTGGCTTTGCCTGGCTGGATACAGGTACACACGATTCCCTTTCCGAGGCCTCTACCTACATCGAGGTTCTGGAAAAACGCCAGGGCCTGAAAGTGGCTTGCCTGGAGGGCATCGCATACCGCAAGGGATGGATTACCGAGGAGCGTATGCGTGAGTTGGCCCAGCCAATGCTTAAGAATCAGTACGGACAGTACTTGCTTAAGGTGATTGATGAGGTCAAGCGCTTTGGCACCGGTTTGGGAGAATAATAAAAGAGTAAGATTAAGATGTAAATATGAAAAAATTAGTTTTTTTAAGTTTGATTGTTTTGGTTGCATTGGCAGGATGCCAGTCACCAACCAATGTCTCTTATTTTCAGGATGCAAATGAATCCACTCAAATGCAGATTGCCATGATGAGTGATTTGCGTATCCAGCCACAGGATAAGTTGACCATCGTGGTTAACAGCCGTGATCCACAGTTGGCTGCGTTGTTTAACCTGCCTATATATTCACGCCGTGTAGGTTCTCAGAACCTGGAGGCTGCTACAGGCCAGCAGGCATTAAGTACCTATACCGTAGACATTGACGGTAGCATTGATTTTCCTGTTTTGGGCAAGATCAAAGTTTCCGGCATGAACCGTGAAGAAATTACATCGTTCATCAAGAACCGTCTGGTTTCAGAAAATCTCTGTAACGATGCTGTGGTAACAGTAGAGTTCACCAACATGTACATCAATGTGTTGGGTGAAGTGAAGAACCCTGGACGTTTCTTGCTGACCCAGGATAAGGTTACCGTACTCGATGCTATCGGTATGGCTGGTGACTTGAACATTCAAGGCCGCCGTTATAATGTAAAGGTAATCCGTAACGAGGGCAGTGTGGCTCATACCTATGTCATGGATATGACTTCCCTGGCTAATCTGGCCAACAGTCCTGCCTACTACCTGCGTCAGGGCGATGTAGTGTACGTGGATCCTAACGATTATCGTCAGCGTCAGACTACTGTTAACGGTAATAATGTCTTGAGTACTGCATTCTGGATTTCATTGGCCTCTCTGTTGGCTAGTATCATCAATATCATGTTGTAATTATGGCACAGCAAACTACACAACCGCAACGTATGGTACAGGATCCTAACGAAGTAACCTTGAAGGATCTGTATCTTCTCTCAAAATCGCATTGGTGGTGGTATGTTCTATCCGTAGCTCTCTGTCTGGCAGCAGCTACTTTCTACCTTTTACGTACCCCAAAAGTCTATACTCGTCAGGCATCAGTCCTGGTGAAAGAAGCTAGTAGCAGTTCTTCCAGTTTGATGAACCAGTTGGATGGAGCAGCAGAACTTGGTATGTTCAAAGAGGCTAGTAATGTGAATAATGAAGTACTGACCATCAAGATGCCTGCAGTGATTCTGGAGGTTATCCAGCGCTTGCATCTGGATTATAATTATATGGTGGATGGAACATTCCATAAGAATGTCATTTACGGAAGTACGCTGCCTATCCAGGCAAATGTAGACGGTCTATCTGACAATTCAAACTTAAGCTTCAAGTTGAACTTGAATAAGGATGGTAAATATCAGATTAGCAAGTTCAAGTTTACTAATCAGCCAGAAGGTTCTGCTACAGAATTCAGCGGTGCTGTGGGTGACTCCATTGCAACCCCTGCTGGTAAGCTTTGCATCAGCAAGTCTCCTTATTACGATGTCTTGACCGAGGATATGGAGATTTTTGTAACCCGTACCGGTCTTTATGCCATGCAGACTGCTGTTCGTGCCAATTTGAATGCGAACATCAGCAGCAAGCAGGCTACCATCATCGACTTGACTTACTCAGACACTAATACACAGCGTGCCGAGGAAATTCTGAACACAGTCATTGCTGTCAGCAAGGAAAACTGGGTGAAGGATAAGAATCAGGTGGCTGTCAGTACCTCGGAGTTCATCAGCGAGCGTTTGGCAGTGATTGAAGATGAATTGGGAAATGTAGATGCCAGTATCTCTGATTATAAGAGTGCCAATCTGATTACCAACGATGCTGCTGCCACTAGCATGTACATGAATCAGGCAGCTCAGGCTTCCAATAATATTACTCAGCTGAACAATCAGCTTTATATGGTTCGCTACTTGCGTCAAAACTTGCAGAATGGTGATAACAGTTCCTTGCTTCCAGAAAACTCTGGTCTGGCCAACAATGCCATAGAGCAGCAGTTCAAGGAGTATAATACACTGGTGCTGCAGCGAAACAACTTGGTTGCGAACTCTTCAGAAAAGAACCCATTGGTTCAGGATCTCGACAAGAAGATTGGTGGTATCAAGGGTAACATCATGAGCGGCTTGAACAATGAACAGGCCATGCTGAACGAGCAGGTTCGTGGCCAGCAGGCTACTGTGGGTGCCAATACCAGTAAGCTGGCCAGCAATCCTAACCAGCAGAAGTATCTGTTAAGTCAGGAGCGTCAGCAGAGTGTCAAGCAGAGCCTGTATCTTTTCCTGTTGCAGAAGCGTGAGGAGAACGAATTGAGTCAGGCTTTCACCGCTTATAACACTCGTGTGGTAAACCCTCCTATGGGTAGCGTTAACCCTACTAGTCCAAAGAGCATGCAGATTCTGGCCATTGCTTTCCTTCTTGGCTTGGCTATTCCGTTGGCTATCATCTACCTCAAGGAATGTGTAAATACCAGGGTTCGTGGACGTAAGGATCTGGAGAAGCTTACAGCTCCTTATCTGGGTGAGGTTCCTCAGTACTACAGCAAGAAGTCAGGTAAGGTCATGGGCATGAAGGTGGTAGTCAAGCCTATGAGCCGTAGTATTATCAACGAGGCATTCCGTGTCATACGTACTAATTTTGCCTTCATGGCCGAAGACAAGGAAAATCCTCGCAAGACCGTTCTTCTTACCAGTTGTAATCCAGGATCCGGTAAATCATTCCTTTCCATCAACTTGGCTGCAGCCTTGGCTCTGACCGGCAAGAAAGTTTGTGTGATTGACCTTGACTTGCGTATGGCGACTTCTTCCAAGGTGATTAATCAGCCAGAGAAGGGTATTGCCGGCTATTTGGCAGGTTTGTATGAAGAGTGTCCTTCTTATCCTGTTGAAGGAACCTCTGGTATGACCTTCATTCCTGTTGGAACCATTCCTCCAAACCCTGCAGAATTATTGCTCAGTCCTCGTCTGGAGGCATTGATCAAGAAGCTGCGTGACCAGTATGACTATGTATTCATCGATACTCCACCTGTAGAGCTTGTGGCAGATACCAGCATTATCAAGAAGTGGGTAGACATGACTATCTTTGTAGTTCGTGCAGAATTACTGGAGCGTGACATGCTGCCTGTTATCCAGGAATACTACGACAGCAAGAAGTTCAACAACATGGCTATCCTGCTCAATGGTACTACTACTGCCCACGGACGTTATGGTTACCACTACGGCTACCATTCTTATGGTTACGGTGGAACCTATGGTGGTTATGGAAGCGACAAGTAATTCCTGCACCTTCTATGGTATAGAAATAAGAAAGGACCGATAAAAAATCGGTCCTTTTTCTTATTGTATCATCTGTTAATACAGGGATTCATACTTCTTTGCAATCTTTTCCCAAGTATATTCTTTGTCTGCAATCTTTTTCATTTCTTTACCTAGCTCGCTGTTGAATGGCTTTTGAAGAATTAATGCTGTCAGTTCTTTCTCGTCGGTGAAATAAAGGGCTTTTCCTTCAGTCGTTTCACGGTTGTATAAACATCCATATGCTAAAATAGGAAGGGAGAAATGCATGGCTTCTACCAGTGACGGGTTTGTTCCTCCAGCACTGTGACCGTGTATGTAATAGGCCGCCTTGTTCCGCAGCACAAAGAGGGTATCCAGATCGTAGACAGAATCTGCCATATAAATGTTTCTGAAGCTAGCGTATTTCTTCTTCAGGGAACGTCCGTATTCATTCAGATCCCAGTTTCCGATGAAGAGTAGGGAACTGTAAGTATGTGCAAAGGCATCTAGGATCATATGGCAGTTGTTTTCAGGCTCTATTCTGCAGATAGAGATTGCATATTCCTTCTCTTTCATGCCATATTTTTTAAGAATGCGTGTGGTTTCAGTGTCAGTCACATACCGTTGTACTTGATCTCCGCCATAAGCTATCATTTCAGTTTTCTTCTTGTAGTTTTCAAACACGTAGTCTTGAATAGCCTTGTTGTCTGCAATGATGACATCTGCATGTTTTACAGCCATCTTCTCTGAGAACTTCAGGAACCTACGGGCAAACTTGCCCCATTTGGCCCGCTTATGCTCCAGGCCATCAATGTTGACAATAATCTTTCCAGGGAACAAGAAGCGGAACACAGGAAGGAAAATGCAACCAGATACACCTAAGATGAGAATCACGTCAAAACCGTGACCCAAAGTCTTCAGCATGGAGATAATATCAAAAGGTATGCTTTGTATGCCATTGGCATGTAACCACACATAGCGCAGTTCAGCATTTTTGAACACCTTTCGTTCGCTGTCCAGATCCTTTGATGAACAGAATACGGTATATTGGATATCTGATGAGCAATTCTCGCCAATCAGATTTTCTGCCAGGGTTTCAAAACCGCCATAATTAGCAGGTACACCTTGAGTTCCTATGATAGCTACTTTAATCATTCTTTTTTTTCAATAGGTATCTGTAAACTTTACTGAAAGGCCACCAATAGGCCTCACTAGGGCATAGATAATGTAATTTCCAAACTCTCTGGATTACCCACCAGTAATTATAGATATCATCTGTCCAGTTCCTTTTTTGCGGATGAAACTGTCCACGTGCAAAGTTACCCACTTTAAGTATATCATCCAAAAGCTTTTGTGTAAATCTTGCTTCCTGCTCCGATAAAGCCTCCATGCATCCCCATCCCGAAGGTAGATTGACAACGATTTCTGCAATGCGTCCGAAAATTCTTCCGGCTCTGCGCATGTGCATCCTATCTAGGTAATCAAAGTATTTTTGTCTGTCAAACGATGCGTTTGTCTGGTTTTCCTTGCACCAGAAAGCAAAATCTATGACCTGTCTCAGTCCAAGGCCTTCCGCAAAAACATGATTCACCATGTGACTGACCAGGAACATGCCTTCCAGCTCTGGTGGGAAACAGGCTACAGTGCTGGTTCCTATCGTTGCTGTGACCCAGCTTTCTGTCGCAAAAAGCTCCTGCTGGATTTCTTTCATGGTCTTGTCGTTGCTGGGATTCTGGTAATTGTGAATCTTGAAATGCGGCTCCAGTTGCACTTTGTCTATCCATGCCATTCCATGGTGCTCATGTTTCAGGTCATGTTTCACGGTGGCTATTTCTTCCAAGGCTGCAAGGGTAGTTCCATACAGGTCTTCCCTAACCACAAAGTCTATGTCACCACATTGTCTCAGTTCTGGGGTGGGATAGCGTCGCCCGCAGGTTAGTCCTTTCATGAAAACAGGAACAATGCCTTTTTCTCTCAGATGGGTATTGACCTTTCCCAGAGCTTCTACATGGGTTTGGTGAATGGCCTTGATCTTCATGGACCATCCACACCATTTATACAAAAGGGGTGTAGAGGTATAGTTTTGAATGCCTGTCGAGGTAATTCCCAGCAAGGTCTGGATATTGGCTTCTTTAAACAGTTGTTCCCACTCCTGTTTATTAGGTGTCCTGGAGAGCTTTTCTCTGGTGCCAAGTGACACTTGAACCAGTTCCAGAAACAAGTCTGAGCAGTCAGGAAAGAGAATTCTGTGAATCTCTCCAACCTGCTTTTCTAAAGAGAATTCCTTGCTTCTCTGGAAAGCATTTGAAGCCAGCTTAAGGTAAAGATTCTTGTCTGATAGTACTTGATGAATGGTTTCTTTTACCTTGTTTAGCTCTTGGCAGTCTATATGATACCCGTTTTCTCCTTCCTTTACCAGTTCTGCAATACCTCCCACGGTAGGAACAATGACAGGAATACCTGCTGCAAAAGCCTCCAGCACAGTGAGTCCAAAAGTTTCTATGGCTTTTGTCTTGTCGGTAAGATTAAGTACCAGGCTGGATTGCTCATAGAACGGCATGACCTGTTCCTGTCTAGGGAAGATAGTCAGGTTTTCTGGAATAGCGATGCTTTTCCTCCAGTCCTCTATTGTCTGGATATCTTCATTCAGAACCAGAGTAAACGAATACGCTGCCAGTTCCTGGGCTAGCGTTACAAAATGTCTGATTCCCTTGTACTCTTTGAGAGAAGCCACCAGAAGAATACTTTTCTGTTCAAATGCCTTGTCGGGATCATACTTTACTTGTGAAAGAAATCTATCCTCTAGAGCATTTGGGATTACATGTATTTTCTCCTTTCTCTTCAGGAATGAGGCCTGATACTCCGATACACAAATGATGTCATCAGCTAGAACCTGCATGAACCAGGCTAATAATCTGTAGCTTTTTCCTTTTGCAAAGGCATTCTCATGGTAGTGGTAGATGATCCGGTTTCCCATGAGCTTGCCACAGAGAGCTGCAGCAGCAGGATGTAACGTATTCAGATAGAAGATCACTTCTTTCTGGCCGATGTAGCGGAGACTGAAAAAGAAGGTATAAATCTGGTAAGCTAGATAGTTCAGCAGGGTTAGTATCCGATGCTTCTCCCGAAAACGGTAGCAGAAGGTATGTCGTTTCAGCTGCCCGTATTCTTCCAGCCCGTTCAGTGCACCTGGTCCATTAGAGGTGAGCAATGACACAGAAACTCCATCCTTCAGCAATGACTGAAGAATGAGAGCCAGCACCTTGGGGCTGCCGCTGTAATCATTGTACAGGTGAAAGCAGGCGATTCTTCTCTTCATGGTTTATAATGCATTGGTCATAACAGGTTTCAAAAAAAGCTACTCTGTTTTCCCAAAGGTATTTTTCGGAATCAATTAAAACTTGGTGCGACTTTTCTTGCAGTTCTTGAGGATGTTCCAAAATATGTTGCAAGGTTTTTGCTATATCATTGGTAATCTGTGTGGTATTTGTGACGGCTATCTTGTATCCATTCTGGGGTGTAACAGTGTCATGCATACCGCAGTGGTCTAACGTAAGAGTTGGAACTCCGTGGCTCATGGCTTCCCAGATAACGGTCGTATTTCCTTCTCCTATACTGGTTATGATATGCAGGTGCGTGTGCTTGAAAATATCTACAGCTTCCTGTCTGGAAACTTGCCCGTGGAATGTAACTATCTCTTGTAAACCATGAGTAGATACAAAATTGGTAAGCAGATTTCTTAATTTCCCATCTCCTACGATATCTACGTGAAGATTATTCCGGTCAGGTACAAGGAGTAAAGCTTTCAGTAGTGTAATGAAATTCTTTCTTCCATCTAGTGTGCCGATGCATGCCAGACGGATTTTATCTTGCGGTGGATTGAAACGGGACAAATTAGTCTCTGCTTTGGTTGTCAATCCATTTTCTGGCAGGTACAAATAATCTTTATGGAAAACTTTGCTGACTATATCTCCCATCTCTGTGGTAGATACCAGCAGCAGGTCTGTCCTCTTCATGGCTTTTCGTACCCTTGAACTGGAATGCAGTTGAAAAGTATTGATAATATTCCTAAAACTATATTTCAGCTTGTCTTTCCAGTTTAACGAGTCGAAAAGTTTCCATGGGTAATTACTTAATCCACCTATGGGTCCCCAGAGATAAGGTAACTCCAGTTTCCATAGATATCCTGGTTCCCGGTATCCGATGGGGTTTAAATAATGTATCAGGTCGTATTTGTTTTCTTTAACTAGCTGTTGGGCAACCTTGAATGCTTGTTTTTGCCATTCCTTGTAGGCTAGGTAAAATGAATAGACAAACAATCCTTTTCTGTTTAAAGCGTTGAGCCAGTCTATTGTTTTAGTAGAATGGACAGGAATAAACCTGACATTTGGAACATGATGTACCTGTGTGTACCTTTCCATCTCTTCGGTGTCCCCTAGGTGCTCTCCCGATGCACCATAGAGTACGGTAAGCCTATGCCGCTGCGACATGTGCATCACATAGTTCCAGGCCACGGAATACTCAGATCCTCGGGTAGGAGACAGGGTATAGGCTAGTACGAGAATATCTTTCATTGTGTACAAAGTTTTAATGCATTCAGGCGCTGGCTCACGGACCAATCTCTTTTGAAGAGCAGCTGTATGCGTATAAAGCAGATAAATGCTTTCATCAGTGTATATCTGGCTCCAGAGAAATGTTTTCTCATATAATGGTTATAGCTTTGTTGAGAATTCATGAACCGTGCATAAGTAAGCCCTGTTTTCTCAAAAGATCCTCCTTCCCGGTGGATAATCTGTACACTTGGCAAGATAATCCTGTCCAGGTTTAACTTTTCCATTCTTTTTTGAAGATCTGTTTCTTCATAGTAAAGAAAAAATGCAGGGTCAAATCCATTCAATTTTTGAAAAACAGTTTTAGGAATAAGCATGTCGGCTCCACAGACAAAGTCAACCTTATATGGTGAATCCTGCCTCTTGAAACCATGTTCATTTTTCCTGAGTCTGTTCCACAGGTAAAGTAACTCGTTTTTTATACTTGGAAAATATCCAAAAGAAAGATTAGGTGCATGGTTTGGCTGTAGCAGTGTACCTCCTACAACCCCTAGTTTACCTGGGTATGTTCTTGCATATTCCCAAAGTCCTTTGATGCTATCGTTGAATAGTTCCGTATCACTGTTCAAGAGGAAAAGGTAATCACCTTTTGCCCGTTTTGCTCCTAGATTATTTGCTTTCCCAAATCCAAGGTTTGTGTCAGAAGCTATGACTTGGATTTGTGGGAATTCTTCTTTTAACATCTGCACAGATCCATCAGAAGAAGCATTGTCTACAACTATGATTTCATAGCTGCATCCGTGGGTGTTACTGCAGATAGATTGAATACAGTCTTTGAGCAGCGACTTTGTGTTATAGTTAACAATGATTACTGATACGTCCATGAGACTTCCAATGATTTGTACGATAATAATAGAGGGTAGCAGCCAGAAAGAGCAGTGGTGAATTGTATCCGAAATTGAAGATTGCATTCACACTGAAATGCATGATTAAAATGGCTATTATACTTGCTATGGCTATCAATGTGTATTCACCTTTTAATTCCTTTTTCTTTTGGGTGTGTATGAACTTTGAGAGCAGCAGGATAAATTTTCTTACAAAGAAAAGGAAGAAAATAATCATTCCGAATACCCCCATCTTTATGAGAAAATAGGGATAGCCGTTGTGTAGGATCGGAATATATTGGAATTCAAAAGGAGACAATTCTCCCAGATCGACAAGCTGTCCGCATCCTCCGCCAAAAATCTGGTTAAAGGTTGGAAGTGCGGCATAATCTGCCAAAGCACAGAAAGCTTCATATCCTCTATAGTTTTTATTGACATCAGCCATAGAAGTATATTCTTGAATGGCCATTTCTTCTCCGGAATTTAGAAACAGTTCTATAATAGAACTGCTAGGGAAAAATGCAATTAGTGCAATGACCAAAGAAATACAAATACCAGTCAGGACAACAAACTTCTTCATGTTTCTTCTCATAAGTGGAAGTAAGATGATAAAGCTGTAAATCATGACTACCAGATAAAAGCTTCGGCTTCCAGAGAGATAAAAGGCTATAAGATTGACAAACAAGGCAAGATTAGTGTGGGGAATAGTTTTGCCATAGACTTTAGCAAAAAAGGCAATGGCAAATGAGATCAGTGCAATGGAGTTTACGCTATAATAGCTGTCTACTTCATCTCTGATGGCACGTGGGTCAATGAAGACTTGAGGTCCATATTGAAATAACAAGACCAGAATATTGATTACCGAAAATACGATGCCAAGTTTCAGGAAGAGCTGAAGAAGGGAGCGGGAAGAGAACTTCCTGGCCCAGATTTCTCCCAACATGAGTGTAAGGATTGGTGTTAGAAGGTAGAAAATATCCTTAAAGATGTCGTATACAGGAAAGTGTCTGGACAATCCAATGAAGAAAGCTATTGCTATTGGTGTGATTAGGAAAAATGTATCTTTCCAATACTTATTGCTTTTCCTGCCTAAATAAAGGAGTAGAACGACGCTATCAAACAGAATGGATCCTGCTTGTCCCATAAGCAGGGGCAAGCATAGGAGAAGCATGTAGAGCAGTACGTATTTGTTTATGACTCTTTCGCGTTTCATTCTTCTGTTCTATATAATCTTTTATGCTCGTTTTTACTTATCAAGGTAAGTAGAATGTTATTCTTTGTGATATAAATGTTCAGTAACAGGAAATACACTATGGTTCCTATTCCAGACAAGATTAACTTATACCAGCTATTATCAAGAATCAGATGAAAACCCATTAGAAGCGCAAAGAGCGGAACATATAGGCTGATTGACTTTGCTAATTTTAAGAAAGGGAAACCTAATCCTACGTATTTTTTCATGAAATACTGTGCACAGACCAGAACACAGATTTCTGCACATAGCCATACGGCTGCCGAGCCTACTGCTCCATATTCTTCTACAAAAATCATGTTGAGGCTAATCCCTACAAGGCAGCCAATGCTGCTGTTGAACAGCACAGCCTTGTCTTTGTTGATGGGCATCAACCCTTGAATGACAAGAATCTGTTCATAGCCTACTACAAACATGACAGGCATTATGATCATCATAGGAATGATGGCCCCTTCATATCCCTGACCGGCAATCAACCAGATGGTTTCCTTTGCATTGATCATGAAAAAAGCAATCATTGGAATTGAAACAAGGAATAGTAATTCCGTTGTCTTGTTCAGCATTTCTTTGTACTTCTCTATGTGTCCTTCTACTATATAGTGGCTTAATCTAGGTAATGCCACTGTAGTAAAGGCTGAAAAAAAGGCAAGGGCAATAGTAAAGATCTTATATGCTGTGCTATAGAATCCTACTTGAACATTTCCACATGAAAAACCCAGAAAAGTCACGTTAAATGTAGTGTACATGGAACACAGTATAAGGTACACTCCTAAATACAGGTATGATTTTAAACCGTGCTTATCTACATGGAAATGGAAGGATAGATGAATATATTTTTTGGAATGAATCAGATTGATGATGGCATTTCCGGCAAACATTAGTGTTGACAAAAGATAATAAATGCCATAGTCTTCTTGATTCTTGACACACAAGAAAATGGCAATTAGGTAGGCTATCTTTACGAAAACAGACCTGAGCGTTATATACCTGAATTCTTCCAATCCCTGATAAAACCAGTTGATGAGCAAGAAATTAAAGATGACCTTGAAGGCACCTATGCACATAAGGTCCAGGTTTTCCTGTAGTTGAGGTACAAGCAGGACAGCTGCCAGTAATATGAAAAGTGCTGCAAGGGTGGTAATCAGATTCAGCAGGAAAAGACTGGAGAATACTTCACTGAGTCTTTCCTTGTTGTCTCTCACTTTTGCTATCTCTCTTGTTCCCAGAATGTTTATGCCCATCATGGAAAAGAGCATGAAGTAGTTGATGATGCTGTCTGTAAATTCGCACACACCAATCTTCTCCACACCCAGTACGCGAGAAACATAAGGGTATATGAGCAGGGGAAAAATGAAGTTGGAAGAAGTTAATATACTGTTGTATAAGAAGTTCTTCGAAATGCTATTCGTCCTCTTCATCTTCTACATTCTCGGTGAAAATGCTTTTTATTAGTGATGGAATGTGTTTTCTGATGACATAAAGGCTTGTTGCACAGAAAGCCAGAACCAGTGCTAAGAGCACAAATCTGGAACGGCTAGGTCCTGCAGGTCTTACAGGAACGGTTGCCCCTTGCAGGACAGTAAATGCAGGGGTGTTCTCCAGCAGTTTTGATTGCGCAGCCAAAAGCTGGCTGTTCATTGCGTTATAGGTGTTGTATTTTACCTCCTGCTCACGTTGCAGTTTCTGCCCTATGGAAAGACTTTTCTGGGAGAACATGCCATAGTTCGCATCTTGATACTGGCTGTATGCCTGAATGGCTGCTTCGTATTCTGTCTTGGCCTTGGCTGTCAACTCCTCGTAGTACTTTACGTCAGAGCGTGCTTTCTGTGTTCTGTATTCTACAATGTAAGCCTGCAGGTGTGCTCTTACGGAATCGGCCATATTGGCGCTGATCCAGGGATCCTGGTCTTCCACCTGAATGGTAACCACATTGGTCTTCTTGTCCACCGCGCATTGAATCTTTTTGCGGAGCATCTTCACGATGTTTGTTTCTGATACTGTCAGCTGGAACGGGTCAGTTGCTTTGTCTGTTGCCACAGCCTCTTCCTTTGATTTGAATAGTTCCATCAGCCCTTTCAGGCTTTTAGACCAGATACTGCTTTTCTGGTGTTCTTTCAGGTAGGTGTAATACGTAGTGGTTACTTCCTTGTCCTGAGTCTGAACCGGAATGTCAAACAAGTCTACCAGAAAGCCTGACGATGCCAATATTTCTGGATAGAGGGCAGGGTAAAGAGCATCAGATTTTGCCGTCTGGCTGGATATATTGATGCCAAACGATGAGGCCAGTGATGAAAGACTGCTTGAGCTGGAGCTGCTTCGGGCTTCTGGAGCCAGTGTGACCACGGTACGGTAATATCTTGGCTTTGGAAAAACCCACAGGCAAGACAAGACAAAGGCTGCTGCTAAGGTTACTAAGAATAACCTTTTGCTTTTTTTTATTTCAGACCAGATACTATTCATCTTCTACTTTATTTTCTGATGATGGCGGCTATGACGGCAGCTATGCTGGCCAGGGCACTACCCATGCCTATCCATTGCGATGCCGATTGAATGTTCACTTCTTTCTTGATTTTCTGAGGCACTACGATTTCGCAGCCCGGAACAGGCTTTCCTTTTGATGCCTTGGATACCTGACCGTTGGCATAGACAATGTAAGCCTGTTTCTTGTTTCCGGTCTTGCTCACGCCACCAGCCTGATTCAGGTAATAGGAAACGCTCTTCCCCTGAGAGAATGAAACCGTATTTGGGTAGAGCACTTCGCCGCTGATCTTTACCACATTAGACTGGGTAGGTATGTACAGGGAGTCTCCTTCGGCCAGGATAACGTCATCTACTGTTCCTGGATTCTGCAGCGCCTTGGCCAGGTCTATACCTACATTGTAGTTAGTTTCTGCCATTTGGCGCATGGCAGAGATAGAATCCTCGGCATTCTTGGCTATTTCCAGCATCTGTTTCTTCATATCCAGTTCATGCTTGGTGAGCATGCGCATCAGGCGTGCATTGACAGGAGCTGCATTTACAGTCAGACCTCCGGCTCTCTTGATCAGGTCGCTTAGTCTTTCTTCCTTGCTGGAGATGACATAGGCGCCGGCATAGTTTACCTCACCTGTCACTACAATTCGCTTCTGCTCTATATAGTTTGGATTCCTGTGAATCGTCACCACATCAAATGGCTCCAGTTCAAAACCGGTCCCTTCGGAAATACCTAAACCTTTCTTCAGGTTGAAGGAGTAGATTTTAGCCATCGTTTTTCCATTCTCGTTTTCTTGGGAAGATGTAATTCTACGTGCCACCTCCACACTTTCCAGAGAAGCCGATTCGCGGAGTCCTCCTGCACGGGTAATGAGGTCTTCTATGGTCTCTTTCTCGGAGAACTGGTAAACACCAGGCTGGAATACTTCTCCCTCTATGGTCAAGGTGTGCTGGTTTGTCATGTTCTCTGCCGAAGCAATGATAAGGGCATCTTCGTTCTGCAGGATCACATCTGTAGCCTTTCCTTCAAGAATGTTTTTCAGGTCTACAGGAATGGTCTGCAGGGTACGGTCTGCTTTCATTCTGTGCAGCACGGCACGCGACAGGACTGCCTGCTCCATGAGTCCGCCTGCCTGTTCTATGAGGGTCTTTACGCTGTAAGCATTCTTGTCTATCTTGTATGCTCCCGGACGGAATACAGCTCCGGAAATCTGTACGGTATTCTTATAGCGTTCTATGATGGAACCTACCACCACGTCATCACCGTCTTCTGGGACGAAGCGTATGAAATCCTCTCTGCTCACGTTGTGTACGGTCAGTCCGTCGTCACCCCGTCGTTCTACTCTGATGTTCTGCTTGTAGGCATCACCGGTAAAACCTCCTGCGTAGTTCAGAAGTGCCTGAATCTTTTCAGTCTTCTTCATCTCATAATACATAGGGCGCTTTACCTTGCCTTCTATTCTCACCAGATTCTCGTATGGGCCTACCAGAATCACGTCATTGTCTTGCAGGGCTACATTACCGGTCAGACGTCCGTTTATGATGTAATCGTAAATATCTACGGTAGTAATGACTTTGCCGTTTCTGCTGAGCATTACGTTTCTTAGTGTTCCCAGGTCAGAAACACCTCCAGCCATATAGAGTGCGTTGAAGAGGGTAGAGAAAGCCGATAGCGTATAGGTTCCCGGCGTGTTTACCTCACCCATCACGTTGACGATGATGGTACGTGTCTGTCCTACAGTCATCTTGATGGAAGATCCCTGATAGTGCTCTCCCATATAGCTTCTTACCTTAGCCTGTGCCTGTGAAACGTTGAGGCCTGCTACCTGAATAGGGCCAATCTTTTCCACTGTGATGGTTCCATCTGGAGAAACCGTCTTCTTGGCAGTGCTCTGAGATTCTCCGTAGATGTCTAGAATTACTTCATCGCCAGGACCCAGGACATAGTTGGCCGGAGTAGGGACATTCATGCTAGGAGCAAAGCTCAGGTTCTTGTTTCGGAAGATGTCATGACCGAAAATCTTGACCGTTGGTTCTTCTTCCAGATCTGTTTCAACCGGTTCTTCTCTGGTTTCTCCATTCAAGACACGTGTGCGCACATCTAGGGCATCTGCCGGCTTCTGGTCTGCGGTTGCGTTTTGATTGAGCCTTTTCTGCAGGCGTGCAATCTGTTGTTGTGAAACGCCTCTGCTCAGCAGTTCCGAAGCAATCTGCTTCTGGTCCTTTCCTGCTGCATTCTGCTGTTTCACCAGTTCTATGACCTGGTCGTCGGTCAGTGCACTTTGAGCATGCATGCCCATAGCGGTCATCAATCCCAGTGCAAGTATAGCTAATTTTCTTGAAATCATAAAAATTATATTTTTATGCTGCAAAGATAAGGCTAATTCCTCACATGAACAAAATGTGTAAAAAATAAAAGCGGCATGTCTACCGAGATGTAGCATGCCGCCTATATTTTTGTTGATTTTATGATTCTTACTGAACAGTTCCGGTCAAAGTTCCTAAAGAATTGTCTTCTTCAACGGTGAAAGCATGACCAGCCTCTGGTAATACAATTGATGTTCCTTTATTTCTTGCACGTAACTTTGTTGCAACACTTGGAAGGTCAGATGTGTAAATGAACTTATATCCTGTAGAGCTATACAAGGTAACAGTAAATGTGTTTCCAGTCAAATCGGTTGGAGTAGGTATTGACAGGAATAATGTCAGCAAATCACCTGCTGCAACACTAATGTTATCCAAATCCAAAGACATGATATTGGTCTTTTTGGTTGCAGTGTATGGCTGTGGATTATTTGCATCGCTCATATCTGTAAGATCAAGAGTTCCTGTAACTCCAAATTGATCAGCCTTACTTGATGTAAATTCCATTTTTGTGAAAGTACCGGCTTCAGGAACGGTAATCGCAAAACGAAGAACTCCACCCATTTTTTTGATAGTAAATCCAAAAGATCCATCGGCTTTAGCACCTGCAGGTTCTGATGCCATCAAGAATGCTTTTGACAAATGGTCAGAATTATTGTTGCTGGATTGTCTTTGCCCTAGATATGAAACTGGAATTTTTGTAGGATCTTGATTTTCAAGAGAATAAGGAAGGTATCCTACGTATGTATATCCTGGTTTAGTATCCCATGCTCCTGCAAATAGAGTAACGCTTGTAGCTTTGGTTCCTGCAGGGAGCTGTACGACATATCGAATTTGACTGCTGCCATCTTCAAGAGCTGTAGTAGGGATAATGCCAAAATCGTCACCTCCTTCATAGAAAAGAGATGGACTTGCGCTTGTTCCGTTTGTCTCTGTAGCGAATCGGGTATTGATACCATAAGTGTCATCTATCATCTGTTCAATTGACATATTGACAAGGACATTTTTGCTTGTATCGTCAATATCGTTATTTGCACAACTGAACAAACCTAGTGCACAGAGTAAGCTTAATTTATAAAACTTCATACTAATTCCAAATTATTTAATCGTCTTCGCCTTGGTCAATATCTGATGATGTTGTAATGATGTTTTCAATTTCCAACTCAACAACTTCAACTTCTGGAATTAAAAACTCCTTTTTCATGTTTCTTGCGTTTTGTGCATTCTTATCCTCTCCTTGAATGCTAGTTATAAGTGTGTAGAGGTCACACTATATTCGATTAAAAAAACTATTCTCAAGATAATTTCTGCGAAAATACGACAAAAAATTAATATTCACCAAAATATTAAAGAGAAAATCAGAAAAATCTTTTTTTTACTGGAATTTTGACGTCTTTTTGAGCATTTCCTTCATCTTCCTGACGGCACGTGTACTTAGGTTGTAGATACGCCTTAGCATATAGGTACTGTGCCAGATTTTTACATAACGTAAATAGTTGGGTTCTGATACACTGTGAGTTACTCCTTTACGTGTAAAGTGGGTCATTACACCTAGAATCTGTTCCGGGAAGACTTTTTCTGGCAGCATGCAGTTGTCACCGGTTATCAGGTAATGGTCTTCTTTTATTTCGGTCACGCGGTGCAATACATACTGGCCGTTTTTGCGCTTGAAAAGAACCACATCGTGCAGCTTTACTGGGCGTGTTTCATTGTTTAGCTGAGGCTGTCCGGGAAGTGAGGGATTGCATCGTTCCACTACCAGCAAGTCACGGTTCATCTTCAGTAGGGGTTCCATACTGACACCCTTTACATGGTGAATCAGTGTACCTTCAAACCGTAGGATGTCTTCCAGACTTTGTGGAGCCATGGCTCTGTATGAGGTGATGGCTGCCTCCAGTTCCATGTTACAGCTCATTTGGTAGAACTTCACTTGCTGGGTTAAAATGTTTAGCAAGCCTATGGCGGCCAGGCGGTTTTGCAGATTCCAGGAAATAAAACTCTGGGAAATAAGCTGTTCCAGCATATTTTCAGGCTTGATTTCTACACAGGAATTAGTTTCTCCACGGGTAACTAGGCAGATGCTTCTAAGCGGTACGGCTGTGTTTGTACTGAGATGATGTTTGCCGTTCCAGGGGGTACCATAGACTGTAACTCCTTCAGGGGAGATATGGAGCAAAGGCTTGTCGTCGTTCACCATCATGGCACGTTCTCCTAACAGCTTGCGCCACAGACGGGTATGTGTGGATTTCCCGGTACCGCTTTTGGCGGTGAAAAGATAGCAGCGCCCATCCACAGCCACTGCACTTCCATGAAACAACAGCACGTTCCACTGCAGCATCAGGTTGGCCATTTTTCGCAATACGGCTAGTGGCTCCAGATCCTGAAGAAGTGCATCACTGTACTCTCCATATTCCTGCTGCAACACTTCATTCTGGCTCTTCTCAAAGTCCAGGTCCTCTTGGGTAATGGTTAGGGTAGCCTCCACAGGGTCTGCAGAGACGTAATCAGCACACAGGTCCTGCACTTTCTCATAAAAAGATTCAATGCGTATGGTGTGCCCTGCCAGTTTATAGTTGCCGCTGAACATTAATCCAACAGTCCTTTTGCGTTTAGCTCGGTAATGAATTTCTGTACACTTTCACGGATTACCGGTTCTGCAGCCTCATATTGTTCCATGAGCTTCTTCACCAGCTCTTCTTCGGTGGTGTCCTGTTGCAGCATTTCCAGCATGTCCTTGCCGGTCTGGTTCACACGTAGCAGGGTGTTCTGTGCTTTCTGTTCCTCGGTAATAGCCATAGCCATGAATGAATCGGCAATCGGCTGTATGGCATATTGGTATTTCAGTTTCATGATTGTATATTTTGTGCGGCAAAGATAGTGCTTTCCTTTAAAAACACCAAGCCTGAAACCGAAATCGGTTCCAGTAAATTACCTTATACTATTAGTAGGATGATGCAAGAGCAGGAACACACTACTGCGCGTGTATAATCTGGCACACGGTATGAGACCAGAATATGGTTTAGATGAGAAGATCATCAGCGAGCTCATTGCCCACCGTGTCTTGAAGTATCTGTAAAAATTACCATAGAAATAATAAAACCCGAGGTTCTTCGCCCCGGGTTTTATTTTTTTTATTAATCTCATTCTTAACCTCTAAACAAAAAACTTGGAACTTTCTGGGATAATCCTTATTTTTGCAAATAATAAATTACATCGATAAGAAATTCATGAAAAAGTTCAGTTTTCTGCTTAGTGTCCTGGCGGCACTGGGTCTGTACTCCTGTACAGAAGAAGCCTTTGTAGAAGGAACGGCCAGTAAGGGACTTACTGCTCAGATTCCAGCCTATCAGTTTGAGAGTGATACCCGTGTGGGAATTTCCCAGAATTTAAGCACCTATACCTGGAGCGACGGTGATCAGATAGGTATGTATTATCAGGATGCTTTCAGCAAGGCATCGGCAGAGTTCACCATCTTGAGCGGAGGCTCAAGTTCCGGCGTATTCGCTAACTCCGCCTTTTCCTTGAAGCCTAATTCCACCTATTATGCTTTCTATCCTTATGACAGTCATGCCACAGTAGAGGCTTACCCGGTAGATTTCACCGGTCAGGAACAGACTGCCAAAGGAAGCACTGCACACATTGGTGCCCGCAACTACATGAGCGCTGCAGTGAATACCGATGCAAATGGTGCTGCCTCTATCGCTTTCCAGAATCTGGCAGCGGTCCTTCAGATAGAAATTCCTATCGAAGAAACTGGCATCTATACCGATGTAACCCTTGCCACTACAGGAACCGACTTCATTACCCGTGGAACTCTGGACATGAAGACCGGTGCCATTACAGCAAAAGCCAAGAGCCAGCAGATGGAACTTTCATTAGGAACAGGCATTGCTTTGAATAAAGGTGATGTGTTTACAGCAAATATCCTTGTAGCACCAACAGACTTGAACGGAAAGGAACTTACTGTTACATTGGCCAGCAAATATGGAGAAGACCTTATGACCATAGTGCCTGGAAAGCCAGTACAGGCTGGAAAGGCCTATAAGTTGGAGGGTGGAAGCATGGAAGAAATTCCATACCTTACCTTCACAGCCGAGGCAGAGCAGACTCTCACTATGAGTAAGGCAGTAGAAACGCTGGAATACTCCGTAAATAACGGAGAATGGCAGGAACTGGGAACCAATACTGTTACCTTTGGTGGTGCAAATGGCAATCTTCGGTTGAGAGGAAAGAATAATAAAGGAACAGCAAAAAATGCATCTGATTATTCAAGAATAGCTTTTGGAAATACCACGGGAGTGGCCTGCTCTGGTGATATCCGTACTTTGTTGGATTATGAAAATTACAAAAATGTAAGTACAAGAAATGCCAGATTTTGCAGTTTATTTGAGTATTGCCATGCCTTGACTAGTGCTCCAGAGTTGCCGGCTTCCACATTAGCAGATAGGTGTTACCAATCTATGTTCTATCGCTGTTCCAGTCTTGCAAGTGCTCCAGAACTTCCTGCCACAACATTGGCTGCAAATTGTTATAGTTCTATGTTCTCAGGCTGCTCCAGTTTTACGAATGCTCCTGAGCTTTCTGCAACCACATTGGATGTTAACTGCTATGGTGGTATGTTTTCAGACTGTTCCAGTTTGAAAAGTGCTCCAACACTTCCTGTCACTACTTTAACATATGGATGCTATAGCGGTATGTTCTCAGGCTGTACTAGCCTGACAAGTGCCCCTAGGCTTCCTGCCACAACATTGGCTGCAAACTGCTATAGTTCTATGTTTTTAGGGTGCACCAGTCTGGTGACTGCTCCAGAACTTCCTGCTACTATATTGACTGATTATTGCTATCATAGTATGTTCTCAAACTGTACCAGCCTGACTACTGCCCCAGAATTGCCAGCTACTACGATGGCTGATAGGTGTTATCAGTCTATGTTCTCAGGCTGCTCAAGTCTAGTGATAGCTCCTGGACTTCCTGCTACAACATTGGCTGATTATTGCTATTTTGTTATGTTCTCAGATTGCACCAGCCTGACTACTGCCCCAGAATTGCCGGCTGCTACGTTGGATATTGGTTGCTATTTTAATATGTTTTATGGTTGCAAAAATCTAAACTACATCAAGATGTTGGCTACGGATATTAGCGCTTATGATTGTCTTTTTTATTGGACTTGTGGAGTCTCTTCTACCGGAACCTTCATCAAGAGTAAGGACGCCACTTGGGATGTAAGAGGGGAAAGTGGAATTCCAAATGGCTGGACTGTTCAGACCGATGCGCCTGCCGTTCCTTTCGATAAGAACGGTTACGGTGGAACTGCCGATGGTACAGGCTACAACAATAACTCTATCTCTAACGGTAATGGTATAACCTGGTAAAACGTTGAAACGATGAAGAAACTATATAAATACCTTAGTATTGCAGTCCAGGCTATTTTCCTTACTGGCTTGGCATCTTGTTCTCAGGAGGCTCTTTTGGAGACTCCTGAAGAAGTGGAATCCGGAAACATCATCCTGCCTAACCAGATTACGGCTGTCATGCCACAGCCAGAGACCCGTACGGCCTATTCAGAAGTGTCGGGCGTGCTTCATACGCAGTGGGCTGAGAATGACCAGATAGCCATTACTCCTGTCTGCATGGTAGAATATACCACTCTTTATACGGTAGATCCAAGCACTGCCAGCGGTAGTTCTGCAACTTTTAAAAAGACATCCGGTGGAACCTCTAATACCACTAATGTCTCTACAAATATTTGGGGTGTCTATTATCCCGGAAACAGCATAAGGTCGGATATTGAATTCATGAACTTTACCTATTCAGGCCAGGTTCAGAAAGCGTCTGATCCTATGGGGCACATGGGTAAATATCATGCCATGAGACAAGTGCTGACCTCATCTAGTTACGGAACATTTCCTGCCGAAAAAGCCATCAGTTTCGCTAATTCAGACCAGTCCTCATGCTTGAAGTTCAACCTGAGCGGCATGACTTTCAAGAACCCTTCCAAGATTAGTGTTTCCTACATAGAAAACGGTTTTATTTCTCCTGTTTTCTATGAGAACAACAGCCTTAACAGTTATTACTACGATGGTAATTCTTCTTATAATGGCTCGCTCTCTACCGCAGAATTGTCCATGGGCTTGGAAGGTTACGGAAATGTCAGTTCACTCACCGCTTACTTGATGATGTCTAATCAAGATGTCACACTATATGGCGGAGGCTATCTCTTGATTAAGGTAACCTGTGAAGATGCTACTTATTATACAAAGGTTAAGGTCGGTTCTGCAGATATTACCCTGACTGGTGGTTACTATCACTCCATTACGGCAGCAGGCGGATGGCAGGAAGACCTGAATATCGATGATACAGATTACGCTTTCGACGGCGAGGTTGTCACCTTACAGGAAGCTAGCCGTGGAAATGGAATTGACTTGGTCATCATGGGCGATGGATTCACCGCAGAAGATTTCACAGGGGGAGAGGAGTCCTACTACACCTCTATCATGATGCAGGCTTTCCACGAGTTCTTCTCTGTAGAGCCGCTTACCTACTATCAGGATTATTTCAATGTGTATTATGTCAAGGCCGTTTCCCCACAAGGTTACGGAGATTCACAGATATTGCAGAACGGAGCAACAGGTAATGGAACCCGGACCAAGTTCTCTACAGTTTTCTCCAGTGGATCTACACAAATCAGAGGAAACCGTGAACTGATCAATGAGTATGCCAAGCTGGCACTTGGAGCCAATGCCAATGAACGCATCAAGAACGCTACCGTAGTAGTCATGTGTAACATAGCTTGCCATGCAGGAACTTGCTGGAATAGCTGGACAGGTGAAGTTGGTAATTATGACTATGGCATGGCCAATGCCGTATGTTTCTGTCCGCTGGGCAAGAACGATGAAAACAGACGTCAGCTCATGCATCATGAAATCTGCGGACACGGTTTCGGTAAGCTGGCCGATGAGTATTATGGTACTTCCTATCCAACCACTACCTATTACTGGAATCAGATTAATACTTACCACGGTTACGGACTGTACCGTAATGTTGACAAATATGTAACCACATCCAATGCCAGTGAAACTTATCCGCAAACTACTCAGACCACAGTCTACTGGCATGACCTGTTCGGTACTGTAAATCAGTATGAAAGCGCTGCCGTGGAGTCACTGGGAATCTTTGAGGGAGGCTATACTTATGTCAGGAATTTCTGCCGCCCAACTTACGATGGAGCTCAGAGCATCATGAACCACAATACTGGCCAGTTCAATGCCATTTCCCGTCGTCAGATCATGTACAGAGTCCTGTCATTGGCAGGAGAGTATACCGGAAAGATCTGGGGCACCACTCAGGAGCTGAACAACTTCCTGGAATGGGACCGCACCTACTACCTGCCTAAGAAGAACAGTTCATCTACAGGTTCGCAGACAGCACCTATGGCACCAGAAATCTATCCGCTTGACCCACCAGTCATGGTACAGGGTGAATGGATTGATGGTCATTTTATTCCAGCAGAATAAAGTTATAAGATATTGTACCAGGGTTAATCCTGGTACAAGAACATAAAAATGGCACAGAAATCACTGTTACGTAAACTATGGGAAAATAGGTGGGTTCTAAGGTCTTTACCTTATACTCTCTATTTTAATTTTCATTATCTTCCTCTGGCACAAGCTATTAAATTACCTATATGGCTGTATAGGCCTCGTTTGCTTGCGTGCCAGGGGCGGATTGTTATAGACCCAAGTACAAAGATATCTCCAGGTATGATCAAACTAGGAAATAACATTGTTTCCATCTATCCTGATAATGGCATTACCTGGGAGCACCGTGGTATAATGTACTTTAAAGGGAGCGCGTCTATAGGTAATAGTTCATACATATCCACAGGAAAAGATTCGGAGATAACTTTTGGCCCTCGTTTTCATGCTACTGCATCATTCAGGTTGGTCAGTTATTATAAGATCTCTTTTGGACATTCCTGTACTATAGGATGGGATTGTATCATTATGGATACGGATTTACATGCCCTTACCCGCATTGATGGCAGCAAGTCAAAAGGCTATGGAATGATAACTATAGGAAACAATAACTGGATAGCAAACAACTGCAGTTTACTGAAGAACGTTAGAACGCCAGATTATCTGGTGGTAGCTGCTAATACTGTGCTTACTAAATCATATCAGCATATCCCAGCATATTCCGTGATAGGTTCAAGTCATGAAGTGAAGGTTTTAGGCCAAGGTTGGCTGGATACAGAAAACGACAGCATAACACTTTAATAATTCCCCTGTAAAATCTCCCGAAACACTTTTTCATATTTGCAAATATAGCTGTTTTTCACCAACTTCTGGGGCTTCCCATTCAAAAAAGAATTATCTTTGCAACTGTTAATCCATAAAACATGAAATTATGAAAAAATGGGGTTTGTATTTTATGGCCAGCCTGCTGGGTTTGTATTCCTGCGGCGGTGCACAGCAGAAAAGTGATCAGGAACAGTCTGATTCCATTGTGGTAACGGGAGTAGATGAGGTAATTGCCCAGAAGGCTGAAGAAGAGATGCAAGATGCATCCTTTTTCGTTGACTTAATCGCTGGATGGGGGCAGGATACCCCTATGTCTGCCGCCTTGCAGAAAGCCATAAAAGAGGTGGATGATGCTGCTACAGCAGCCGGATCGGAAGTAGGTTATTTTGATTATGATCTCTGGACTGAGAGCCAGGATCCAGACATGAGCTATTATACCACCGATGTGGAAGTGGTGAGCCAGGAAGCAAACGAGGCTGTGGTAAAGCTGAACCTGGTGCAATACGGGGAGAAGTCACCTCGCGTGCTTAAGCTTGCACCGGAGAATGATACTTGGGTGATTTCGGATTTTCAGGGATCTGACGGGAAGTGGATTCTTGAGGTTTGTGCTGCGGCGATGGGGGAAATAAAGAGATGGTAAGAGGGAAGGGGGGTACCCCTTAGGCTCCCTTTCGGGAGATTTTCTCCCGGACCCTCTTATTAGGGTTTCACCCTAAAACCCACTTAGTGTTTTTTCTTTTCGTGGAAAAAGAAAAAGTACTAAGAACAAAAAAGAAATCCACCGGCTGCATTGATTTTGCTAAAAATAGAGATCTTTTTCCTAAAATGCACAAAACTCCCAGTCCTAGTGTTCCCTGTGCATTTTTTAACGGAAAAAGCCCCCCATTTTCTTCACGCAAAATCCATGATGCCGGAACTAATGAGCTGGCCGCTACAATCCGGATGGTGAGAAGACATCGCTTCGCTGGTCTGCGTCACATGTGACGCTTTATCCTCCGGATTCTTGTTTACTCTCCAGATTACAGTAACAAGAAGGCCCACTACACCCCGCATGGCATTTCGGCATCAGAAATTTGGCGTTAAGAAAATAGGTTTGAATTTGGAACAGAAAAATACAGTCCAATAAGGAAATGTTTTTTGTATTTTTCCCAAATTCAAGCCTATTTTTAGTCAAATTCCTGCAGCCGGGAGCTTTCTTTTTCCGCTTATTTTTCTTTTGCGGGAAAAGAAAAACAAGCTAGAGGGTCCGGGAGAAAATCTCCCGAAAAGAAGAGTTTAAGGGTTGAACCCTTCAGCATTTCTAAAAAAAACACTACATTTGCAAAAATCAAAAAAACACACTATGAAAAAACTAATCTTCATCCTTTTCACCTGCCTGCTGGCCCTGACCAGCTTTGCCCAGGATTACAAAGAATCCCCTAACTACAGAAAGAGCATCGCCGTGTTTGGCGGTTCTTTCAGCGTGATCACCCCATCGGACATTGCCAAGGCGCACTGGGCTGAATGCCTGGGCTGCCAAATCACCAACTTCGGCATAGGTGGTGCAGGATTCTCCAAGACCACAGGCGAAGACCGCTGGCTGTCTGTTCAGATAGACCGTGCACTGGCCAGTGAGAAGAAATTCGACATCTACATCATCTGGGCCAGCACCAACGATGTGTCTCGTGGCATCAGCCTGGAAGAGCAGGACCGTGAAATCCGTGCCTGCATAGAGAAGATCCGCAAGGGGGCACCTCAGGCTAAGATCATGTTCTTCAGCTCACTGCCTGTTCCACTGCTGGAGTACATTGCCGAGGAAGACATTGAGAAGGGGCCGGAGTGGTCAAGAGGCGGACGCAGAAACATGAAGAAGCTGCCATCGTATGTGGCTGGCCAGGAGAAGGTCTGCCAGGAGATGGGGGTTCCTTTCCTGAACCTGTACACTACCAGCGGCATCAACCGCTACAATGCCGTGGATTTCTTTGGCGCAGACTGGCTGCACCTGAACAATGCGGGCTATAACCACATTAAGGAAACTCAGGCCAGATTTATTGCTACGCACTAAAACGCGCCATTATAAAATTCAAGTGTACCTACTTGATTTTATAAAAGGCTTGGCGTCGGTTCATATGTAATTCTCTACGCGCGCTGACGTGCAGCCAGTAATAGCCTTGGCGGTTCCGTTCCAGGATGCATTGGTCGTAGTTCCGGCAATGGTGTTGGATCCAGTCGAACCATTCCTTTCCTGTCAGTAGGGAAGGAAGGAGGAGGTCGGCGGCTTCACCTTTCAGGTGCTGGGAGTTAGGAACTCCGCCTACTTTCTTATTTAATTCCTTGCAGCGATAGCCGCTGGAGATATGTATGGGCTTTCCGTAGTGAAGTCTCAAAGGCTCCAGAACCTCTTGGCAGAGATTCTGGAGGTTTGAGATGACTTCAATGGAAGGCTCGTTGCAGATTCCGCTCTGCAGGGCGGTGGAGCTTCGCGTAAATTCTTCCAAGCTGAAGTGCTCCGTCAAAATTTGAACTTCCATTTTTTATTAATTACATTTTATGTTTTGAAAGTCGGCATCAGAAATTTGGCG
Source organism: Bacteroidaceae bacterium (assembly GCA_024401095.1). Taxonomy (GTDB): domain Bacteria; phylum Bacteroidota; class Bacteroidia; order Bacteroidales; family Bacteroidaceae; genus Minthousia. The sequence continues at coordinate 37,645 of JAKSLR010000030.1, forward strand.
TTAAGAAAATAGACTTGAATTTGGAACAGAAAAATACAGTCCAACAAGGAAAGGGCTTTTGTATTTTTCCCAAATTCATGCCTATTTTTAGCCAAATTCCTGCAGCCGGGAGCTTTCTTTTTTCCCATCTTTTCTCTTTTGCGGGAAAAGAAAAAAGATGTAGAGGGTCCGGGAGAGAATCTCCCGAAAAGGGAGTCTGAGGGCAAAGCCTTCAGAACAGGGTGTGGGAAGAATTCCCACTAGGTCAAAGACCTAAACCATACACACTGGCAATACCCGAAATCAACGTCAGTATAGTATTCACTATCACTGTCCAAATATTCTTCTTCTCTGTACTCATTTTCTTAGAATCCGTATTAAGCATTAATAATAGTTTTAAAAGCATTGTTTCACTGTTTTTGGGGTTCTGAGTTCTGAGTTTTGAGTTACTCACTACTCACAACTCATCACTCACAACCCATCACTCATTAATCTCCCATATCGTCGTCATCACCACCGGCTGGAGGCGTTACA
>JAKSLR010000031.1 GCA_024401095.1 Bacteroidaceae bacterium
CAATGTTCTGGTTACGGTTGATTTCCTGGTTGTTGAATGCGAAGTGCTTCTGAGAAACACCAACGCCCTGGCTCTGTACACCACGGGTGTAAGCAGCTGCCATCTTACCAGAGAGGATAGGGTCCTCTGAGAAGTACTCGAAGTTACGACCGCAAAGAGGGTTACGGTGAATGTTCTGACCAGGAGCCAACAGTACGTCAGCACCATACTCCAAAACCTCATTACCCATAGCCTTCAACAATTCCTCTACCATAGGAGTATCCCAAGTACATGCCAATACAGTACCTACAGGGAAACCAGTACAATAGAAAGTCTTGTCGGTACCTGGACGGGTAGGATTGATACGCAAACCTGCAGGGCCATCAGACAATACAGTTGAAGGAATACCCAGACGAGCAATCTTCTTGGTTGTACCTGCAGCACCAGGAACAAGAGTCTCATCAGAACCTGTAGGGATTGCAGAGAAGCCCATAGAACCCCAACCGTTACCAACGCAGAGGTCTGCCTTCTCTTCCAGGGTCATTGCCTTGAGAACTTCATCAATGTTGTTCTCAGTCAATTTTACCTGTGCGCTTGCACCAACTGCCATCAGCATGGCGCTAGCAAAAAGGAAAAATTTTTTCATTTTGGTTAATTAATTAAGTTAATAATAAAGTTTTATACATTTGTATATTCTTTCGTTTTGTCTTATAATGCCAGACGCATACCTATATTGCTGGCCTTCCAGTCGGCTCTTACATTGCTTCTCAAGAATGCATGACATTGATCTCCAATGCTTCGGAAACTTCCTCCACGTATTACTTTCCAACTGTTGTCTGCTTCTGTCACATAATCGGGTCTCCAGTCATTTTCGGTAAATTCCCAGACATTTCCGCCCATATCGTAGAATCCTAGCTCGTTTGGAGCAAGTTGCCCAACAGGTAAGGTGTGAAGCTGAGGTTCTTCTTCCATTGTGCTGATACTTACAGTAGTTTCGTCAAATTGATCTGATCCTATGTATTTGTAGCCCATCGACTTATTGCCACCTCGGGCAGCATATTCCCATTCCTCTTCGGTTGGATAGCGGAATGGCAATCCTGTAAGCTCCTTTAATTGTTCCATGAAATTATAGCCATCTACCCAGCTTATATTTTCTACAGGTCGCTTTGGGTCTGGGTAATAGGCATTGCAGCTGGTTCCCATTATGAGTGAGTATTCTTCTTGCGTAACTTCATATCTTCCTAAATAGAAGTTGCCAACAATTTCTTCAAACTGAGGCATGGCCGATTGGTTCTCAGCGTTGGAATCCAGCGGTTCTCCCATTAAAAAGGATCCTCCTTCCACATAGATCATGTTGTTTAAAATCTGATAGAGTACTTCTTTCAGCTCTTGAGAAATGGTATCATTAATATTTGGAATGAACTCATTGGCACGCAAAGGAGTGGATGCAGAATGATAATGGACAATAGGTTGAGACCAGTCTTTCATGTTCTCTCTTGTCGATGTATTGTTTTCTGACTGGTTTGCCGTGCAACTCATGAACAGAAATAGAGATGGAATAACTATGGATAATAACTGTTTCATTCCTTTTCCTCCTTCTTTATAAGGATACCAATACGAGTACCCCCTTCGCTATTGCTGTCCAATGATAATTGAGCATTCATGTTCCATGCTATTGCATTGGCTATATTCAGGTTTAATCCCATTTTGAGATCAAAGTTTTTTTGCTCTAAAAAGCGTTGCTGGATCAGTTTTGCATACTCTTTGTCAATACCTTTGCCATTGTCCGAGATGTATAGTTCCACATCGTCTTTTGCCTTGTTTGTAACATATCCCATCTTTATGGCTTTGCCATTACCGAAACGGATGGCATTTTCCATCAGGATATCAAGCATCTGTTCTATGCGAAGTTTATCGGCCATCACACAGAGTTTTTCGTCTGCCTGTAGCACTGTCTCTATCTCTATAGGTGAAGAGTATGTTTCTTTCCATCGCTGCTGCAATTCTCTGAATAGTGTGGCTACGTTGATTGGCTGAATGTCCATTTTCACACGTCCGCTTTCCATTCGCACCAATTCTAATATCTTATTTACGATACTCATTAGTGTATGTCCCTCTTCATTCAGCTCCTTGACTGTCTGTATATACTCTGCCGTAGTGTGTCTTGCTGTTTTTTCAGACAGGATATCGCTGTATTTTAAGATCTTGTTCAGAGGAACGCTAATGTAGTCTCTAAGATCTGTCAGGAATTTTTCCTTCAGCTCCAATGCAATGGCTTTCTTTTGAGCTTCCTTGACCTGATTCTCTCGTTCCACAATGTCGTCTGCGTCTATAATCAGTCCATTTGCTTCTAGCATGTCATGTCTTTTAGTGACTTTGTAGCGTAGCTGGAGCCAGTGAAAACTGAAGCCTCTGTCAAGTGTGAAAGGGAAAGTGAAGGAGTATTCACCTTCTGTATTGATACTTTTGCGTGCCTTTTCTACCAGTCCTATATAGCTAGGTTTAATCATTAATGCAATTTTATTGAATGCATCTAGTCCTTCTGGGAAGAGCAGGTTGTTGATGCTGTTCTCTCCCAGGATAAGTCCGTGTATCTTATCATAATGGAATGTGCAGGAATTTACACCCAGAAAGACCAGGTTCCCGTATTCTTTATCATACAGCAGTTGTTCTCTGATTTCCTTGTTTTTCTTTTCTATTTTACGGTTCCAGATGACAATGGTTAAGATAACAATGAGTGATATGGTGACAAGGACGCCTACTATTAGTGCCCAGTAAAGAGTTGGATGCTGAATCTGGAATGGAGCATTGACAATGGTATATTTCTTAGCCAATTCATGATACTGGTTTTCATATTCTGGCTGCCTTTCTAGAAGGGCTGGCCAGTTGATCATGCGTTTTTGCTGATGGATTCCTATAGGTAATTTAAGAATATCTTCTCCGTTTATGACTCTTACGGCATAAGATACCATGTCTTTTGCGATGTCTTCCATTGGGCAGAAATAACCTGCAGCAAAACTGTTATTGGAATTTCCGAAATCTACATTGACAACTGTGAACTGCGGAAAGCCTGTACTGATGGCTATTCCGTTGGCATATAGGTCCTTCTTTACAACAAGCGATGGGTAATATCTACTGTATTTCAGCATATTCTGGGTTCGCTCCTTTCCGTAGTCTGCATAGCCTTCCAATGAATCATTACGGCCCACGTTTCGCTCTGGCTCTTGAAGAGAATAGACCATGACAATAGTTTTGTCTTTGAGTCGTCCATTCAAGCTGTTGTAGTCCAGATACATGTCGTGGAAATCAGTATTGTCTAAGAATTCCTCCGATGCGATGCTCTTCCTAAGTTCTTCTCTGAAATGCATTTCACCTTCATTGAAATCCATTTCAATTTCTATCAGGTTATTCTTGCTGAGTTCAGAAGCGATGCGTATGTTTTCCTTGAAATCCAGAGGGTCAATCAGACAGGCTGCCCGATATCCTTTCAGTAATTTCCCTATACCAAAATCTCCCTTTTCTGGCATATGTATATTGCCTAAAATCAGAGGTTTTTCCTTAAGGAAATTATCTTCAGATGTCAGTAGCGTCAGTGCTCCTAGGTCATCGTCCAGGAGAATCATGTCAGGATCCAGTTTTTTCAAGATTCTTAACATGGACTCCCTTTTATCAAGGTCTATGGTTCCCTTGTAAATGTCCATGTAATAGGTGGATAAATCCACATCTATTCTTTCTTTCTCAAATTCTTCCAGAGCTACTTTATTGAAGCGTTGGTAGCTTTCCTGCAAGGCATCGTAAGTATGAATGAGGGCTATTTTGTATGGACGACCTTCTGGATGACGCTTCATGCTGCCTTGGCAAGAGCAGAGAATGAGTGTCACGAGGGCAACAGTGATGATAGAGAACCATTTTTTCATGCTGCACCTCCTTCCTTTTCATTTTTCAGGAATGCTGAGAATCGGCTTCCCTTTCCTAAATCGCTGGCTACTTTTACATGACCTCCATGTTGTTCAATGATAGTCTTGCAGATATTCAGACCCATACCTGTTCCTTTGTGTGTCTCAGCCGTTTTGTAATATCGGTCAAAGACGGTGTCCAGGTTTTCTTTGGCAATACCCACACCAGTATCTTGTACATACAGCTCAATTTCATCCGTGGCAACTCGCCAGCCAAGGGTTATCGTGCCGTCCGGGGTGAACTTGAATGCATTGCTCAGGAAGTTGTTCAATACTTCCTGTATTCTGTTCATGTCTATGTTCAAGGTCAGACTGGAATCCCAGTCTTGCTGTTCACAGAGCACCAGATGCTTAGGACAAAGAATTTTGTTGTTGACCCATACTTGATGGATCAGCTTACTGATGTTTACTTCTTCAAAATGGAACTTGAAGACTCCGATTTCTGATTTTTCATCCAGAATATCACTGATCATTGTTTCCAGCATAAGGCTGTTCTGCTTGATGATGTCTGCATATTCCATTCGTTCTTCCTCTACCAGCAGATCACCTTCTGCAGCCATGATGTCTGCAAATCCTACGATTGCACCCAATGGAGTTCGTATATCGTGGCTCATATTGGCCATGATTGTTTCTTTGATGTTTACAAGCTCCTGATTCTCATTCGTCTTAAGAATGGTTTCTTCATTTCTTTTTTGGGTATCAATGTTCATGCTGACACCTTCAATATGTCTTTCCTTACGGTTTTTGTCTGTTATGTTGTAGATGAGTTCATACCAGTGATAGTTTTCCCGGTCATAGGCTATCTGCATACGTACCATGTGCTTGCCGTTTGGTTCTTCTATGTTTAAGATACGGTTAAACTGTTCCTGATGGTCAGGATGTATAAAGGTACGGAAATTTCTTATAGAAGTTTTAAGGTTACTTCCTACCTGATAGACATAACCGTCTTTCACTTGCCAAATGGTTGTCATGGATTGGCCCAGTGCAAGTTCTCTTTTTCTATTGTTTTCTGCCAATTCATGCAGCATCTTTCTTTGCTTCCTGTTTTTTGCTGTAATGAGCAGATAGGTGAGTAGTGCCAGTATTAGCATTCCCAATATTGTCACTCCCATAATAATCAGTCCGTAAAGAATAGGGTGCTTCACGTGGAAAGGTACGTTGATAATAGTGAACTTTTCTTGATAATCGTCAAGTTTCAAGTTTAGTTTTTCCATGGCTCTGTAGTCCATGTAGTACCCTTTCTTGTGTTCTGTAAGTGGCAAGAGGCTTAATGAAGTCCCTCTTAAAATCTCTGCAGCATAGTGAACTTCGTCTTGGATCTGTGTTTCCAAGGAGGTGAAATAACCTGCCAGGAATCGTGGGTGCTTGCTGCCAAACAGTTCATTGACAGCTGTAAACTGTGGAGCTTCAGATCTGTCTATGAATGTATTGCTTGTAGTTGACCATCGAAGCTGAAGGTGTTTGGCGTATTTGGCATTCAGAATGGCATTGTCCATGATTAAAGTACGGTCTGACTCTGTACTGTCTGTGGAATTGATTTCCGGATGGGCTGCAGAAAGCGTCAGAATATAGGTCTTGGTATTGTCATGTAGCCTAAGTGTGGACATTTTGCTGATGCTTTGGTCCACATCATGAACCATACCCAATTCTTGGACTGCCTTTGTTAGTGCTTCCTTTCGATATTCGTCTTCATCATGAATACTGAGTACAGTGTAGATGAGATTGGCTCCTGTCAGTTCTTTAATCAGGCGGAGATTTTCCTTGAGGTCTGGTGTGTCCAGGAATCCTGTGATGTTTTTGTATTTTCCAGGGTTATAATCACCCAGATAATTGACACCACCAAATACGATGGGAGCACGTGTGGCCCAGGCACTGTCGCTCATAACGGAATGAAACATGTCATCATCGTTGATTATGATTACTTCCGGGTCTTCTTTTTGTGTATCGATGTATTTGGTCAGGTAGTCCCACATGATGTTTGCTCTGTTCATGTGGGGCATTTCGCCATTCAGGAATTCCAATTCTACATTCAGGCCTTCTTCTTGAAAGGCTTTATTGTATAATTCTGTTGCTTTTTGGGTTTGTTCGCTTTCCGTAGAGTAGCTTTGTAGAATCAAGACTTTGTGGGGTCTCTCTAAAGGGACATCTGATTCTTGACAAGACACAAATGCCAGAGCAAAAAAGAAAAATAAGGCGATGTGAAGTAGGCTTTTTTGTTCTTGCATGGTGTGTTTTTTCATTATTCTGTACAAAATTAGTATAATTTTGCTAAAAAACAAAACGAAAAAATGAAAAAACGATTGACGTGTTGGTGAAAAATAGTGTATATTTGCAACAACTCAGCAAATTGATTTGTTGACATTGCAAATTCGCTACTAAATTTATACATTAATACTTATCAATTATGAAAAATTATTTTGATTTCAAAGGCCGAGTAGCATTGGTTACAGGTTGTTCTACTGGTCTTGGTGTTCAGATGGCAAAGGCTCTGGCAAGCCAGGGTTGTAATATCGTTCCTATTGCTCGCCGTATGGAGAAGCTTCAGGAAGTGTCAGCCATGTTGGAAAAGGAATACGGTGTAGAGGCTTATCCTATCCGTTGCGACATTACCGATACAGAAATGGTTGACAAGACTGTGAAAGAAGCTTTGGAGCATTTCGGCAGAATCGATATCTTGATTAACAATGCTGGTACAGGTGCTGTTGCTCCTGCAGAAGACATTACTGATGAGCAGTTTGCTAATGAAATGAACATTGATTTGTTCGGTTCATTTAAGGTCGCTCGTGCTGTTGCAAAATATGCGATGATTCCTGCTAAGTTCGGCCGTATTATCAATATTGCTTCTATGTATGGTCTGGTAGGAAACAAGATTGCTCCTGCTTCACCATATCATGCTGCAAAGGGTGGTGTTGTTAACTTGACTCGTGCTTTGGCTGCAGAGTGGGGTAAATATGGTATTACTTGCAACTGTATCTGTCCTGGATATTTCGTTACTCCATTGACTAAGGAAACTCTTGACAGTGAGTGGTTCCAGGCTTATGCAAAGAATGCTATTCCTGAGGAGCGCTATGGTAATGAAGGTGAACTTGACACTGCTGCTTTGTTCCTTTCTTCACCAGCTTCTACTTATGTAAACGGTATTATGGTACCTGTTGACGGTGGTTATACCTGTATTTAAAGTATAGCTTTACATAAAGCTAATAATCGTTTAATTATTAATAATAAAGCATCTCAGTTATAGTGATATACTGAGATGCTTTTATTCATTACTTTTCTGTCTTTTATTTTTCTGCTAAAGCTGCACCAATGGCAGTACCAAATGGGGCTTCATCGGGGATAATGAAATTTATTTTATAGAGTTTTGACACTAATTCCAAAAGTTGCTTACATTGTGGAATTTGAGTTACTCTACCAATGCATACAAAGTCTTTGATACCAAATCCTAATCCGGAGAAATAGGCCATGACTCCAATGTTCTGTACTACCAGGTTCAGGAGGCCCAAGGCTGCATCTTCACGACTTGTCTGGCGATTACCTTTTCGGATATTTGAAGCAGTGATTCGTAAAGGGAAATTTGGGTCCACAGTACTAACCTCATCTAAATGAAGGTCAATATTTGCCAGGTTACCTTTGTCTGCTAAATTACAAATATAGGTTGAAGAATCACCATAAAAGATCATCTTTGAAAGTCCTGCCAGTGTTCCACCGCCTAGTGCACTTCCACCGATGTGTTCATAATTGTTACCTTCTACTTTTACAAAAGAAGTTCCCGTTCCCATGCTTACAATGATGAACCTGTCCAGGCTACAAAAAAAACGGGCACCTTCGCTGTTTGCCTTAAATTCATCCACTATTACTGGCTGATGGCCTAAAACCTGATAGTTGATCTTGTCCCGGCCTACTCCTGTAATCTTCACGGCTTCCACATCGGCTTCTTTATATCCGTGTTCGTAAAGGATATCCTGTATGACTTCCGGAGAAAATATCTCCCGAAGTATCTCAGAAAATACTATTTTATTTCCGCATACCCCAGCAACTTTTGTTGAGGTAATGCCTAAATCAATTCCTATTTTTATCATAATTGGGCGCAAAGATATTCTTTTTTTACATCAAGGTATCAAAAAAGTCTTGTTAAAATTCGTTTCTTGGTATTTTTACAGTAAATTTGCGTGATTTTTAAATGATTTAAACTTTAATTTACATAAATCAATTATGAGTACACAGACAGAAAAATTAGAGGAGCTTGTTGAGCTCCGTAAGAAGGCTCGTCTTGGTGGTGGCGAAAAGGCCATCGAAAAACAGCACCAGAAGGGCAAGTACACTGCTCGTGAGCGTATCGCAATGTTGCTTGATGAGGGCAGCTTCGAGGAAATGGATATGTTCGTAAAGCATCGTTGCACAAACTTTGGTATGGACAAGAAGCATTATCTTGGTGATGGCGTTGTTACCGGTAGCGGTACCATCGGTGGTCGTCTTGTATATGTATTTGCACAGGACTTTACCGTAAGTGCAGGTTCTTTGTCAGAAATGTTGGCAAGCAAGATTTGTAAGGTAATGGATATTGCCATGAAGGTTGGTGCTCCTGTCATTGGTTTGAACGATTCAGGTGGTGCTCGTCTTCAGGAGGGTATCAATGCATTGGCTGGTTATTCTGAGATTTTCCAGCGTAACATTATGGCTAGTGGTGTTATTCCACAGATTTCTTGTATCATGGGTCCTTGTGCTGGTGGTGCTGTATATAGCCCTGCTTTGACTGACTTTACTCTCATGATGGAAGGTACTTCTTACATGTTCTTGACTGGTCCTGCTGTTGTAAAGACAGTTTTGGGTGAGGTTGTTACCCAGGAGCAGTTGGGTGGTGCTTCTGTACATGCTTCTAAGAGTGGTGTTACTCATTTCACTGCAAAGACTGAGGAAGAGGCTATGGCTATGGTTAAGAAGCTGTTCAGCTATATTCCACAGAATAACCTGGAGAAGACTCCACGTATCCCATGTTCAGACCCAATCGACCGTATGGAGGATTACCTGAATACTATCATTCCAGAGAATCCAAACATGCCATACGATATGTATGAGGTAATTGCAGCAGTTGTTGATAACGGTGAATTCTTCGAGGTTCAGCCTAACTATGCAAAGAACTTGATCGTAGGTTTTGCACGTTTCAATGGTCAGTCTGTAGGTATCGTTGCTAACCAGCCTAAGCAGATGGCAGGTGTATTGGACAGCAACTCAAGCCGCAAGGGTGCTCGTTTCGTTCGTTTCTGCGATGCATTCAATATTCCAATCGTTACTTTGGTTGACGTTCCTGGATTCTTGCCTGGTACTGCTCAGGAGTACAATGCAGTTATTCTGCACGGTGCTAAGTTGCTGTATGCTTACGGTGAGTGTACTGTACCAAAGGTAACTGTTACTTTGCGTAAGTCTTACGGTGGTTCTCACATCGTTATGTCTTGTAAGCAGTTGCGTGGTGACTTGAACTATGCATGGCCAAGTGCTGAGATTGCCGTAATGGGTGCAAGTGGTGCTGCTGCTGTACTTTACGCTAAGGAAGCTAAGGCTCTGAAGGATGAGGGTAAGGTAGAAGAGGCTAAGGCATTCATCAAGGAGAAGGAAGATGAGTACACTAAGTTGTTCGCTAACCCATACAATGCTGCTCGTTATGGCTACATTGACGATGTTATCGAGCCACGTAATACTCGTTTCCGTATCTGCCGTGCATTGGCACAGTTGGAGAATAAGAAGTTGACTAACCCTGCTAAGAAGCATGGTAATATTCCATTGTAATTCTAAAGCACTGAGATTATGATTTTAGCATCAATTAATGGAACTACTTGGTTGATGACTCTCATGGGCATTGGCGTGGTATTCGTCATTTTGGTGGTTTTGGTTCTGGTTCTTCAGATTTTCTCTGTTACTGCAAAGAAGACTACTAAGGTAGTAGTGAAAGGTGCAGGAAAGGTAGAAGGAGTAGCCAAGAAGGTAAATGCTCCAAGTGAAGAGGATATGAATGCAGTGGCTGTAGCTGTTGCACTTTATCTGAATCTTAATGATACTCACGATTATGAGAGTGGTGTGCTGACTATCAAGCATCCAGAACATTCTGAATGGCATTCAGTACTTAACACAAGACTTTAACGTACAAAACAATTAAAAAAATGAAAGAATTCAAGTTTAAGATAGGCGACCAGAATTATGCTGCTACCGTAAATACCAAAGAGGGTGGTCTTCTGGAAGTCACTGTTAATGGCAAGAGCTATACTGTAGATGTAGAGGGCAATAAGCCTGCAGCTCCTGTTGTTGTCCGTCCTGCAGCTCCTTCATCTGTAGGTCCTGTTAGTGTTCCTACTGCTCCTCAGGTTGCAAATCCTACTCAGGTATCTGCTCCACTGCCAGGTACTATCACTAAGGTTGTTGCTGCCGATGGTGCCTTGGTAAAGAAGGGTGATGTATTGGTAGTTATGGAAGCTATGAAGATGGCTAACGATATCGTTGCAGAGGCTGACGGTCTTGTAAAGAAGGTTCTGGTTACTGTAGGCCAGAATGTTAACAGCGGTGAGGCACTGGTTGACTTCCAGCCAGCTAACGCTCCTGCAGCAGCTCCTGCTGCTAAGCCAGCAGCTGCTCCTGCTGCTCCAAAGGCAGCTCCACTTTCTGCTGGTGCAAGCACTGTAACTGCTCCACTGCCAGGTACCATTACTAAGGTTAATGTAAAGGTAGGCGATGAAGTAGCTGCTGGTGATACAGTGGTTCTTATGGAAGCCATGAAGATGGAAAACAGCATCACTACAGAATTTGCTGGTAAGGTAAAGGCTGTATTGGTAGAAGCTGGTGCTCAGGTTCAGAGCGGTCAGGCATTGGTAGAATTGGCATAATATAAACGCATCAATACTATGAAACATCTTAATCGATTGATGGCCCTTCTGGTTTTGATCTTGGTTGTTGCAACTCCTGCTATGGCACAGGATTTCAGCTTGTCTGAAAGTCTGAACAAGTTCACTTCTGAAATGGGCTTTACATCATTCTTCGTAGGTGAGGGATGGAAGAACTTCGTGATGCTCTGCATCGGTTCTTTTCTGCTTTTCCTTGCCATTGTAAAGAAGTATGAACCGCTGCTGTTATTACCTATTGCGTTTGGTATGATTCTGACCAACCTGCCTGGTGCAGGTCTGTTTGATTCTGCTATGTGGAACGATGAGTTCCTGAACCATTCTAGTGAGCATTATCACGACTATGGCTACATCATGGCCAATGGTGGTCTGCTGGATATCCTCTACATTGGTGTAAAGGCTGGTATCTATCCTTGTCTTATCTTCCTGGGTGTAGGTGCCATGACTGATTTCGGTCCGCTGATTGCTAACCCTAAGAGCCTTCTTTTGGGTGCTGCTGCTCAGATAGGTATCTTTGCTACATTCATTGTAACTCAGATGGATCTGCCTATCTTTGGCTTTACTCCTGCTCAGGCTGCATCTATCGGTATCATTGGTGGTGCCGATGGACCTACCGCTATCTTCTTGACCAGTAAGCTGGCTCCAGAGCTGTTAGGCCCAATTGCTGTTGCTGCATACAGCTACATGGCATTGGTTCCTGTTATTCAGCCACCTATCATGAAGCTTCTTACTACTGAAAGCGAGCGTAAGATCCGCATGAAGCAGCTTCGTACTGTAAGCCAGAAGGAGAAGATCATTTTCCCTATCGTAGTTGCTATCATCGTTTCTCTGGTTGTTCCATCAGCTGCTACCTTGATTGGCTGCCTCATGTTGGGTAACCTTATGAAGGAGAGTGGTGTTGTTGAACGCTTGAGCAAGGCTGCACAGAATGAGTTGAACAATATCGTAGTTATCTGCTTGGGCCTTACTGTAGGTGCTACTGCTACTGCTAGCTCATTTATGAACTGGCAGACTCTGGGTATCCTCTGTGTAGGTATCGTTGCATTTGGTATTGGTTCTGCATCTGGTGTTATTATGGCTAAGGTCATGAACCTCTTCTTGAAGGAAAAGATTAACCCACTGATTGGTTCTGCTGGTGTTAGTGCTGTTCCTATGGCTGCTCGTGTTAGCCAGGTAGAAGGCGCTAAGGCTGATCCACGTAACTTCCTGCTCATGCATGCCATGGGCCCTAACGTAGCCGGTGTTATCGGTTCTGCTGTGGCTGCTGGTATTCTGTTGAGCTTCTTGGGATAATTCGTTAATAAAAATAAGGACTAGTCCTTCACTGCCGAAGGACTAGTCCCTAAAGCTTGAAGGACTTGTCCTTACTTCGGTAGGGACAAGTCCTTCTTTTTTTGTTCTCGACTTGTTATATTATAGTTTAACTTTTATACCTCCCATGAACCAGAATCCTGGCTGTTCCACATTACTCAGGTCGTAATAGTGTTTATTGGTTAGGTTGTTACCTTGTATAAATAGGGTATATTTAGGTTCACTCCATTGCAGCTTCAGGTCCAACAGGCAGTATGTGCCATAAGGAGTAAGTATACCGGTGTTCTTGCCATCCTCGTACAGAATGAAAGCACCGTTTCTGTGCTGTAAGCGAACATCCCACTGGGCATCCAGTTTTCCGATAAGGTGATGGCTCAGAGAAGCTACGAACTTGTTCTTCAGGTAATCCAGTGCATAGTTGCTGTCATATACCTGCTTGTTGTCCTCGCGCTGCTGATAGATGTAGGCATAGCTTACATTCAGTTGTTTCAGGAAGGATTGCTCTCCCCACAGTTCCTTGAAATTAAGTTGAGTGGTCAGTTCCACACCCATATTGTTCAACTTAAAATTAGCTGAATGATAACTGTCGTCTGCACTGTACTTCACCCAGTCTATCATGTCTGTACCCTTACGGTAGAAACCTTTCAGTTTAGCTTGGAAGGCAGGAGAGCTGTACTGTACGCCTAATGTATAGTCTGTGCTCTTCTCAGGCTTTAAACCAATATTTCCGTTAATGGTAGGGCTCTTGTAGTAAAGATCAGTAAAGGTAGGCATACGCAGTGCCTGGTTAAAGCTGGCATATAGCTTCCATCCGTTTACTGGTCTCCAGCTGATGTCGACACCAGGGTATAGGCGATAGCGGTAATCCAGTGCGGTATTCATGTTGGCCAGCAGACCCAGACTGATGGTCACTCTATCCAGGAGCAGGTCATGCTCCAGATAATAACTCACATTTGTGCGGTTTTCTCCATGTGTATAGTTCGCATTTTGTCCGGGAACTTTGACATATTCCTTCTCTTCCAGTGGTTTTCCCAGGCTGCTGCTGATGATACCTTCATTGCGAACCTCCACACCAAAGGCAGTCTTTCCCATACTCCAGTCTACGTAAGAATTCAGATTCACGCCATAGACATTGGTCTGGTGGAAATTCTCATAGGCAGCGGGATTGTTGCGGAAGAGTAGGTAATGGTCCAGAGAGCGGTTCCAGTAGAGCGATGGCATGAAATGAATCTTTCCTTTCGTTTCTGCAGAAACAGAAACCAGATAGCGTCTGTTTTCCTCATACTGGTTGTTGTAAGCTGCACTGTAGAAGGTATTTGCACCGTAGTTCATGGTGCTCATTCCGGCCTGCCAGTTAAGTACTATTTCACTATTTGAATAGTTGCCGTTCCAAAAGAAGTTACCCTTGTTGAAGTCACTGTTCACAGTTCCTCCATCACTTCTGGAATATCCACCTGCCACACGGTTCGCTATGTTAGTCCCTTTAAAGTTCAGGTTGGCGTCGGCTGCCAATGTACCGAATGATCCTCCTTGCAGGTTCAGTCCTAAAGTTTCTTTCTGATCTTTCTGGGTAACGATATTGATGGCTCCACTGAAGGCAGACGATCCATACACTCGGCTGGCGCCGCCTTCCAGCACTTCAATTCGTTCAATATCGTTTACGGAAACCGGCAGATCCACTGTCAAGTGGCCGGTATGGGGATTGCTGATGTTGATACCGTTCAGCAAGACGGTAAGCTGGTCACTTGTACCACCGTTCACACCAATATCGGTCTGCACGCCATAGGCACCGCGTTGGCGTACATCCACGCCAGCTACCAGCTTTAAAAGATCGTTGACACTTTGGGCCGAGGTGGCCTCAATCTGTTGTCTCGTGAGTACCTGTACTATTCGAACAGAGTGCTCGGGAGAAAGAGGGACACGTGTTCCCAGTACCTCCAGCTCATCCAGGTTATATTCTGAATCAGCTGCCAAACGAGCTTGCTTTTCCTTGTTATTCTCGGTCTGTGCAGTGGCAGAACCAGGAATCAGGACAGCAGCCAAAGTCACTACACTCAGTGTACAGATGTTGATTTCCTTGCCTAAGCTACGGAAGACAGCATATTTTTCACCGGTAAAGTGGCTCCATTTTACGGTACCTTTTCTCCAATTCAATGTTTTTTCTCGCATTTTTTGTTTCTTTTGTCGAAAACGGAGGCGAAAGTACGCTATTTTTTGTTACTCCGCAAGCATTTTCGTAAATTTGCAGCCAAAAAATAAAAAGATATGACAGAATCATTTGAATTGTGGTGTGAACCGTTTGGAGAAAACAGAAGAGTTAACGTTTATCTTCCCGAAGAGTACTATCATACAGAGGAACGTTATCCTGTCTTGTATATGTTTGATGGTCACAACATATTCTATGATCATGAAGCTGCCTATGGAAAATCCTGGGGCATTAAGGATTTTCTGGATGGATGGAACAAGAAGATGATTGTAGTGGGTGTGTATTGTTCCATGCATGGAAACGATCGTCTGTCAGAATACTCGCCATATAACTTCTCTGCCAAATGGCCGGGCAAAGTAGTGGGTACAGGTAAGAAGACCATGGACTGGTACGTGGGTTCACTCAAGGAATACATTGATACTCATTACCGCACCTGGTGGCACCGTGAAGCCACTGCCATAGCCGGTTCCAGTATGGGAGGCCTGATGGCTTATTTCGCTATTTTACGTTATAACCAGTATTATTCCAAGGCTGCAGTGATATCTCCTGCTTTTCGTCTGTGTAAGCGTTATGTCATGAATGAGATGGCCATAGCTAAGGATCTTTTCCCAGATACCAAGGTGTTCTTCAGCTGGGGAACCAAAGAAGACAGAAACGGTACGTTGGGAAAGACAATCGTTACCTTGTCAGAAATGCTGGAACAAAAAGAAATCAGCACTAAGGTATACAAGCACATGAGAGGCTCGCATTGTGAAGCATGCTGGGCCGATGAAGTTCCTATGTGGATGGAATATTTCTGGAGATAGAACTATCAAAAAAACTTGACAGAACTTTCTGATTCACCTACTGTCATCTGGATTTTTGCTCCTTCTATCAAAGGGTAGTTCTGGTCTACGTGTCCTACTGGGAAATTATAGATGACAGGAATTCCCAGATCCTTCAGGTTCTGCTCAAAGACATAATTCATGTCTGGATAATCTCCGTTCTGGGTATAGTGCGTAAACTGTCCCACGATAATTCCTTTCAGTCTGGCCAGTTCTCCATTTATTTTCAGTAAGTTGAGATACCTGTCCACATGATCGAAACTCTCTTCTACGTCTTCCAGGAAGAGAATCAGGTCTTCCGTGCGGTTGAAGAAATCTAAGTAGGAACCTGTCATACCGCACATTACACTCAGGTTACCGCCCACCAGCATACCGGTTGCCTCACCCTTGTGGTTCATAGGGTGAGATGGGATGGTATAGGTAGGCAGTTTTCCTTCCAGGATTCCTTTCAATGCCAGACTGCAGGAATCCTTTCCTTGGTAGTTCATCAAATGCTCTCCCATGTGACCGTGAATGCTCATCACACCGCTGTTTACCCAGGCACTGTGTACCACGGTAATATCACTATACCCCACAATCCATTTTGGATTATCAGCAATCAGTTTAAATGGAATTTCCTGCATTTCCTGTATGGCACCGTATCCACCTCTAGAACAGATAATGGCTTTGATGTCTGGGTCAGTCAATGCTTGTATCATATCTTCCTTACGGTTCTCTCTTGAACCTGCAAAGGTGCCAAAGCCCTTTTGCAGGACATGTGCACCACGCACCGTCTGGTACCCCCAGCGCTGAAAAACCTCCTCTGTAGCTGTTACGAAACCCTCATCGGGCAGACTGGCAGGACTCAGAATAGCTACTTTATCACCAGGCTTAAGATAGTCTGGCATCTTTAGATTTTGTGCTTTCACACCCAGCGAAAGCAATAAAGCCATTGCGAAAAGATAAAAGTTTTTCATTTTTCAAGTTTTATATGGCAAAGATACAAAAATAAATGATTTTATTTCGTAAATATTTACTATTTTTGCAACGCAATTGGTTTCTAAGCCTAGTCTGTTATTGGACCAAGACCTTAGAACGAAGAGGGAACGCAGTGTGAATCTGCGACTATGCCCGTAGCTGTGAGCTCCATAAAAAGGGCCATACACATTCTTGTGTCACTGTTTTTATTTTAAAACGGGAAGACGTGTATGGTGGAGTAAGCCAGAAGACCTGCCAATTTGCATTTATACACAAAATTACCTCGGGAAAAAGGACTTTTGTGCTGATTGATTTCTTTAAATTAAATTAGGTATAGAATGATGTGTCAATTCTATCAAGCAGTAGTGCGTATGCACGTGCTGTGCCTGATGCTGGCAGTTTTTACTGTTACATCTATGGGGCAAACTGCTACTGCTCTATTGCAGGGTAAGGTAACCGATAAAGCAGGAAATGTACTTTCCATGGCCTCTGTAGCTGTGAAGGGTACAGTTACAGGTACATACACCAATGACGATGGACGTTTTCAGTTAAAGGTAAAGCCTGGTAATCATGTGTTGGTGGTGCAGTTTATGGGGTATGATAGCCAGGAGTTGCAGGTAGATACTCGTAAAAAACAGAACCTGCATATTGTGTTGCAGGAGAGTGCCTATCTGCTGAATGGTGTAACGGTAACAGCTAAAAGCAAGGAACAGGTCTTGCGCGAAGGAGCCTATACCGTGAGTGCTTTGGACATCAAGAGTATAGCTAGCAGTGTCACAAACCTGAACGATCTGGTAAGTCGTAGCAGTGGCGTAAATATACGTACCGATGGTGGTTTAGGAAGTAATTTTGATCTTTCCTTGAATGGAATGTCGGGTAATTCCATCCGATACTTTGTCGATGGTGTTCCTCTTACAACCCGAGGTTCCAGCGTGACAATGGCTAATTTCCCTATCAATTCCATTGACCATATTGAGGTTTATAAAGGAGTGGTTCCTAGTAAGTTGGGCGGTGATGCCCTGGGTGGTGCTGTTAACATCATTACCAAGCAAGAGCGCAGAAATTTTGTTGATGCCAGCTTAAGTGCAGGTAGTTTTAGTACCTATATGGCCGATTTTAACGCTCAGGTGGTTTTGCCTAAGAGCGCTATATTGGTCCGACCTCAGTTTAGTTTGAACCGTTCTAAGAACAATTATAAGGTTCACAATGTAGAAGTCTGGAATGCCGATGAAGCTCGTTATGACACGGTAACTCGTCGTCGTTTCCACGATGCCTATGAGAACCTTAATGCACAGATTGAAGTTGGAGTAGAGAAGAAGCGATGGGCAGATGTATTCCTTGTAGGTGCTACCTATAACCAGACCGATAAGGAAATTCAGACTGGAACCATTCAGTCCATAGTCTATGGTAAAGCAGAACGAAAGGAAAAGGCTCTGGGATTACAGGCTAAGTACATGAAAGAGAATTTCCTGCTGGATAATCTTTCTTTGAATCTGCATGCCAGTTATACCTGGGACCATAGCATTACCGTGGATACTGCTTTCCAGCGTTACAACTGGAACGGAACGTATAAGGAGCAATCGCGTAATGAGTTGATAGGCAGAGAGCGTATGTACCGTCATTACAAAAGACCTATGACCACAGTGCGTGGAAATCTGAACTATCTTCTGAACTCACAGCATTCCTTTAATCTGAACTATCTGCTTACCCGTACCGGAAATCGCAGGTATGATACAGTAGATGATTATTACCCTTATTTGAAGGATACATTTGATCCTACAAACGATGTAATCTTGCGTCATGTATTGGGATTGAGTTATGAACAGAATCTGATGGATGGCCGATGGGTGAACTCTTTCTTCCTGAAGGATTATGTGAACAATGTCACCATTGAACAGAATGATATACCGCTCGTTACGGGTGCCAATGATGTGGCAAAGAAAACTACAAAAAACACCTTGGGTGGGGGATTCGGTTCTCGTTTTACTCTTGTAGAACCACTGAGTGTGAAGCTGAGCTACGAAAGGGCACAACGTTTGCCACAGGCCAGAGAGCTGTTGGGTAATGGCTCCACTACTTACCCTAACCTTAAGCTGAAGCCTGAGCAGAGCCATAACATTAACTTGGGTCTGTATGGTAATTGGCAGATGAACCAGAAGAATCTGCTGTATTATGAACTTACTGGTTTCTATCGCAAGGTATCAGACTACATCCACTTGCGTGTGAATGATAATGACGGTACTGCACAATACGAGAATGTGAACGATGTGACCACCAAAGGTTTAGAAGGTGAAGTCCGCTATCAGCATGGCCGCTGGTTGCAGACCGTAGCCAATGTGAGCTACCAGCAGAGTCTGGATATGAACCAGTTCCTGGAGAACGGAGGTGTGAGTGCTACTTATAAGAATCGTGTACCTAACAAGCCTTGGCTATACAGTAATATAGATGTAACCTTGACAGGATTTGACCTGCTCAAGCAGGGTGACCGTCTTCGCTTTAATGCACTCTACCAGTACGTACACTGGTTCTACCTGTCGTGGGAGGGCTATGGCTACTTGGCAAGCAAGGCACGCATTCCTAGCCAGCACATGGTAAACGCACAGATTACCTATTCCTGGAATCAGGACCGTTACAGCCTGACCCTGGAGTGCGATAATGTATTGGATAAATTGGCATTTGATAATTATAAACTGCAGAAACCCGGACGCTCTTTCATGACCAAGTTCCGTGTCTATCTGCGCTAAAATGTAAAAATAACATGAAAAAACTGAAGTTTTTAAGTTGGGCCTTTTTGGCTATGACCCTGAGCCTCACTGCATGTAGTGACTCAGATGAACCAGCACCAGATCCTACGCTGGAAGTATCACAATCTAGTACCATGATCCCTGCAGAGGGTGGTAAGGTGACTGTGAATGTAAACTCTAACACCGATTGGAGTGTATCTACCGATGCAAACTGGCTTAAGGTTGTTCCTGCCGGTGGCAATGGTACTGCTGTAGTGGAACTTACTGCAGAGGCAAATGAATCTTATGATTCACGTATAGCTAATGTAACCGTTAAGCATGAGGCTGACGGAAAGTTTCTGTCTAAGAATTTCACTGTCCAGCAGGCAGGAAAGGCTAAGCCAACCTATCATTTCGACCTGATGGTTTCTGTAGGTGGTACCACTGGTATGGGTTCATCAGGTGTAACTTCTACCTTGATCCGTAACCTGACTCCAGATGAGGTAGAGGATGCCAATAACACCATTTCTTTCAAGGGTATTGGTGTTGACATTCAGGCTGAGATCAACTCTGAGGCTATCATCAAGAATGGTTACTACTATGAGGCTGCACCACTGAGCAACAGCTGGTATGGTAAGTACATTGTTAATGATAACCAAAAGGTGCAAACTGTTAATAAATTTGAGATGGGTAGTGTGGTTTTCAAGGCTAAGCAGTATACTCATGCTTGGATTGCTGACAATACCTTGGTATTCTTAGGTGCAGACAAGGCCGTTAGTAACCGTGGTTCTAACAAGGCTACCTCTAACACCATCATGTGGTCTCGCGTAAAGGATAACGGTAATGCATTGAGCATGGAGGCTGAGGGTGTATTGGATCTTACTACTCCTACTAAGGAATTTAAGGAGGGTGGTGTAACAGCCTTCTCTACTACAGGTCTGGCTACTTACAGAGCAAGTGACAATACTATTATCTATGCATTCGTAGATAACGACTTGACTGCCAAGACATTGGTAAAGGGTGTGTTCGTAGCATTCATTGATCCTGCTACCATGGAGGTAAAGAAGGTCATTAAGGATGACCGTGCAGAAACTCTTTCTGGTACAGCTTATGGTGAGTTGCAGCAGGACAAGATGTTCTTCGATGAGAACGGTGACCTATACATTGCCGGTGAAAACTATATTGCTACTACTAACAGTACCAGCTCTACTTCTCAGTATGGCCGTATCCTGCGCATCAAGAAGGATGCTACTGAGTTCGATAAGGATTATTTAGGATATGACCAGTATCAGGATGGTAAGATCCTGTCTATGGATTATCTGGGTGGCGGAAAGATTGCCATGACCATGCAGGATCCAGTAAAGACCGGCCTTTCAGCTTCTCGCGATTACTATGCAGGTTGGAGCCAGAACGATATCAGTACTTATTATGTAATTTATGACATTGCTAGTGGTAAGGCTACTGATTTGAGTGAAATTCCATTCTCAAGCGGTTCTTTCTCAGACCGTGTAGCTGTGGTTAACGGCAAGTGCTATATTGCAAGTAGCCCAGACACCAGCAAGGAGCAGTTGCCTGCTATTTACATCTATGATATTGCCAGCGGAAAGCTCACCAAGGGTGCTAACATTGAAGCAGGATTCTACATCAACAGACTGAATGTAGTAGATAATCTGAAGTAATGAAGTTCTCTCAAAAACTACTCATAACCTCTCTTTTAATCATGGCTCTAGTCTTTACCGCATGGTGGGGCTGGAGCCATGTATTCTGTAAGCCTACTAACATTGTACTGGTGAATCTGAGAGAGGCCACAGAAGCGGATATCTTGGCTAATAATGATCATCCGCAGATTAAGCTGAAAACAGTTCCTATGACGGAACTGCGTGATTTCAAGGATATTGATGCTGTTTTTTTCAATGCCTATGGTCTGACGCTCGATGAAGAGCAGATGGCCGCTCTGGAAGAAGCGGTACAGCGGGGTATGGTAGTCTATTCCCATTTCAGCGGTTCTACTACCAGCAAGGAGGAAGATGCCATATACCGGAATCTTACCCCAGAACAGATAGATACCTTGTCTAGCTATTTCCAGAACCAGAACCGTGAAAACTACCGCAATGGCTTGCGTTACCTGCGTCATTTGGCTACTCCTGAAGCCTATGGAGACCAGCACTACGAAAAACCACAGGAAATGCCTAAAATGCTGTTCTATCATCGGGAATACGGCCAGTATTTCAAGAACCCGAAAGAACTGGAAGGTTATCTGAAAGAAAAGGGATTATATAATGAAGGTGGACCTAAGTTAGCCTTGCTAGGTGGTATTACCTTCCCGATGGAAGGAAACCGTCCTCACTTGGATACTCTCATCAGCCAGTTCACAGAAAAGGGTTATAACGTCTATCCGCTCACAGCTGTGGGTCCAATGCGTGCTCGGTTCCTCAAGATGCTGCATCCCGATGCCATTATCAATATCCCTATGGGTGTACTTGGTAACGATAGTCTGATCCAGAGTCTTCATGAGGAGAACATCCCGATATTTGCACCATATCCCGCAAATATGACCCGTGAGGAGTGGCAAGATAAGAACAGGGCTTTGGCACAGGGAACCAAGACATCACGTATCGTATTGTCGGAGATTGATGGTGGCATAGCGCCATATTGCATTGCGCAGCATTACCTCATGGACGATGGTTCTCACCGTTGGAAAGCCGATGTAGATCAGTGTAACCGTTTTGTGAGCTATGTGGATCATTACATGGGCCTCCGTCAGAAAAAGAATGCAGAGAAGAAAGTGGCGATATGTTACTTCAAGCAACCAGGAAAAGATGCTTTGCTGGCCAGTGGCATGGAAGTGATTCCATCGCTCTATAATTTCCTGAAGGAGCTTGCTGCACAAGGGTATGACGTGAAAGGTTTACCTTCTTCTTTAGCAGCATTTGAACAGGAAATACACCAGAAAGGATGGATTCCTGATTTCCATACCCCAGGTGCTGAGCAGGAGTTTATGGAGAATGCTTCTCCACTGTGGATAGAGAAGAGTACCTATGAAAAATGGGCGCATCAGGTTTTGACCCCTGCAGCTTATCAGGCAGTAGAGCAGCGTTACGGACAAGCACCTGGCAGTCTGCTGGCGAAAGACGGGAAACTGGCTGTGGCTTGTATGCAGTACGGTAACGTACTGATTTTCCCTCAGCCTCGTGCTGTGGTAGGCGAAGACGACTATAAAATGGTGCATGGTGTGGATGTTCCACCTCCACATACTTATCTGGCCCCATACCTGTATATGCAGCAGAAATTTGGTGCAGACATCCTGATTCATTTTGGTACCCATGGAAGTTTGGAGTTTACACCGGGTAGAGATGCTGCCATGCGCCCAGACGACTGGAGTTATGCGCTGGTAGGTGACCGTCCGCATTTCTATTTCTATACCACGGGTAACGTGGGTGAGGGTGTGATAGCCAAACGTCGTTCTCATGCTGCTCTGGTCAGCCACCTCACTGCTCCATACGTAGAGAGTGGCATGCGTCAGAAATATGCAGAGCTGCTGGAACAAATCCATAAGGCCATTGCTCAGGAAGGGAAGGACATACAGCTGGTTCTGGCTATCAAAAAGCAGATTACTACAGAGGGACTCAACCGTGAGTTGGGTTTGGACGATAAGCTTGAAGTGCCTTATACCCAGGAGGAACTGGAACGACTGGACGCCCATCTGGAAGAAATCTGTAATGAACACATGCAGGGATCATTCTATGTGATGGGTGAGCCTTACAGTGCTCAGGACAACCAGACCACAACATTGGCTATAGCTGCAGAACCACTGGCTTTCTCACTGGCTAAAGCCGATAATGAGGCTGGAAAGATCAGTCAGAAGGAGGCACGCAGTTATGAATATGTGGCACATCACTATTTGAATAAAGCAAATCAGTTGATTACCGCCAGCCTGAAAGCAGGAAAAGCTGTTTCACCTGAAGTGGAAGAAGCCTTGGCATACAGCCGTCAGTTAGGTGAAAGTCCTCGTCACGAATTAGATGCCATGCTTCATGCCATGAACGGAGGTTCACTGGCCCCTGCACCAGGCGGAGACCCTGTGCTTCAACCCAATGTATTGCCTACCGGACGAAACATGTACAGCATAAATCCAGAATCTACACCGAATAGAATGGCATGGGAAAGGGGTAAGGAATTGGCAGAAAGTACATTGGCTACCCATCTCAAACAGCATGGAAGCTATCCTAAAAAGGTAGCGTATACGTTCTGGGCAGGAGAGTTCATCAGTTCTGGAGGCGCTACAGTAGCGCAGGCTCTCTGGATGCTGGGTGTAGAACCCGTACGCGACAGTCAGGGCCGTATCAGTGAATTACGTGTGGTTCCTGCATCAGAACTCAAGCGTCCACGCGTGAATGTAGTGGTACAGGTCAGCGGACAGCTTAGAGACATAGCAGAGTCCCGTCTCCGTTTGATTACCGATGCCATCAAAATGGTGTCTGAGCTGGAAGAACCCGATAATGCTGTTCGCGAAGGTACGTTGGAACAGGAAAAATTGCTTACCCAGCAAGGTTTAAGTGCCAAACAAGCCCGAGAATTGTCAGTTATGCGTATCTTTGGCCCTGCAAACGGAGGTTACAGTACTGGTATGTTGAACCGGGTAGAGCGTAGCCAGGAATGGAACGATACCCAAGAACTGGTTGCCGACTACCTGAACAACATGGGTGCCATGTATGGTGATGAGGAACATTGGGGCCAGTTTACTGATGGACTCTTCCAGAGTGCGTTAAGTCAGACAGAGGTTATCATACAGCCTAGACAGAGCAATACCTGGGGACCGCTTTCACTGGATCATGTCTATGAATTTACAGGCGGACTCTCCATGACGGTCAAGCAAGTTACCGGAAAAGAACCAGCAGCCTTTATGGCCGATTACCGGAATGTGAACCACACCCGCATGCAGGATTTAAAGGAAGCCATGGCTGTGGAAGTACGTACCACACTGCTTAACCCTACCTTTGTGAAAGAACGCATGAAAGGTGGGGAAAGTACTGCCGAAGCTTTTGGCGAACTTTTCCGAAACGTTTTTGGATGGAGCGTAACCCGACAGTCTGTACTGGATGAGAATCTGTATCAGGATCTGTACGATATGTACATAGAAGACGCTCAGCAGTTGGGTATTCAGGAGTACTTGAAACAAGTAGATCCTGCAGCGCTTTCATCCATGACAGCCTCTTTGCAGGAGTGTGCCCGTAAAGGATATTGGAAAGCTACTGATAGTCAGTTGAAGAAGCTGGCAGAGACTCATGCTTCTGTAACACCTGCTACTGAGGCTGTAGATGCAGACAATGGAAAGCAGATGGTGTTGCGTAAAGACAATGTACAGGACGGAATGATACTGTCACCTGATGTGCTGGTTGGCATAGTTGCAGCACTGGTGGTGCTCATAGCGTTGGCACTGTTTATCCGGAACAAGAAAAAATAAAAAGATACAAGGATGAAAAGCATCATGCTCATCGTGCAAGCACTCATTCTATTGGGTTTCGGACTCAAGATGAGTTTTTGGACAAAGCGTACAGGGGTTACCATAGCTTTCCTCTGTTTGCTTTTCTCCTTGTGTATCTTGCACTGGACCGTGGATATTCCGCAGAACCGGCTTACGGATTGGATGGGGGATTATCATAGCATGCAAGACATAGCCGTATGCCTGGTACTGGATGTAGCCTTGCAAGCGGCATTCTGTGTGATGTTTGTGCGTAGGAAGTACTGTGCATCAGTATCTATGGCAGGTACATGGGTCTACCGCATTTTGTCTGGATATCCTGGTGTACTGTTGTTTGGGAGTATCTTTATGATGCAAGTCGTGCTGTTAGGCAATATTCCTGGACAGTCGTTCTGGCTTACAGCATTCCTGCAAGGCCTAATCCTTATGCTCGTGTTGTTACTGCTTCGCAATGGCTCTATCCAGTTACTCCCGCATGCAGAAAATCGTCTGGAACTGCTGTTTTTAGTAGAAATACTGGCAGGAATTCTGGGCATACTATGTACCGTATGCGGCAATCAACCACTTTAAACGATAATAAATTACACTGATATGCATTATATTTCAGAAACACTGTATTGGATTTCTACTGGTCTGATGGTACCTGTGGTCATTCTGTTGGTATTGCTTTTTGCCAGAGCCCTCTGGCTTATCATTGGATTCTTTGGCCAATATCTTCAGGTAAAGCGTGAAGAGGCTGTGCTTAGAGAACAGTTTCAGCATGTAGATGTTACTTGTCTGGAGCAGGTACAAGAAGTTTTGCCACAGGCATCGCATCTGCTGGTCACACCGTATCTTGCGAACATGCTTCAGTATGCAGGACAGACACATCAACTGAATTTGCAAGCTGCAGGATTTGAGCTGGCTGCCGATCGTGAGCTGGCCACTTGCAAGACCCTGACCAAACTTGGCCCTATGCTGGGTCTCATGGGTACACTTATTCCTATGGGTCCTGCACTGGTAGGATTGGCACAAGGCGACATCTCTTCCATGGCGTACAACATGCAGGTTGCATTTGCCACTACTGTGGTAGGACTGTTCTGTAGTGCGGTAGGATATTTAATAGGTCAAATCAAGGAACGATGGTTCTTTCAGCAGCAAGCATATCTCCAGTGTCTGTTAGACTTGTTCATTAAACCCGAAGAAAAACATCATGCGTAAGTCGTTATTAAAGAGACAGGATGACTCAGATCCTATGAGTGTGGTCAGCAACCTTTTTGATGTAGCCATGGTATTTGCTGTGGCCCTCATGGTAGCGCTGGTAGGAAGGTATAACATGTCGGAACTGCTCACCCAGGAAGATTTCACCATGGTGAAAAATCCGGGAAAGGACAATATGGAAATCATCACCAAAGAGGGAGAGCATGTGAACCGATATGTACCCAGTGAAACCCAGCAAGCCGGTAAGAAAGGCAAACGTGTAGGTGTAGCTTATGAACTTGAAAATGGTGAGATTATCTATATCCCGGAATAAATACTAAAAATGGAGTCTGTGGGAAGTATGCTGTAAAACAGAAGTTTCTTTAGTGTTCTGGGTAAGATTACTAGTCTTCAACCATTAAGATTACTAATCTTCAGGCTATAAGATTACTATTCTTAGGAGGGTAAGATTACTAATCTTCAAGATAGAGCAAAGTAGTAACTTTGTGCCAAGTTTGTGCCACGAAAGTGCCACGTTTGTGCCACTTTTTTTTCGCTGTTACTGCTTGATATTTAAATAAATAGCATGACTTTGTGCCAAATTTGTGCCACTTTTTATATATCACCCTGCTATTTGACGCCAAAATTAATAAAACTTTAGTTTATAACCCCTATAAAGTTAGGCAACTATATACTATCTGACACCAAATAAAGAAAGGGAAGGTTACATAACGGCTTGGCTTTCCACCTTTCTTCTGTCCTCCTTGATTTTGTATGCCTATCAGGCGCACAAAACTAAGAGTTTAAATGATTTATTACCAATCATTTAAACTCTTTTATTTTTACTCCAACGTCAAAATAACGTCAAATCAATTTTTTGATTAAAAGCTTTTATCTATCTTTGTAGGCAGATTATATGTTTTATTCATGAACTGTATGCATTATCCGATAAAGAAACTTTATATGTTGCTGCTTTTTCTGGTCCTAATAGGAGTAGCATCCTGTCAGCAGAAACCTGTATCAATAATCGTTCCTAATACCATTCAACAAGAATGGGCAGAGGCAGAGATAGGCGTTCTTATCCATTTTGATATGCCCGTTTTTGATGACGCCTACGACTTTCGGGTTTGGGGAACGCATCCCGATGCATCAGTCTTTAACCCATCGGATTTAAATACAGACCAGTGGCTGGAAACGGCCTCTAAATTAGGTGCGAAATATGCCGTGCTAGTAGCTAAGCATTGCAGTGGATTTAGTCTCTGGCCTACCGAAGCACACGACTATAGCGTAAAGAACTCACCTTGGAAAGATGGAAAAGGCGATGTGGTAGCAGACTTCATTGCATCTTGCAAAAAGTATAACATCAAACCAGGAATCTATGCCAGTACTACGGCAAATGGTTATCTTTATGTGGATAATCCAGGATTAGTTCAGCCCGGTAGTCCTGTCACTCAGAAAGAATATAATCGTATTGTTACACAGCAACTTACAGAGCTATGGTCTAACTATGGTGAACTGTTTGAAATCTGGTTTGATGGCGGTGTGCTAAGCCCTCACGAAGGTGGAGCCGATGTACTTTCATTAGTACAGCAGCTGCAGCCAAATGCCATAGCATTCCAAGGGCCTTACGGACATAAGAATTTGATTCGATGGGTAGGAAATGAAGAGGGTACAGCCCCCTATCCTTGCTGGGCTACAGCGGATAGCACTACTAATGCCGATGGAACGAAAGTGATCAGTGACCTGAACGGAAATGCTCAAGCTCCGTTCTGGTGTCCTGGAGAATCAGACTTTACCCTTCGCTACAACTCATCTTATCAAGGGGGTTGGTTCTGGCATGCAGATCAAGATTCTTTAATGTTTAACGTGGATGAACTCATGCATAAATATGTGACAAGTGTAGGTCGTAACACCAACATGCTGTTAGGTATTGTCATAGATGACAGAGGTTTGGTTCCTGATGCCGACGTAGCACGCATAACCGCTTTTGGGCAGGCTATTCGTGAACAATATGGAGCCCCACAGGCAGAAACTTCAGGCACAGGATATCAAGTAACTCTGGAACTGAATGAGCCAACAGAAATAGACCGAGTGGTCATTCAGGAAGATATTTCCCAAGGAGAGAGAGTGCTGAATTATGTGCTAGAAGGATTTACATCGGACGGAACATGGATTACACTGGCTGAAGGAAGTAACATCGGACATAAGCACATTGATGTATTTGACCCCGTTCTGATTTCCAAAATACGAATGAATGCTAGACAAGCAAAAGCTCAGCCTATCATTCGACAACTTGCAGCATTTACACATTAACTCTACTCCACATTTTCCAACAAGACTTTCTTCTTCATCTGACTGCTGAATTCTTTCTGGAAGGCCTCGGTCAGATGAGCTCCCATTTCAATGATCTTAGAAGGAGAATAGCCATAAAGCTGGGTAAAGTCATTGGTCATGTGGGCCAGATCATAGTAGCCACATTGCCAGGCAATTTCCGTGAGTGAACTTTCCTGAGCCGATTTCTGAAGCTCCAGCATGGCCTTATTGAAACGGTCAGGCGCACAAAACTAAGAGCTTAAATGATTTACAACCAATCATTTAAGCTCTTTTATTTTTACCTCAATGTCAAAAATAATGTCAAATCAATTTTTTGATTAAAAGTTTTTATCTTGCACATCAATCAACGTCAAAACAACGTCAATTCGTTGAAAAGTAAAGAAATGTCAAGAAGAATAGTAAATGATTAATATTTTGAAAACTAATAAATTATGTTTCAAATGATTTCAAAGGATGCTGTATTGTTTCGTTTAATCCATACCTATCAGGCGCACAGGTTTAAGAGCTTAGATGATTTAAAACCAATCATTTAAGCTCTTTTCTTTTTATTTCAACGTCAAAATAATGTCAAATCATTTCTCCTTCAATACTGCCGAATTTGAACAATTATCCATTTCACGCTAATCTTCATGTATAATGATAGAGTTTTATCAGTTTCAATGCTCTGAGTTCGCTTTGATTCCGCTGTTCCTTCTCTATTTGGGATGATACTACAATGGAATTCCCCGTGATAAAACGCAGTTTTTCGCTTTCACGGCAAATCATATCATGGCATATTGCATTTTTTCCATATCTTTGCAATGTTTTTAAAAAAAGTATGAAATTAATACTGAAAGCATTGGCTGTAATTATTGCCGCTTTATTTCTTCATGGATGTACGATGAATACTTCAAAAGAGACTCAGAAGAACGATGAGAAAGCTAAGATTCGTATCTTGGTACTCTGTACGGGTAATACTTGCCGTAGCCAGATGGCACATGGCTTTCTGGAGTCCTATGGTGACGATTTGGATGTCCATTCCGGTGGAGTGAAGGCCGAGGAACATGTAAATCCTAAGGCTGTTGAGGTGATGAAAGAGGTGGGTATTGATATCTCCGCCCATACTCCTCAGCAGATTGACCAGTATCTGAATCAGGAATGGGATTATGTCATTACCGTATGTGACCATGCCAATGAAACCTGTCCGGTATTTAATGGTAAAGTAAAGCACCGCTTGCATATGGGTTTTGAGGATCCATCAAAGGTAACTGAGGGTACCGATGAGTTCAAGATGAATGAGTACCGTCGCATTCGCGATGATATCAACAAGGCATTCAGTCAGTTGTATGACGAGATGGAAGAGCGTAAGTAATAATGCGCTGATACATTCTAAATGTATATAAAAATGGCACAAAACCACTCTTAAATAACTGTATATCAAATAGTAACGTAGTAAAATATGGTGGCACAAACGTGGCACTTTCGCGGCACAAACGTGGCACTTTCCTGGCACTTTCGTGGCACAAACTTGGCACAAATGCGGCTTTCAGATTATGATATCAGTGCCTAAATCATAGGATTTTGTGACTCTTGCAGACTAACAATGTGAATAAATGCTTTTTTTAATCCTGTTCAGCAAGTAATTCTGCTACGTGACCATCGGCACTTAAAGTGATCTTTTGCTTTTTACCGTGTACCTTGTTCACTCCGTTAAGAGTTTGTTCCATGTCATATCCTAGCAGGCTTTGATAGCGGACAAAATCGGGAACTGAACGATGACTGATTTGTTCTCCATTATTATAGAGTGAATAAATCTTGGAAGTATTCATGTCCATATTGTAGTTTTCATAGATATCGGCTTGCTTTCCATCCAGTTTATTCAGGTATAACCTATAGGTCAAGCTACAAGGAGCAGGCAGATTCTTTAATTCCAGATTATTGTACCCAGAGGTGATGTCAATGGTTTTGTTTTCCTTGCCTTGTGGAGTTTCTAAAGAATACTCCAGATACAGGTGGTAGACGTCTGTAACTGTACCTAATAGTTTGCCACCTATTGTAAGATCTAACTTGTAGTTGTCTTTTGGGTCGTCATCAGAACTGCATGATTGTAATCCAAATATAACGCTAACTAATAATAAGGCTAAAATTACTTTTTTCATTGCTGTTCTCAATTGTATTTTTGCAAATATATTATTTATTGTTTACTACAGCAAGCATTGCTGATAGATTTTTGCGTGTTCTCTACATTTTGAAAGCGTAAAAATGTCTGTTTCATAGAGCAAAAAATGTTGTTTATAGTTCGTTATTACTTCCTTATACGTTCCAAGCAGATTCGTTGCTTCTCCGTTCGCTTTCCGTTCGTTCTCGCTTCCGGAAGCGGAAACGAACGATGTTGGAACGAAGTTGTAACGAAGGATGAACGGCAACTGATACGGAACCGAACGGCAACCGAACGGCAACTGATACGGGAATGATGCGGAAACGATACGGAACTGATGCGAGATCGATACGTAACTCAATTGCTACTCATTTGTCCTTCAACTTGCAATTTCTCCCCAAAGATACAATCTCAGGAAGGCCTGTTGTGCAGTTATGGACAGTTATGTGCACTTATGTACACTTATGTACAGTTATTCATCTACCCGAACAGGAAGGGAATAGCACATTACTTAATTCCTTTCTTGTTTTTTTTCAAAAAATTAATGTAACTTTACATCGGTTTTTAACGAAAGGGAGAAATGGCTTTTAGAGAGATACATTCCTGTTCAGAAATGATAGAGCTTATTCAGGAAATAGGCTTTCTCCCTCTGCTTAACAGTGGCATTGAAGGCTTTTCTGCAGAGGAAGTGGTGGATGAAGAATGCCGGTATGTTACATTTCCCGACGGTGGTTGGGACTGGCCTGTATGGAAATGGAAGGGGCAGATTGTTACCGATATGCCGTGTATGTACGGAAAGTTCTTCAACAAAAAAGCGGGTTATATTACCCAGGAGTGGTGGCCAGATTTCTGCAATTACAGAAGGAGCAAATATCCTTATCCGGCAGAAGAGTCCATAGAAGGCGCCATACTAGATACGCTAAGAACCTGTGGAAGTCTCATTACTAGGGAGTTACGTGCTGCCTGTGGGTTCCATGGTGCAGGTATGAGAAGCAAGTTTGACGCATACGTTACCCGATTGGAAATGGCAACCTACATCGTTACCGAAGATTTTGTCTATCCTCGAGACAAGCATAACCGTGAATACGGCTGGGGGTGGTCATTACTGAACACACCCGAAGCCTTATATGGCAAAGAAGCTTGCCGTTGCAGCCGAACTCCAGAAGAATCTTTCCAGAGGATTCTGGGACATATGAAATCCATTTTGCCCGATGCTACAGAAAAACAAATCCTTAAACTGATAGGCTAAAGTGTACCCATTATGAACATTGAACTCAGATGCCTACATCATAGTCCAGAAACAAATTGATTTTACTGTAATGCAAATGGGGGCTATTCGTACCCAGAAAAGATTTGAAATAGTACATAAAAAGAGCCGCATTTGCAGCTCTTTTTAGTTTAACATTGTGTGAATAATCTCTTAATCTAGTGTGATTTCTTCTGGAGAAAGACCTGTTGCTTCGGATATGACATTAATATCTATACCCAGTTCTTTTAGCTTTCGAGCGGTTTCTCTGCAGATATTCATACTCCTCCTGCTCGGTGAGAGGCATGCTGTAGAATCTGGCTGCTTCATCCAGATCATTGAAGAACGGATTGTCTGTAAATGGCATGGTTTCCATAAATCTACTGTTGTTTAGCCATCGGTATCTTTTTCAAATACCATAGTACTTCCACTTGCAAAAATAAAGGAAGTTTACGAAACGACCAAAATGGAGAACGAAATTTATTTGTACGCATTAGAAAATCCTTAATGACATCTTGACTAGTGACATCATGACATTGAGAAATGGACGATAAAGAAAAATACGTAGTCTTATTTCTTTGCTAAAACATACGGAGAAAAAAGATACCAGAGTGCTCGTGGTATAAAAGGTTTATTATTTACTGGTTATATTTGCAGTTATACTATTTTTTTTATATTTGCACTGAACTAAAGGAGAAGGTCGAAGGATAGTCTTATCTTTCCTTCCTAATCACGTTGAAATTTAACGTTTTAACTTTGTGAATCTGACATCAGAGGAAACTCTAATTTTAGAATCAAGGCCATTGAAATGCTTATTTCCATGACCTTGGTTTTTTTATCTTGAAATTTTATATATTAAATGATTTTACTTTTGTTAATCCTCTAAATCGTCATACAAGGTTGTTTCAGTGATTGGCTTAAGTTCTAATTCAAGTTCAGAAGGAGCTATTCCTAATTCACCAAAAATATATAGAAGTGTATTGCGTTTAGATTTAGTATCATTTGCTGTCCAGACAAAACATTTATCAGCAACTTTCGTATTATATGTTTTCTGCTTTGAATGCAGGTATTCTTCTTTAGTTGACAGATAAATCATATCCGATGTTTTTTCATTATAGAGAATCTTACAAACACCTAACAACATTTCTTTCCAAGAATCTACATCATGTCTTGTTCCATTATATCTAAATCCAAGAATCTTTCTGCCCGTAAGCTCAACATCATCATCATCCAGCGTAACCAACTCTATTTCTTTCTCTAATGGGACATATTGAGTAGTGATCATAGGCCATAATTTTAGGAAATTTTCGAGTAGAATCTGTCCACGTTCAATCAATTCCTTTTCACCAAATGTCTCATGATTCTTTAAATAGTTACTTAACTTGAAGGCAGAATCCTTAAATCCAAAAACTTGAATTTCAGATGTTTGCTTAGTGTCTTTATTTGTCCTTTTCAGAATATATCCATTATATTTTTCATTATAAGGCCTGTTACTATAGTCTAAATTGTAGCCAGAAAGAGTCAGGTTGGCAAATGTATGAAGGTATCTCTCATTTATTTCCATTGCATTCTCACCTAAATCCGCTTTCCATTGAGCAGACATGTGTTGGGGCATGATATGCTCAATAGTAATCTTTCCTTCTTTCATTTTCTTAATAATAGCATCGTCATATTCTTTGCTATTTAAGTTTTCCATTCGTTCAAAAAGGAAGTTTTTATAATCTCCCGGTATTTTATACACCTGTCTGTGTGGGAACTCTTCTTTTACAAGATTATCAGTTGGGAAGAAGCCAGTTCCTTGTTTCTTTAATAGGATGTATTTTAGTAGTTCTGCATAGGATACGGTTAATTCCACACCTCTTTTGACATGAGCTTTGATAATTCTCAAAACATCACTATGTAATGACGCAAATATCTTCAATAAAGCATTTGCAGGATAGCTACAGATGATGCGTCTTGCCCAATAAGCTTCTACAACATCTAAGACTTCATATCTAATGTCTTCACTTATCTGGTTTTCATCGGCATAATTCCAAAATGCCAAATAGAAAGGCATACAAACATTTGAACCTATACTTGCAAGTTGTTTGAATTTCTTGTCAATTTCTGGATTGCCAGTACATCCTTTTGCAGCCATTTTGTAATACTTGGCATACTTCAACATGTCTGCAAGTAAATCCTTTCTGCTTTGTTGATGGTCAGAATCGTATTTCTTGAAATCGAAATACAAATCATCAAGACTACTGGTAATATTTGTATTAATAGTTAAATAATCACGGATGAACATGGTTGGCTCTCCATCGGTATATTTTTCTATTTTGCTCCAGTATGTATGATAGTATTCCTCTTGTTCCTCTTTTGTCAAGGACATAAGCAGATAGTTTCTTACCTTATCTGCTTCTTCAAGATCTTTTCCGCAGGAGTTAAGGCTTTCAAAGATTAGCTGTGGGTTGTCTTTTGAGTCAAGGCAAATATCAATAACAATCAGCCTTTCAATAGCTTCTATCAAATCCTCAAAAGTGATAGATGATGCTGATTTAATCAAGTCATAGAAAAACAGATAATTACTTGTCACGCCTGATTCAGAAGGACTTACAAAATTATCTTCATCATTTGTAAAGAGTGCATCATAAGCTCTTCTATCATCTTCTATAGGAACAAGCTTAATTTTCCTGTCGCCTTTACGATAAGGAGCATATAGATACTTCTTTCTCACATCATTGAGGAATTCGTCATTATCACAAGCCATATCTCCATTATGAACAGCATTTATTGCTGCCAGAATAAGAATAGATATTGTAGTAATACGTTGCTGACCATCAATGATTAGCAAGTCATTCTGTGTCTCACTTGCCTTTACAGAAACAATGCTGCCAAAGAAATGACTATATAGGTTCTTTTCATGTACAATCTTTAAATCCTCGAACAAACGCTGGCAGTGTTTCTTTTGCCATGCATATTTTCGTTGATATAATGGAATAATGAATAGTGCTTTACTGTCATTATAATAAACATCTAATCTTGTTGCATCCCTCATGACGTTGATAGTATTAAATGTGTTCTTACTCTTCCTCTGCTGCTTTCAGAATATCAGTACCTTCTTCCTGCACCTCATAAAGCTTAACCACCT